>JAWXUZ010000085.1:0-10724 GCA_044425835.1 Bacillota bacterium | reverse complement strand
ATGGGGGAGCAGGCGACCAAAGGTCGCCACCCAATAGATACTGCAAACTTCAGGTAAATGGGCGAACTTAAAGTTTTTTCTTTTTTTAAAAAAATGGCAATATTTAGTTGGTATCTCAATAGTTACAGAAAGAGGTGTAGTAGCTTGTCTAAAAATAACCGTGAGAATCAGTCCGTTCAACATAATCATAGTCGCAAACAAAAAACGAGGGCTGTACATAAAAAAGGAAGTAAGAAATTGCTTGGGCGAAAGAAAAATATAGATAAAAAAAGTGCTAGAAAAAAACATAAAAGTATTGGCTTCAAATTGCGTTTTGGCTTTCTGCTTTTGGTGTGGTTGCTCGTATTTCGTGGGGTACAATCGACGTACCAATTGCATAGCGTATCTGCTAGTTTGCAAGCGACTTTTGATGAGGCAAATTATGCAACGACAACGATTCTCAATACGCAAAATTACATCACATCAATTTATTCTTTGATGCAAAATATGACAGGACGACAGGAATTATCGGATATAGAAATCAACGGTTTGCAAGCGGAAATGAAATCGTTAGAAAATGCAGTCTTCAATAATATGCAAATTTTGGAAAAACTTGACATATCAAAAGAATTGGTATCAGATCTAAAATTGCAATTCATTGCTTGGAATCCAATCCGTGAGGAAGTGGTGAATTTGACACTGGCAGGAATGCTTGACGTTGCCAATCGCATCGCTGTCGATTTGAGCGAAACGCACGTCATGGATTTGATGCAAACAATTGAGCTGACGGTTGGACAATTAGAAGAACAGTCGGAATTGGCAAGGGTAGCCAACGATGCGTATGTACTTCGCTCTGTTTGGTTTAGTGGAATTTTGATTTTGCTTTTGTTTGTTTTGTCGATGATCATTTCAAACCGTGTATTTCAAGCGATTCTTCCGCCTATTTTGAAAGTGAGTGGTGCGGCAAAAGAAATATCACAGGGGCATTTGCATGTCACTTTAGAAGATAAAGAGCGTGAAGATGAAATCGGCGATTTGGTACGCACTTTTGATGATACAGCAACGTATTTGCGAGGTTGTGTCGGTGAAATTGCCCATGTTTTGACACACGTTTCCAATAAGAATTTGCGTGTACGTGTCCGCAATGAATACAGGGGTGATTTTGAACCGATCCAAGTTGGGCTTGAAACCATCATTTCGTCAATCAATGAGATGTTGCTTGACATCACAGCGTCTGTGGAAGTCATGTCTACGACGGCGACGAGTTTGGGCGAAACATCTGACGATTTGATGAATATCGTAAAAGAGCAAGCAACGGGTGTGGAAGCTTTGACACTCAACGTGCAAAAAGTGTCTACGCAAGCCGAAGGCAATATGGAAAGTGCAAAGGGTGCATTTGAGTTGTCGAAAGAAATTCAAATGACGGCGGTGCATGGATCTGATGAAATGGAAGAGTTGTTGCATGCCATTGCAGAACTTGGTGGTGTTTCAAATAAAATTACTTCCGTGCTTTCTTCTATAGAAAACGTTGCGTTTCAAACGAATATACTCGCACTCAATGCAGCAGTAGAAGCAGCAAGAGCGGGGGAAGCGGGCAAAGGCTTTGCTGTCGTAGCAGAAGATGTCAGACGTTTGGCACTCGAAAGTAGTGACGCAGCAGAAGAAACGAGAGTTTTGGTCGAAGATTCACTCTCAAGTATCGGAACAGGGACAGCAGCAGCCGATCGCACAGCAAAAAGTTTCAGAACGATTACAGAGGGAATCGAGAAAAGTATGCAATTCTCAGATAATATTTATAAGGCTTCGAAGACACAAAATGAATTGATTGCAGAAATTGAATATTTTGCCAAAACGATGCAAGATGTTTCTGAAAAATCAAAAGACATTTCGACCATCAACTCAAGCGAAAGCATCAAATTGGCAAGACAAACGAAGATGCTTAGAAAAATGACACGTGCATTCCGATTGAGAAAGGAGGAACCAGAATATGAAGATGAATAAATCGTGCAAAATCCTTGCAATTGCAATGAGTTTGTTGCTTGTCATATCTGGTTGTGGCAGTCAAAATAGTGAGGATTCACTCTCAATCAATATTGTGACGATGTTTGCAGGAGAAGACAGTTCGGCGACGAGTTACCAAACCTTGATCAGTTCGTATGCGTCTCAAACGGGCATTGCCATTTATGATAATTCTGAAGTGTCTTCTCAAGAATGGAAATCGAAAGTCACCGAGGGCATTTTGTCGGGGATGAATGTGCCGGATGTGTTGTTCTTTTTTACAGGAGCCGATGCATCGTCTATGATTTTAGACAATCAATTTGTTTCTCTTGCTGAAATTCAACAAGAATATCCTACATTTGCATCGAATATCCGTCCATCAACGACAGAATTTATGAAAGAATTTGACAACCAACAATACGCTGTGCCAGTCAAAGGATTTTGGGAAGGTCTCTTTTGTAATGTAGATTTGTTTGAGGCATATGACTTGGAATTGCCAACGACGTGGTCAACATTCATCACAGCAATTGAAGTTTTTCGTGAAAACGACGTGACACCAATTGCAGTCAGCATGAACGAAGTGCCACATTATTGGATTGAACATCTCGTGCTGTCGGCAGGTGGGGCGGCGAATCATAAACTCAATCCGTATACGTATGTGCCACAAACGTGGGTCAATGGATTCCAGCAAATGGTCAATCTGTATGAAATGGGTGCATTTTCTGAAGATACGCTGACGAATACAAATACAGATGCCGTCAATGCATTTGCAAATAAAGAAGCGGCGATGATGATTGAGGGATCGTGGACGTTGGCCTCAATCAAAGACAAAACGACGACAGTCATACTGCCGATACCAAGTTCCAAACATATTGAGATGGAAGTGGCAGAAGAAGTGGAAGTGGAAGAAACGACCGCAGAAGAAGATGTGGAAGCGGACGAAGAAATTGAAATTGTCGCCCAAGAGCCAGTCAATACCGATATCATATCTGGATTTTCTTCTGGATTTTATATCACAAGAGCAGCGTGGGAAAATCCTGAAAAACGTGATGCTGTTGTGAATTTCGTTTCGTATTTGACGTCGAATGAGGCCATTGCGAGTTTATGCCAAAATGGGGGAGCACCTGCTGCTGATGTGCAAATTAGTGGGCAATCGACGACACTCGATATGAGTGTGATGGATCTGCAAAGTGAAGCAAATGAAGCTTTGATGCCGATTGATTCTTCCTTGCATACTGACGCATGGTCGTATATTGTATCGAATGTTCCGCTGATGATGGAAGGTCAGGTGTCGCCTTTGCATATGGTGACGGAGGTTTCGACCATCAACCATTGGTAAAATTTGAATTGAAATATTGAGCCATTGTCTTTTGTGATTGGAAGAAGTCACGAAAAGATGATGGCTCGATTTATATGGTTTTACTATTGCCTTTTTTAAAAATGACAATATTTAGTGAGTATAGTCGGTTAAAATAAAAAATATTAAATCTCAACGCTTCAAATTGGTGTGTACTTACGTGAACGAAAAATAAAAGTTTACTCGATTTTTTCAAAAATCGCAGAGTGTGAGACAGCGTCTCACGACCTTTTTCGCTATTTTTTATGAATACTTTTAAATTTAATTCACTATATCTCAATAGTATATATCGGAAGAAGAAAATGTACAAAAATAAATACATTCATCATATTGTAATTTTTTTTTAATTTTCACTTGAAATCTATAGCAAAATGGGGTATAATGAAGTTTAATTTAGAGAGATATAAAATGTTAGTTTTACATTAGGTAAAAGAAATACATGGAGATGAGAGATATGACAACAGGCACAGAGGAAAGCGAACTCTATCAAGAATTGATCAACCAAATTGAATTATACCACCCCTCAAGGGATTATACGATGCTCAAAAAAGCGTATGATTTGGCTCATGATGCACATAAATCACAATTGAGAAAATCGGGTGAACCCTACATCATACACCCCTTGAAAGTGGCTTTTATTTTGGCGGAGTTAGAACTTGATATGGAGTCTATCGTTGCAGGGATTTTGCATGATGTCATTGAAGATACGGAACATACGTATGAAGATATCGAGCGTTTATTCAATAAGGAAGTGGCGGCTCTTGTCGATGGTGTCACAAAACTTGGGAAATTGTCATATACCACAAAAGAAGAAATCCAAGCGGAAAATTACAGGAAAATGTTCCTTGCTATGGCAAAAGACATTCGTGTTATATTGATCAAACTCGCTGACCGTCTTCATAATATGCGTACGCTCAATTATATGACGGAAGCCAAACAGAAAGAAAAAGCACAAGAAACACTCGATATTTATGCACCGATTGCCCATCGTTTGGGGATTTCCAAAATTCGTATCGAAATGGAAGACCTTTGTTTTCAGTATTTGAATCCAAAGGAACACGCAAATTTGATGGAACAAATCGAACAAAAAAAAGATGAACGAGAGAAATTCATACAAAGTATTGTCGATGATGTCGAAAAAACATTGGTTGAGGCAGGCATTCACGGCAAAATTGAGGGTAGAATCAAGCATTTCTTTAGTATATATAAAAAAATGGTGAAGCAAAATAAAGAATTAGAAGAAATTTACGATTTGTTTGCCATTCGTGTCATTGTCGATTCAGTCAAGGATTGCTACGCTGTACTTGGTATTTTGCATACAATGTACACACCAATGCTTGGGCGATTCAAAGACTACATTGCAATGCCAAAATCAAATATGTACCAATCGCTTCATAATACACTGATGTCACAGACAGGTAGTCCGTTTGAGGTGCAAATTCGTACATGGGATATGCACAGAACGAGTGAATACGGGATTGCTGCCCACTGGAAATACAAAGAAGGGCAAGGCAACGATGGAAAAAATAATGGCAATGAAGAAGCGAAACTTGCGTGGCTTAGACAAATTCTTGAATGGCAAAAAGATATGTCGGACAACAAAGAATATCTCGATACCATCAAGCTGGATTTGAATGTGTTTACGTCTCAAGTCTATGCATTTACGCCACAAGGGAAAGTCATACAATTGCCGAAAAGCTCAACACCGATTGACTTTGCGTATATGATTCATTCTGGAGTCGGCAACCGCATGACGGGGGCAAAAGCCAATGGAAAAATTGTGCCGATTGATTACGAAATTCAAAATGGGGATATCATTGATATCATTACGTCTCTCGTGACGAAAGGTCCAAGCCATGATTGGCTCAATATTGTAAAAAGCTCGCAAGCGAAAAATAAAATTCGCCAATGGTTTAAGAAAGAGAAAAAAGAAGAAAATGTGCAACGTGGAAAAGATGCCATTTTGCTCGATATTAAAAGGAGAAATCTCGATCCGCAAGTTCTCTTTCGCCCTGAATGGCTCGAACTTGTGGTGCAAAAATACGATTTCAAATCGTGGGAAGGTCTCCTTGCTTCTGTGGGGTTTGGTGGACTGAAAGAGGGGCAAGTCGTCAATCGTCTCAAAGAAGAATTTCTGAAAGAAAAACGCAGAAACATCACAAAAGAAGATGAGATTGAAAATTTCCAAAAAACGATTGAAGCGACAGACCCTACGAAAAAGAAAAAAGAAAAACGTAGCAAAAGTGGTGTGAAAATCGATGGTGTTGGCGATGTGGCTGTGCGATTTTCGAGATGTTGTGGTCCGATTCCAGGTGATGAAATCATTGGATTTATCACAAGAGGGCGAGGTGTGACGATTCACACCGCCGATTGTATCAATGTAGTCAATCTGCCTGAACATGAGAAAAACCGTCTCATTGGTGTGAGTTGGGATGGCGAAAATACAGAGGGCAAGTCGTCTTATTTTGCTGAAATTCGTGTGATTTCAAATGATAGAACAGGGCTTTTGTCAGAAGTCAGCCGTCTATTTGCCGATGAGGCAATTGATGTGCGTGGATTTAATATTAAAATTACGAAAGACAATTTGGCGATTTTCGATATTACACTCGAGATCAAAACGAAAGAACAACTCGAGAAAATCACAAATCGAGTCCAAAATGTCAAAGGTGTATTGAAAATTGAACGAGTGAAAGGGTAATGGATTGGAGGAATTTACGTGAGAGGTGTACTGCAAAGAGTCAAAGAAAGTAGCGTTACTGTCGAGGGAGAAGTCATCGGTGAAATCGGGAAAGGCATCATGGTTTTGGTCGGTATTCTCGGCACTGATACTGAAAAAACGATTGAGTATATGCTCGATAAAATCGTCAATTTGCGTATTTTTGAAGATGAAAATGGCAAAATGAATTTATCCTTGCTAGACATTGAAGGGGAACTTTTGATTGTGCCGAATTTTACTTTGTATGGCGATACGAGAAAAGGCCGTCGTCCAGGGTATTCTTCTGGGGCATCGCCTGAAGTGGCTGAAAAAATATTTGAAATGGTCTGCGAAAAAGCGAAAACAATGAACATCAAAAAAGTGGCGACGGGACAATTCCAAGCAGATATGGAAGTCAAAATCATCAATGATGGGCCAGTGACGCTGTTGCTAGATAGTGAAAAAGTATTTTGATATTCTTGAAATCAGAAAGAGAAAACAATGATTGCATATATTTTATTAGGGCATGCATTAGAAAATGAAGTACAGACGACGATACAAATATTTTACCCGAATTTGCATTACCAACGAGTCGAATCACTCGATTCGCAAACGGGCATTTGTATTGTGAGTGAATGGAAAGAAGGTCTTGCGGTGGCAAGGCTTTTTTCAGATGGAGCAGAAGTTTCTTCCTATATAAAGGAGCAACATTTTGACTGCACAGAGAAAGAGAAAAAGCTTGTTGTAAAAGAAACGATTTACCGATTGCTGGCGGAGGAATTGCAACTTTTTCCGAAGTGGGGATTTTTTACGGGGGTACGTCCAGCGAAATTGATGTCGTATCGACTGCGACAAGGCATGGCGGAAGCAGATTGTTTGAACTACATGAAAAACACGTATGATATGATTGAGGGAAAAGCGAAACTTTCTTTGGAAGTGGCAAAAGCGGAACTGTCCATACTGGAGCGGAGCAAGGAAGTCGATGTCAGTATCTATATCGGCATTCCATTTTGCCCAACTCGTTGTGTGTATTGCTCGTTTGCCTCGTATCCACTGCAACAATATGCCAATCGAGTCGATGCGTATTTACTGGCACTGCAAAAAGAAATGCAGTACGTATCTACGTATTTGAAGGAACATCCCGATCTGAATTTGCAGACCGTCTATATCGGTGGAGGGACACCGACGGCACTCGACGAGTCGCAATTTGAACAGCTACTGCTGTGGATTTCGGAGTTGTTTCCCCTCAAAAAAGTAGAAGAATTTACAGTCGAAGCGGGGCGACCCGATACGATTACTGCGGAGAAATTACGACTGATGAAAATGTTTGGTGTGAATCGCATTTCCATCAATCCGCAGACGATGAACGACAAAACGCTACAACTCATCGGGCGAACCCATTCTGTAGCGGATACTATACAAGTCTTTCATCTCGCAAGAGAACTGGGGCATGACAACATCAACATGGATTTGATTCTCGGTCTTCCTGATGAAACACTCCACGAAGTGAAGCATACACTGGCTGAAATTGAGAAGCTCTCGCCTGAATCTGTGACGATTCATACTTTGACGGTCAAGCGTGCGTCTCGTCTCAAGGAAGAATTGTCTGCCCATAAACTCACCAAAATGGAACAAATGGAAGAAATGCTTGCAGTTGCAGATCTATCTGCTCGAAAAATGGGCATGAAGCCATATTATATGTACCGTCAAAAAAATACAGTGGGCAATTTTGAAAATGTGGGGTATTGTCGCCACAATCGAGAAAGTGTGTACAATATACAAATTATGGAAGAAAAACAAATGATTTTCGGCATCGGAGCAGGGGCGAGTACGAAATTACTCGATTTTGCCACTGACCGCATTGAGCGAGTGTTCAATGTCAAAAGTGTAGATGATTACATCGCACGAGTGGACGAGATGATTGACCGAAAAAAAGATGAATTTTTGAAAATGGAGGACATAAAAAAATGATACAATTGGTAAAAGGCACGAAAGATATTTACGGCGAGGAAGTTCTCGTTTGGCAAGAAGTGGAAAAAATTATGCGACGTATTTGTGCAGTGTATGGCATTGGCGAAATCCGCACACCATCATTTGAATTCACTGAATTATTCGTGAGAGGTGTTGGCGAAACGACTGACATTGTGCAAAAAGAGATGTATACATTTACCGATGATGGCGGACGCAATTTGACTTTGCGACCTGAAGGGACGGCTGGAGTGGCCCGTGCGTTCATCGAACATGGCATGCACAATCAAGCACAACCAACGAAATTATACTACATCTCACCATCATTCCGTTGTGAAAATACGCAAGCTGGTCGCCAACGACAATTTCACCAATTCGGAGTGGAAATCTTGGGATCGTATAGTGCAATGGCTGATGTGGAGTCGATTTCAGTTGCATGGGCTTTGTTGCAAGAACTCGGCTTAAAAGATGTAGAGTTGAGACTCAATAGCTTGGGTTGTTCTGAATGTCGTGCGAAATTCAACGAAGTTTTGAAAACATTTTTAGGTGACAATTTGACGAAAATGTGTCCAACTTGCCAAGAGAGATTTCAAAAAAATCCACTCCGTACGCTCGATTGCAAAGAAGAAAGATGCCAAGAAATCGTGAAACAAGCACCGTCTGTACTCGAATGTCTCGACGAAGAATGTACGACACACTTCCAAAATGTGCAAAAAGCGTTAGATGGTATGGGGATTTCTTATACCATCGATCCGAAAATTGTACGTGGTTTGGATTATTATACGAGAACTGTTTTTGAATTCATCTCTGATGGCTTGACCGTTTGTGGCGGTGGACGATACGACCATTTGATTGAGCAATGTGGCGGAAAACCAACGGGAGCAGTTGGTTTCGGACTTGGAATTGAGCGACTTGTGATGTTGCTTGAAAAAGCAAATGCGACGATGGAAACGAAAGTAGAACGAGATGTTTATATCGGCTCAATGGGGGTTACGGGACTCTTAAAAGCACAAGCACTCACGTATGCACTGCGAGGAAAAGGCGTGCTTGCTGACTGTGATACGGTGGAGCGTGGTGTGAAAGCACAGATGAAATATGCCAATAAATTGGGTGTGAAATACGCTGTCATTCTGGGGGATAGTGAGCTGGAAAGTGGCATTGTCGAGCTAAAAGAAATGGAATCAGGCGAAAAAGAAGAAGTGAAACTCGAAGAGTTCATTCAAGTTTTAGTGGAAAAGTGTCTATAAATCAAGGCACTTTCAAAAATAAAGTGGAAATAGGAAGATGAGAAAAATAATATCACTTATATCGACTTAAATTCAAATTGAAATAATTAAATAAAAATGATATATTTCTTAAGTAAAACGAAATATACCGAGGAGCGATTTATTTTTAGATTTGAGATGAAATTTAAATGGCGTTTTCGATATTCGTAGGAGTGAATTTTGAACGGAAAATCAGTTTCTGAATCGTTTCCGATTATACTTTATGGTAATAATGATTGTCTGAATCGTTTCCAATCATCGTTTCATTGCAATAAAAAACGCCTATGGCTCATTTTCGGGGAAGGAACCATAGGCAGAAGCAAAAGGGGGCGTCCTCTTAACTTCTCAATCATTGTAACTTATATTTATGAACGTTTCGTGAATACAATCTTATACAAATATTAATTTAAAATGAATTTGTACTTAAGAATCGAGTTAGTAGGTTGGAGTTGGAAACCTTTCCGATAATGGACTTAAAAAATTAGTGATTCCTTAAGTTTATCAAGTGCAAGATGTTTTGACTTTAGAGAATAAATGTGGTATACTGAAAGAAATTAGAAATGTAGTTTGATGTAGGAAGGAAGGAAATTTATGTCCGATAGACAAAAACATATCCGCAATTTTTGTATTGTGGCACATATCGATCATGGGAAATCGACGCTTGCCGATCGTCTCATTCAAAAAACAGGGCTATTGACAGATCGTGAAATGCAGTCGCAAGTCCTCGACAATATGGATTTAGAAAGAGAGCGTGGCATTACGATCAAATCACAAGCGGTGCGACTCGTTTACCGTGCAAATGATGGTGAGGAGTACGAATTTAATTTGATTGATACACCAGGACACGTCGATTTCAACTATGAAGTTTCGAGGAGTTTGGCGGCTTGCGAGGGTGCAATTTTGATTGTCGATGCGGCACAAGGCATCGAAGCACAAACGCTTGCGAATGTATATCTCGCACTCGATAACGATTTGGAAATCTTGCCTGTCATCAATAAAATTGACTTGCCAAGTGCCAATCCTGCGTGGGCAAAAGAGGAAATCGAAAATGTCATTGGCATTCCGGCTTTGGATGCTCCAGAAATTTCAGCGAAAAATGGTGTGAATATAGAAGAGGTTCTCGAACGCATTGTGACGGACATTCCAGCACCGAGTGGCGACAAAGATGCACCGCTGAAAGCACTGATTTTCGACTCCGTTTACGACCAATATAGAGGGGTCATCGTTTTGATGCGAATTTTTGAGGGGACAGTCAAAAAGGGTAGTAAGGTGCTGATGATGGCGACAGGCAAAGAATTTGAAGTCATCGAAGTTGGACTTTTTGGAGCGGGACAATTCTTGGCAACAGATGAATTGCAAGCCGGTATGGTGGGGTATTTTACTGCAAGTATCAAAAATGTAGCCGACACTCGAGTAGGGGATACGGTCACGCTGGTCGAAAATCCGACCGATGAGGCTTTCA
>JAWXUZ010000010.1:0-45998 GCA_044425835.1 Bacillota bacterium | reverse complement strand
CAATGGCAGCACCTTCCACACCTAAGTCGAAAGTTAAAATAAAAACAGGGTCTAAAATGATATTGATTAAGTTTCCTATCAGCATGCCACCCATAGCTTTTTCTGGTTTCCCCTCAGCTCGCACTAGAGCAGAAAAACAGCTAGAAATGAGAATGAACACCCCAGATACACTTAAAATACGAAGATAAGAAGCCACCATTTCGACCGTTTCCCCACTTGCCCCTAGCATAATGACGATGGAATCAACTGCAAGATATACGAAAACAGAGAGTCCAATTCCTACTACGATACAAGACCAGAAGCAAAAGGAGGAAATCTTCTTCACTGTGTTGTGATTTCCACTACCTAAATTTCTGGACAATAAGGCAGCCCCACCTACTCCAAATACATTTCCCAAAGACAGAAACAGCAAAAATAAGGGAGTTGCCATAGAAATCGCCGCCACTTTTAGGTCATCTCCTGTTTGTCCGATAAAAAACAAGTCGGCCATGTTGTAAATTAAAACCATTACCATACCGAGCATGGCAGGGATTGCGTTGGTTAGGACAGCTTTTCCTACAGGCATATTATCTAATTTTTCTAAATCATTGTTCATCGTTATTCTCCTTTTCCTTTTCTAACGGCTTATTAATAGCATGATATTGAAATAAGTTGTTTTTGGCTTTTTGAAGTAGCTCCATAAAAATAGCATGCTCTCCTACTGTGAAGTTGCAGAAGAATATTTTTTCTACTTCTTCTATGCTTTCTTTGATATAAGGTATTGTATTTAAGCCGTCCTCAGTGATTTTTACCATCTTTTTTCTCTTTTCAGTGAGATAAGTGACAATGAGTCCTTTTTGTTCTAGTCTGTTGATGACACCCAACATGGTTGGTTGTGACGTTTCCGACATTTTCTCTAAAGTTTTTATGGTTAGTTCATGTTTGTTGGCTTCTTGTAAGAAAATCAAAACAAGCCCTTGTGCCATACTGAGATCTATCTTTTTTAGACGATGGTTGATTTGTTTTAGATCCATGATGCCAAGTTGATGTATTGTTTTCCCTACATGTTCGTATTCCATTTTGTATACCTCCTTATTCGAGAACAATTTCAATAGCGAGCTATTGTAGTTTAAGTATAGCACACTATTGAAATATGTCAAGAGAAAAGTTTTCATTTCTCGAATTTTTATATAGTTCGTTCTTAGATATTTGCAAAAAAAAGAGTGGAAATCGTCGTATAATCGATGATTTTTACTCTTTTTTAATTCGTTCGTATGTCTTATTTTGTGACGGTACTCATTCTTTTTTCTTTTTTGCCTCAGCAATTCTTTGTTTTTCTTCTGCAAGTCTTTGGTTTAACTCATCTAAAAATATCGATTGGTTGACGGCTTCGCCGTATCGCTCTTGCAAAGTAGATAGATATAAAATTTTCTTTGCCCTTGTAATTCCTACATAAAGTAAGCGACGTTCCTCGGCGATATTTTGATTTCTCTTATGAGGCATGACATCTTGTATGAGTGTGGGCAAAAACACAGCGGTAAATTCAAGCCCTTTTGAGGCATGCATAGTCATCAGGCGGACAGCATCGGTATCTTCTTGTTTTTGTTTTTTCTTTGAGGCATCTTTCATTTCTTTTGCCATATCTTCGAGCAATTGCTCATATTCTTTTGCGGAGGTGACTTCTTTTGCGATTTCTGTCAACTCGTCTATGATTTCAAATAAACCGACAGGACTCATTTTTCGATACGCAGCGTAGTCCTCCAAATAAGTGTCGTAGCCTATGATTTTACGAATGTACCGCAACGCTTCATAGACATTTCTTTTTTCGACTTGTCGCAAATCGATGAGCAATTGCTCAATTTTTTCGAGTTGCCATTTTTTCAAAGAGGGGGCTACGTAGAAATTTTCAAACAGTGTCTTTGGCAGTGACTGTGCCTCGGCGATGAAGTCTTTGCTGAGATAACGTGTTGGCTTATTTAAAATCCGCAGCAGTGCAGAATCGTTTTCTGTCGACTCGGCAAGCATTAAATATGCAAGCAAATCTTTTGCAATCCAGTGGTCGTAAATATTTAGTCCTGTATCTTGTACGAGGTAAGGAAGGCCTTGGCGACGCAATTCTCTGATGAACGCACCAGCTTGCGTGTTGATTCTATAGATGATGGCAATTTCTTTTGGTGGCACACCGTCTGACATAAATTCTCGTATTTTGTCTGCAATTTTTTTGCTTTCAGCGACACTGTCTTTGTTGACTAAAATTTTCACTGCATCGATATCAGAAAAACGCACCATCGATTTCAAGTTTTTTTCGTGTCGCTTTGTATTGCCGAAAATGACACCGTCTGCCACCATCAATACGCCTTTGTGCGAGCGGTAATTTTCGTTGAGTATGACTCGCTCACAATTTTCATAGAGTCGCTCAAACTCGAGTAAAAATGATGGGCTTGCCCCACGAAAACCATAAATACTTTGGTCATCATCGCCAACAACGAGCAAATTATTTTTCGGAGCGGCAAGCAGTCGCACACACTCATACTGCACACGGTTGATGTCTTGGAATTCGTCTACCATAATATATGTGAATCGGTCTCGCCAATAAGAAAGTGCCACTTCATTTTCAAGGAATAATTCATAACACAAGGTGAGCATATCGTCGAAATCGATTTTTTTCTGTTCGCTCTTATATTTTTTGTACCCACGCAACAACTCCAAAAAGATGTTCCTGTCCATGTCCATTGGCAGAAACTCGTCTTCTTTCGTCAACGTATTTTGCATGTATGAATACTGCGTGATGAATTGTTGGACACGCTCTTCGAGATGGTCAAGACCTGTATTCATCTTCTCAATCATTTTCAAAAGGACTTGTCTTTTTTCGTCATCTGCTATAATGTGGTCAAAAGTATAGCCGTATTCACTTCGCAATATGCGGAAAAATAAACCGTGAAATGTAGAAAATAATACATTATTGCTGTTGTGACTTGAAAATCTTTCTTTCATTTCATCGGCAGTGGCTTTCGTAAATGTCATGACCAAAATGCCTTTATGTCCTAATTCGATTAGTCTTTTTGTTCGCTCAAGTATGACGGTGGTTTTGCCACTGCCAGGCCCTGCAAGTACCATCATTGCCCCATCATTATGGGCGATGGCTTTCATTTGGTTTTCGTTTGGTTTTCTCATAAAATTACACCCATTCAATAAATTGTCTGTTTTTGACTGTCGGCAACGGATTTACTGCATCGGCATTGATAAATCGCAAATGGATTTTGATAGTGAGGGTATGCTCGTAGTAGACGGTTATAACAAGTCTTCAGTTTTATAAAGGCTATATCCTTCATAGTGATAACTCGCATCAATGCCTTTCATATAGACTTCTCTGTCTTGTATGTGGTCAGTTAAAGTATTTTTTAACAGATATTTTATTTCTAAGTCTTTAATAGGACTGCGTTCCATTGCAAGTAAATAATCACCTTTATCAACATTGCTCCAATCCACTACTTTTCTTATATTCGCTTTTAACATTAAATCAAGCCATATTCTAGTGCTTCTGCCATTTCCTTCTCGAAACGGATGAGCGACATTCATCTCAACGTATTTCTCTATAATTTCATCAAAGCTTGATTGGGGCATTTGATCTATATTTTGCAATGCCATTTCAAGATACATTAAAGGTGCAAATCTAAAATTGCCTTTTGCAATGTTGACCGTTCTAATTTCGCCTGCGAATTCATAAATTTCATCAAATAAATATTTGTGAATTTGAGATAATGCAGAAAAAGTACCTACTTCTAGTTGATCAAGAATGCCTTGGTCAAAAAGTTCATGTGCTTTGATTTTGCTAATTCGTTCTTCTGCTACAACAAGTTCTGCTTCTGTTTTTAGACCTAATTTATTTTCTAACATATCTACCACCACCTTATAAATCTTGAATGTTCATTTTTGTATATGACTATTTTTTTAATACTTTTAATTTGAATCCGCTATACCGCCTCTCCAAATATAAATTCCACTCGTAAATCATCTGCAATTACCTCAAGGAACCGCTGATTTAATTCTAATTTCCCTAAGTATACCACACCCCCCAACAAATCACAACTAGATTTTTACCATTCTCTTATTGTAACCACTTTTTGACACTTTTCTTAACCATGTAAAATTTGATTGAGACTACGGTATCATTTCACACACTACCTTTAGCGAAAATAGTGTGTATCTCTTTCTATAGTATAGTTTTTTTATGGTTTTTTAATGAACAATAGAAAAAATAAATGATTGTTCAGTGAGAGTAGTTGCTATTTTTGTGTTTTTTCTGTAGATATATATAGGAAAAAAGTACAATATGCACTAAAAAATGGAAAACATCGTAGAAAAACCCCTTTAAATCTTAAGAATCCCCCCTTTTTTTTAAATAATAAAACTGTTATACTATAGTTAAGTTAAAACTCCCTATTGTCGTAGGTGACAAGGGTAGGTAAAAAAAGAAGGGGTGGTGATGAACATGAGTGAAGTAATTGTATCCATGAAAGGAATCAGCAAAGGATTCCCTGGTGTCAAAGCATTAGACAACGTGGAATTTGAACTCAAATCAGGTGAAGTCATGGCATTGCTTGGAGAAAATGGTGCGGGGAAATCGACTTTAATGAAAATATTGAGCGGTGTGTACACAAGAGACACAGGCGATATGGAAATTTTCGGTCAAACGGTTGGGGAATTTGGTCCCAAACAAGCACAAGCCTTAGGGGTTGCCATAATTCACCAAGAACTCAACATGTGCAAACATCTGACAGTGGCGGAAAATATGTTTCTTGGACGAGAAAAAAGCAAAGGATTTTTTCTTGCCAATCAAGAGATGGAAGCAGAAGCACAACGCATACTCGATGATTTGAAAATTGATATCAACCCAAAACAAGCAGTAGGTGATTTGCCTGTTTCACGCCAACAGATGGTGGAAATTGCAAAAGCCCTCTCAACGAATGCAAAAATTTTGATTATGGACGAACCGACATCGGCTCTGACTTCAAAAGAAATTGATGAACTCTTTCGTATCGTTCGCCAGTTGAGAGAAAACGGTTGTGGCATCGTCTACATCTCCCATAGATTAGAAGAACTTGCCCACATTGTCGATCGTGTGACCATTATGCGAGATGGACAATACATAACAAGAATGAATTTCAAAGACGTCACGATGGACGAAATCATCGCCAACATGGTGGGACGTGAAATCAAAGAACAATTCCCTCGTACCGATGCCCATAGAGGTAAAAAAGTATTCGAGGTGAAAAATCTAAATGCAGGCCCTATGGTGCGTGACATTAATTTTGAAGTATACGAAGGCGAAATCGTTGGAATTGCTGGACTTATGGGGGCGGGACGTACAGAAACAACCCGTGCCATTTTCGGTGTTGACGAAAAAACGAGTGGTACACTTTTAGTCGATGGGCAGGAAGTGTTCATCAAAAATCCGATGGATGCCATTCGTTCAGGGATTGTACTTGCACCTGAAGATCGTAAAAAAGATGGACTTTGTACAAAGCTTTCCATTAGACAAAATATCGCTCTTCCGAATTTAGATTTGCTTTGCAATGGATTGGGTGTTGTCAATAGTGCGAAAGAAACGGTGATGTGTGACAAAGCCGTATCTGACCTCAAAATCAAAACACCAAATGTGGACATCTTGGCAGGCAATTTGTCAGGTGGGAATCAGCAAAAAGTCGTAGTCGGCAAATGGCTTGCTAGAAATTCAAGGGTCGTACTTTTTGATGAACCCACAAGAGGAATTGACGTTGCAGCCAAAGTCGAAATTTACAATTTGATGAGCCAACTCAAAGAACAAGGTATTGCCGTATTGTTCGTTTCTTCTGAAATGCCAGAAGTCATGGGCATAGCAGATCGCATTATCGTGATGTGTGATGGCAAAATCACAGGTGAAGTCATGGCAAGAGACACTTCGCAAAGTGAAATTTTGACACTGGCGACACAGTTCGAGAGCAAAATCTAAGGAGGAATGACAAATGAAAAAAATACTAGGTATTAGAGGAATGAGTGCAGCACTGACTGCATTTGCAGGACTGATTGTCATATACGTTGCGTTTGGTATGATCAATCCGATTGTATTTTCAGTCGCAAATACAGCGAATTTAATGCGTTCCATGTCGAAATATTTACTCATTGGTATCGGTCAAAGTTACTTGTTGATTACAGGAAATATCGACCTTTCGATTGGTTCTGTCGTCGGGATGAGTGCCATGATTTCAGCCACGCTGATGACGATGGGGGTTGATCCGATACTCGCTATTTTGATTACTTTGGCATGTTGTTTGGTGATTGGAGTCATCAATGGGCAACTCGTTGGACGATTCAAATTGCCTCCATTTATTGCGACGCTTGGCACAATGTTTGTGGCTCGTGGGGTGGCTTATATGGTCAACAACAATAGAAATACAGATGCCATCTCCTCTGGAATTGGCAAAGAATCAGCCGATGCGTTCCAATCGTTTTTCTATTATGGAAAGACAGGAGGAATTTACAACGCTTTCTTGATTTCTTTTGTTATATTTTTATTTTTCTTCTTCTTATTGTCAAAAACACGTATCGGGCGACACATTTACGCTGTGGGATCGAATGTCGATGCGGCTCTCTTATCGGGTGTCAATGTCACAAAAACGATTACAATTACGTATTTGGTCAGTGCATTTTGTGCTTGTGCCGTGGGGATTATCCTTTGTGCCCAAGCGGGTATGGGGAATATGGAAGCTGGTCTTTCGTACGAAATGTACGGGGTTGCAGCCGGTGTAATCGGTGGGGTGTCTCCACTTGGCGGAACTGGAATTTTGCTTGGTACATTTGCTGGTGCTGCGGTTTGGCAAGTACTTGAAAATGGCTTAACAATGATTTCTGCACCAGTTGGGATTCAAAGAATCGTCATTGGTATTATCGTAACTTGTGCCGTACTTCTCGATGTTGTTTTGAGAAAAGGCTTACTTCGTAAAAAACCGAAAGTGTAACAAAATCTTCTATAATGAACTGAAACTTCCTACATCAAAAAAAGGTATAAAATATCCCAAATGATATTTAGCTCTGAGCGGGCGACCACAGGTCGCCCCTACAAAAGACGAAAATCAATGTGTGGGAAGATTTGATGGTTATTTTCACCCTGAAACACTGAATTAATAGAGGTTTTAGAGTGTGAATCGTATGGGGAGTGTAAGTATTTAAGTTGAATACAGGGTATCTTCAAACGAGTCAATTGGAGATACGCTGATCATTCATAGATGTAGATTCAAATGTATCAAAATGAGTCTGCCAACAACAAAAAAAGGTATAGGAAAAAGGAGGTATTATGTATGAAAAAATTACTAGCAATGGCTTTGACGCTCACAATGATGGTGGGTTGCGGAAGTTCTTCAACAAGCACGTCCTCGGACAGTAGCTCTGCTGAACCAGCACCAGTTGCAGAAGTGGCTGCGGAAACGCCAGAACCAGAGACATCGTCAGGTGGCGACTACAAAGTGGCAGTCATCACGATGGATTCCATCGACCAACATTGGGTGACGCTCAATGAGGGAGCTCAAAAAGCAGCAAGTGAACTCGGTGTGGCGGTGGACTTTATGGCACCAAACACGAAAGACGATGCATTACAAATTGAACAAGTCAACAACGCTGTAGCAGGCGGATACAATGCAATCCTTGTGGCTGCAAATGGTCCTGATGCAATTAGTGGTTCTTTAAAAGAAGCAATTGATGCTGGTGTAGTCATCGTTTACGTAGACTCCCCTGCAAATGTCGATGCAAATGCGACATTCTCAACTGATAACCAAGCAGCAGGTGCAACAGCGGGTGAAGAAATGCTTGCAGCACTCGATGCTGGTGGAATTTCTTCTGGTAGCATTGGTATTATCAATGTCAATGCAGCGACTGCTTCTTGTGTGGCTCGTGAAGAAGGCTTCCGCTCTGTATTTGAAGGCACAGGATTTGATATCCTAGAAACACAATATGGCGAAGGTGACGCAGCTCGTAGCCAAAGTATTGCTGAAAATTACATCACGCAAGGTGTCGTTGGGATCTTCGGAGCAAATGAAGGCTCAACAACTGGTGCTGGAAATGCAATCAAAGCAAACGCTGGTAGCGGTATCATCGGTGTCGGTTTTGATACTTCTGATGCACTTCTTGGCTTAGTAGATGACGGTTTCTTACTTTGCACAATGGCTCAAAACCCTGATGTTATGGGATACGAAGGTGTAAAAGCTGCCATAGCTGTACTTGATGGAGCTGACCTTGGCGGAGCAGTGACTGACACAGGTGTTTCTGTACTTGCAGGAGCAGGCGGAGCAGCAGCTGCTGTCACTACAGCAGGTGGCGATTACAAAGTGGCAGTCATCACAATGGATTCCATTGACCAACATTGGGTAACTTTGAACGAAGGGGCTCAACAAGCAGCAAGTGAACTCGGTGTATCTGTAGACTTTATGGCACCAAACACAAAAGATGATGCACTTCAAATTGAACAAGTCAATAACGCTGTTGCGGGCGGATACGATGCAATCCTTGTGGCTGCAAATGGTCCTGATGCAATTAGTGGTTCTTTGAAAGAAGCAATTGATGCGGGTGTCGTGATCGTTTATGTAGACTCCCCAGCAAATGTCGATGCAAATGCGACATTCTCCACTGACAACCAAGCAGCAGGTGCAACCGCTGGTGAAGAAATGCTTGCTGAACTCACTGCAAATGGTGTTTCTTCTGGTAGCATTGGTATTGTCAATGTCAACGCAGCAACAGCTTCTTGTGTGTCTCGTGAAGAAGGTTTCCGCTCTGTATTTGCTGGAACAGATTTCACTCTTTTGGAAACACAATACGGCGAAGGCGATGCAGCTCGTAGCCAAAGTATTGCTGAAAATTACATCACGCAAGGTGTCGTTGGGATTTTCGGAGCAAACGAAGGCTCAACAACTGGTACTGGAAATGCAATCAAAGCAAATGCTGACAGCGGTATCATCGGTGTAGGTTTCGATACTTCTGATGCACTTCTTGGCTTAGTGGCTGACGGATTCTTACTTTGTACAATGGCTCAAAACCCTGATGTTATGGGATACGAAGGTGTAAAAGCGGCCGTTTCTGTACTCGATGGAGCTGACCTTGGCGGAGCAGTGACTGACACTGGTGTTTCTGTACTTAGCTAAGAAAAAAGGAAATTTCAAAATTCAAGCGTATATTAATTGAATGATATCAATTTCCATAAAATGAATCAAAAAAACGCTGGAGAATTTCTTCAGCGTTTTTCTTTACAACGGAATTTTTTTTTGTTATAATTATTGTGACAACGAAAAATTCGTAGCACATATGATAAGAAATTTGTAGGGTAGGAAATGCATTCTACTCGATGAGAAAAACAATTTTATCTCAAACAAATATAACCCAAACTATATGAACATACGAAAAGGAGTCTACTTATGAAAAGAAGCGAAGTCAACAAAGCACTCAAAGAACTCGAAGCAATGGTCAAAGAATATCGTTTTTCTTTGCCTCCATTTTGTCATTTTACCCCAGAAGAATGGGCGGAAAAAGGGCATGAATACGATGAGGTCCGTGACAATATGTTAGGTTGGGACATCACCGATTATGGCAAAGGCGATTTTGAAAAAATGGGATTTTCTTTGATTACAATTAGAAATGGCAATATGAAATTGAAAGACAAATACAAAAAACCGTATGCTGAAAAACTCATTTTCTTAAAAGAAGGGCAATACTCACCGATGCATTTCCACTGGTATAAAATGGAAGATATCATCAATCGTGGCGGTGGCACAGTGTTCATTCGAGTATACAACTCTACAAAAGATGAACAACTCGACAAAGAAAGTGATGTACATATTCACGTTGACGGTAGAGAGATGGTCGTACCAGCAGGTACACAAGTTGAGCTAAAACCAGGTGAAAGCATTGCAATTCAACAAAATTTATACCATGACTTTGAAGTGAAAGCAGGCACAGGCAATGTACTTCTTGGTGAAGTCAGCCAATGCAATGACGATAATATTGACAATCGTTTCCTCGAAGAGATGGGACGTTTTTCGGAAATCGAAGAAGACGAAGCACCGTATCGTTTTCTATGCAATGAATATCCACCTGCAAAATAAAAGGAGGTTTTACTATGTTTAATGTAGTCGCTTTGGGGGAAACACTCATCGATTTTGCTTCAATAGAAGTCGATGCAGCGGGATACCCAACCATGAAAGCCAATCCCGGCGGAGCCCCAGCCAATTTTTTGGCAACCCTAAACAAATACGGAGACACCGTTGCATTTATCGGTAAAGTTGGGGCAGATACGTTTGGCAATCTTTTGATTGAGACGTTGGAATCAGCAGGAATCGATACGAGAGGTGTTGTGCGTGATCCGAATTTCTTCACGACACTTGCCTTTGTGACGTTTGATGAAGAGGGCGATCGCACGTTTGCATTTGCCAGAAAACCAGGAGCCGATACGCAATTGGCATTTGATGAAGTCGATACGACAGTCATTGACCTTAGCCAAATTCTCCATTTCGGTACGCTCAGTTTGACGGACAATCCAGTGCGTAGAACGACACAAAAAGCCGTTGAATACGCAAAAGAAAAAGGGAAATGGATTAGCTTTGATCCCAATTTGAGAATCCCACTTTGGGACGACTTGGAAGAAGCGAAAAAGCAAATGCTTTGGGGAATTTCCCAAACTGATTTTTTGAAAATCAGTGATGAAGAAGTTATCTTTTTGTGGGAGTGTACCCCTGAAGAGGGTGTAGAGAAAATATTGCAAGAATACGCTGTTTCTCTTGTACTCCTCACAGAGGGAGAAAAAGGCTGTACTGCATTTACGAGGACTGCAATTGGCAAAGCGACTTGCCCAGAAGTAAAACCAATCGATACGACAGGAGCAGGGGATATCTGCGGTGGCAGTGCCATGAGTTGTATTTTAGATACAGGCAAAAATTTCTCGGAATTGACTGCGGAAGAACTCCAAAGCATTGCTGAATTTGCAACGACAGCAGCGAGCCTTTCCACGGAACATTCAGGAGGAATTCCAAGCATTCCAGACAAGGAAGTTGTACTGAAAAAAATAGCAGAAAAAAATGAAAAATAAAGTAACTGTTCAGAGGCTTATTTTTAAGACCGTGAGACTCTGTCTCGCACTCTGCAATTTTTGAAAAAATTGAGTAAACTTTTATTTTTCCAGACATTAGCGTGCTGAAAAACTTCTGAAAAGGAATAATTTTAACATTGTTTGTTAGAGTACTGAATAGTTACAAAATAAAAAAGCAATTCGGGGAAATGGGGGGGGCGATCGTCATGAAATTGAAAGTCATAATTGCAGATGATGAACAAAGAATTTGCCAATTGATAGTAAATTTGGCAGATTGGACTGCCCTTGGCATGGAAGTTGTCGACACTGCTGGCAATGGCATTGAAGCACTTGAAAAAATCGCCCTCCACCAACCGCATATTTTAGTGACAGACATTCGTATGCCTGGCTGTTCGGGGCTTGCACTCATTGAACAGGCAAAAAAAATTCTGCCAAACCTCCGTGTGATTATCATCAGTGGGTATGCCCATTTTGAATACGCACAAGCGGCAATGAAATTTGGTGTAGAGGATTATCTGCTAAAGCCCATTAAAAAAACGGAACTGATGTCTACTTTGGAAAAATTAGGCGAAAGTTGTAAAAAAGACCATGCCCAACCAGAGGATATGAAAGAACAAAAACAACTGCGACAAGAAGACATCAGCCATTTGCGACATACATTTTTGCGTGATTTGGAAGGTGGACGACTCGAAATACTGCCTTTTTTGGAAATCAATCGCCGTTACTGTGTGACACTTGAAAACGGAAAATTTTTACCCTTGTATTTGAAAGTGGATTACGCTTTCGATAAATTCACCACATCTTCTCTTCAAATTATAGAAACGAAAATCAAGCATATTTTACGTACGACAATCACTCCACATTCTTATGATTTTTTATTACTTTGCAATTTGCCATGGTGCTGTGCAGTCATCAATTATTCTGAGGAAAAAAGAGATGATTTGCGTCGCCTGTTGCGAGATTGTCTCAACCAATTGACGGCTCAAAAATCAATCTTTGGCGAAATTGAATTTACAATTTCCATTGGGCAAGAAGTCAAAGACCTAGAAGAATTATCCGATGCACTCCAATTGGCTCGTAGCGGAATGTCTGAACGATTGATTGAGGGGACAGGGCGATTGCTTCAAGGCATGGCGACATCTCAACCGAAACGATCAGAAAAATTATTGGAAAATTACAGCAAAATGATTGCCCAAGTGCAAGAAAGTTCAGGAATGGAAACGCTAAACCAAGGGAACGATCTCTTTTGTGAGCAAATAAGACAGTTAGACGAAGTGCGTGGTGGAGAGCTTATTGAGTTTGTGATGGGGGCAATGAGTCTATTTGCCATTTCGATGAACTTGCCAAACCGAGAAGAAGTACTTCAAACATTTGAACGACAAATTCAACAATGCTTTGAAGTTGCGGAGTTGTTTGCCACATTAAAAGCTGTACAAGCCGAGCATATGTCACAAATTCTTGCCCAAGAAGAAGACGTTGCCACTCGCCCAATTCGTTTGGCGAAACAGTACGTACAACTGCATTTTAGCGAAAATATTACCCTCGAAACGGTTGCTACAGTCATCGGTTTTAGTGGGAGTTATTTCAGTGCGGTTTTCAAAAAAGAAACGGGTGAGGGGTTTTCTAAATATTTGACTCGTGTCCGCATGGACAAAGCGAAAGAATTGTTGCAACAAACGAATTTGCCGATATCAGAAATTTGTGTTTCGGTGGGGTATAGCGATCTCAAACATTTTACTGCAACGTTCAAAAAAACAACGGATTTGAAACCCGGTCAATATCGGAAATTGCATAGTTAGGAATGTAGTCTAAAAAAGGAGGGAGTGCCATGCAATATTTATCCACTCGTGTAGCAATTTTATTTGGTGCGGTGACATGTATTGTGGTCGTTTTGTTGTTCGCCCTTCTCGGTCCAGTTGCATATTTGAAAATTATTGTGACGATTGCTGTCGTTTGTTTGGTGGCATGTCTTTTTTTATTTTGGCGGTTTGTCTATCGTCCATTTCAAAAAGCAGAAGAGATTACAGAGCGATGTTTTACCGTCCATCACAAATACGAGGGTGATTTTTGCCCCATTTCCCCTACAAATATTCGCTTACTGGAACGATTGTGGGAGATGCAAAACCCCTCACAAATTTTTGAAATGAACAAGCGACAAGCACAGTATTTGGCTTTGCAAAACCAAATCAATCCACATTTTCTTTACAACACATTAGAAAGTATTAGGAGTGAAGCCTTGGTTTGCGACATCGAATCGATTGCTGATATGACAGAAGCGTTGGCGACTTTTTTTCGCTATACCATAAGCAAAGTGGAAAATCTCGTTTCTGTCGAAGAAGAACTCGAAAATTGTGCGGTCTATTTTCAAATTCAGCAGTATCGCTTTGGGGAACGTCTCAATCTCTCTACGGTGTATGATTTCATCGATAAAGATGAGATTTTCCGCTGTCGCTTGCCGAAATTGTCGCTCCAACCACTCCTTGAAAATGCAATTATCCATGGCACGGAGCTGAAACTCGAACCGGGGAATTTGACGATTGCACTTGAACTTTCGCCGAAACGATTGCTCATTCGTATTTCTGATGATGGTGTCGGTATGGACGATGCGACTTTGGCAAAACTCAATGGGAAATTCGGACGACAAAGTACTATGCCAAGCCCAGCGGAAGAACGTCGAGGCGGACTTGCTCTGGTCAATGTAGATGAGCGGATTCGCTTGTTATTTGGTGAAGAATATGGGTTGCACGTATTTTCGCATTTGGGACTAGGGACAGATGTCGAGGTGCATTTGCCTGTTGTGACGAGTGACCGTGATGTGAAAAATCGAGAGGTGCTTTTATGATAGAAGAAGTATTGCGACTTTCAGGAGTGACGTATTGGGAAGAGGACGTGCCACGGCTTGAAGATTTCCACTTGTCCGTTCGAGCAGGGGAAGTCATCGGACTCGTACCTGTGCTTGGGCATGGCACGACGGCACTGCTCAATTTATTGCGTGAAAATCGCCCACTCCAAAAAGGCTATATTTACTACAGAGAGGAATTGATCAACAATTGGCGGACACCGAATCCACGAATGAATCGCATTTCTGTCATTCGTAGCACGAGTAGTCTCGTGGAGGGGTTGACAGTGGCGGATAATATTTTCGTTTTGCGACGTGGCTTCCGTAGTTTTTTGATTCGCAAACCACTGCTACATCGCCAATTGCAACCCTTTTTAGATGAAATTGGAATGGATTTACATTCGCAAAGTTATATTGAGGAACTCTCACCATTCCAACGTGTCGTGGTTGAGCTTGTCAAGGCTGTTGTTGATGGATCGAAGCTGATCATTTTGCGTGATATCGGCACGTTTATTAGCGAATCGGAGCTGTACCGACTGCATGAAATTTTACGGTATTATGTGAGTAAGGGCATTTCTTTTTTGTACATCGGTTTTCACTTAGAAGAACTTTCTTTGATTTGCAATCGCATTGCCATGATGGTCAATGGCACGATTACAAAAGTCATTGCTGACCACAAAGACCGCCCGATGTATACTGCAATTTATGAGGGGAAAATGCGACGGGAACTCGATTTGCAAACACAGTCAAAAGTAAAATCAAAATGTGTCTTTCGTGCGGAAAATTTGTCGGGCGGAGGTGTCAAACAATTGAGTTTTTCGGCAATGGCAGGGGAATGTTTGGTGTTGCAAGATTTGGATCATTGCGTTTTCGAGAGTTTGATTGGTATGTTACAAGGGGAAAAAGCGATTGAAGGGGGAGGGCTTTTTCTCAATTCAGCTCCTTTTGTGCCAGAACAAACGAGAAAATTGGCAATCGTACCGCCCAACCCAACGAAAGCGATGCTCTTTCCTGAGTTGAGTTATTTTGATAATTTATGCTTCACACTCGACCATAGATTGAAAGAAATTTGGGGCAGTCCACGCACGCAAAAAGGGATTTTATCGACGTATGAAATAGCGAGTGCATTGTCTGAAAAACCACTTTCGCAACTGTCAGTGACAGAAGAATACGATTTGGTTTACCGCCGTATTTTGGTGCAATCGCCAGAGGTTTTGTTTTGTGTCCAACCATTTCAGGGGGCGAATATGGAGTTGCGTATGCATATTTGGGAGTTGTTGCAAGAATTGATGGCAGAGGGGATTGCTGTCGTCATTTTGGCAGTTAATTTGTCGGATACGTTAGCCCTTGCTAGTGGACTCATTCGTATTTATGAAAATGGAGAATGTGAGCGTTACGAACGTAGGGAATTTGCGGAAATTCCGTTCGTTGCCCCTTGGGTGGAATTTATCAAAGAGGCGGAAGAAAATAGAAATCGGACATTTTTTTAAAAGAAAAATACCCGATTTTTTGTTCGACTGTTTCAGTTTTTATTGCTCTCCATATTGAGCAAATACTGCTTCAACGGCAGTCCTGCTCCATACCCAACTAGCCCACCATCTGCCCCTATGACACGATGGCAAGGCACTTTCAATAAAATAGGATTTCTATTATTTGCCATACCGACAGCCCTTGCAGCGTTTGGTTTTCCAATTTGTATGGCGATGTCTTTGTAACTCCTCGTTTCCCCATAAGGAATCGTACAAAGAGCCGACCAGACCATTTTCTGAAACGGTGTACCACGCAGTTCGTACGGAAAAGAAAGTTCCTTGGAATCACCCGAAAGGTAATTCGTGACTTCTTTGTATACGCAATCTGAAAATATAGTTTTCTCATTATCGGTGTCAATTGTCTCTACTTTTGACAACGAAAAAACCGTTTCATCGCAATATCCAATTTTCAAAATCCCAAAACAAACCGTGTAATATGCAAATTTCATACCATCCTCTTTTCGTAAATAAAGCCGACTGCACCAACGGATTCTTAAATCCATGATGCAATCGACCATATATTTTATTTCAAAAACTTTTTCTCATATTCAAGCACAGGCATCGGTCTTGCAAAGACGTACCCTTGCCCCATTTCGCAACCAATCGATTTCAAAAAAGCAATTTGCTCGTCTGTTTCCACACCTTCACAAATGACGGAAAATTCCAATTCTTTCGCCATACGCACAATGTTTTTCAATAAGATTTCATCTTTGGTCATGCGTTTTGACTTATCAATATGCACATCGTCTAAGAAGCCTTTGTCGATTTTTAAAATATCAACATTGACATCTTTGAGTGTTTGCAAAGAAGAATATGCTGCACCAAAATCATCGATGGAGACTTTCAAACCTTTGGCTTTGATGTTATCAATAAACGTTTTCAATTCTTCTTTATTTTCAACGAATACACTTTCTGTCAATTCCAATTCCAAATATTTCATCGGTATATCGTATTTGCGAACCAATGCCATAAATTTATCAAGAAACATTGGATCTTTGATATGATTTCTCGATACATTGACAGAAATTGGATACACCTTCATTTTTCGATCGATACAAGAACGAATTTGTTGCATGACTTTTTCGTAAATGATAAAATCGAGAGAAAGTATAAATCCATTTTTTTCAAATAACGGAATGAATTGGTCAGGAAAGACCATACCTTTTGGTGTAATCCAACGCACCAAAGCTTCTGCTCCGCAGATTTTTTGTGTCCGCATATCGAATTTCGGTTGCAGATACGGTACAAATTCGTCATTTTCGATGGCATATGGAATTTGTTCTTCGATTTGCACTTCTTTTTGCAATTGTATATCGACTTCTACATTATAATATGCAAACCGACTTTTCAAAGCACCTTTTGCACTTTTTCTTGCCATTGTGGCTTGGTCAAGCAACACATTGAGTGGCAAGCTTTTGTCGACCAAAGTGACACCGGCAATGATCGTAATTTTCGCATCGGCAAAGCGTTTGTCTCGCATTGCACCAAAGGCAAGGAAGAGTCCACGCAATTTCAAATGCAGATGTGCATCGTCATTGTAATGTATCAAAATGGAAAATTTGTCTTCACTGACTCTACAAAAATTCTCTTGCGGATCGATGAAATTACGAATGACCATCGCCACACTGCGTAAGACTTCGTCGCCCACATCGTATCCAAACGTACTATTGATATATTTGAATTTGTCAATGTCTAAGCTACAAAGTGCATACGAATCGTTGTTACGTTTGACGTACGTTTTATAATATTCTTCAAAACCCAAAAATAAAATAGATTCCGTCAATTTGTCAACCGCATTGAGTTCTTTGATGTAATCTGTATTATTTTTTGAATAAATCATGAAACCTTCTCTATTGTTTGAGAGTTTGACTGGCACTGCTTTTTTGATCCATTGGTGGTTGTTTGTGTTGATGCTTTCTATGACAATTTCTTTGCCGATAGGGGCATCGCTATATGGGAGCAATTCTTTTTTCAAACTTTCTGAAACCATTCCAATTTGTACTTCTGCTACGGCTTCATGATAGATGCGGTTGAAATACGTAATTTGATACGTGTCTTTTTCAACAACGACAATCGGAATTTCTTCATTTTGCAATATGATATTTTTCAAATTGAGTTTGACCCCTAATTTTCTTGTTTCAATTAAGTGATTGACACGCAAATCAATCATTTGGCAAGCGAACGAAAGTATCTTCAAAATAGACACAGCAAATGGGGATTGTTCTGTCTGTTCAAAAACACAATACGTATGTAAAAATTTGGAAGTTGACGGAAAAATATACACTTCCTTTGCCTCTGGACTTGGTGTGTATCCAATTGATTGCAACGTCTCTTTCATTGCTTGGCAATCTTTTATATAAAAATAAACTTCCTTGCCACATAATTCTTTCATTTGTTTTTTCTGTTCCAAAAGTTGCGTGCTATGCATGGTGATGCATTGGGCGACATCGGTTTGCAACTCCTCTGTATGATCCACGATTTTTTTTTCTGCATCGTATTCGTACAATTTCAAATATTTTTGCATGTCACTATTATAAGTAATCACGCTCATTTTATAGATATTTAGATACGCATACAAGTCTTTTAAGAATTCAAAAATAGCAACGACGGGTTCTTCTGTCGTTGAAAAATTATTTGCTAGATTTATGATTTTTGCAATATCTAAAGTATTTTTTGTATTTTTATTTGACTCCATACGATCTCACACCTCTGCCCATGATCATTTTTGCTTGTTCTCATCTCGAATATCTAAATTGCCACTTAAAAAGCTTGAAAAATCGTTTTTTCAGTGACATTACCTTTCAAATAAGTATACACTTTTTTCGGTAATAAGGCAATCCTAAATGAAATATTAATTTATTTTTAATATTTATTTCATTGAAATTTTATAAAAACTCTCACACCGTAAAGGTACGGTGCAAGAGTCATCTATAAAATGAATGAATGGATTATTTATCGTTGAAGAATGGCTTATTGAATCGAGGCAACAATCAGTGCCAACGTGCCAATGTCCAAATCTCTTTCGTTCAAAGCCTCGGCAGAGACATTTTCAATAAGGCCACGCACATCAATTTTTTTGTTCGGGCGATAATCTTTTGGAAGCACGATATACGCAGTAAATGGAATGTCCCAATGAGCCGAAAATACGCTATCAAAACAAGACGTATACTCAATGGAAGCATGGACTTCCCCGTGGACAACGAGCTTATGACCGAACAATCTTTGCCCCTCATTGGAGATGCCATCAATGACTCTGATGACATAAAAATCAGTGATTTCAATGACAGCAGTCGTATCATCTAGTGATTGCAAATCTGGTTTTTGTGATGGAATGCAGACTTGTGAATTGAGTGCAATTTGCTTGAAATTTGAAATGTCTGCGACAATGCTTGCTGTGACTGTTTCTGTTTGTCCTGTGCCTTTTTCATCATCACTGAAAGTATATTCATAAATTGCATATGCTGAATTTTCAAGTTTGGAATCACAAGTGCCACTCAAGACTTTCGCTTCATACGTGATTTTTACAACTTCATCAACGGCAATTTGACCAATGACAAAGCCATTTTCCAAATCCGCAGAATAGACGGTCGTGCCATTGAGTGTCAAAGAATCTGCAACAAATTCCATGGCTTCAGGTAGGGTATCAAACAGCGTTACTTCATTAAAGTCCACTTCACCTGTATTGGTCAGCGTGATTTGATACTGCACAACTTCATCTAGTGAAGCAGAAGCAGTCGAAGCCGTTTTTTCGATTATAAGCTCAGGCAAAATCACTGCAAGTGTGACAGCATTGCTGTCTGCTGTGACTGTAAATACATCTGCCCCAGAAGTATAATCTGCATTGACTGTCGCAACATTTTCCACTTTGCCACCGCCTGTTGCCATGACTTCCGCTTCAAATGTGATGGTCGATATGCCACCGATTGCAAGTGTATCAATGGCAATTCCTGATAACAAATTGTCGTCCACTCGTAGTTCGTTATCGACTTTCACTGACCCTGCAACGAAGGACAATTCTGCTGGCAAGACATCGTAAACTGTAAGATTTTCCAGTGCGACATTGCCTTCATTTGTAACTTCTAGTGTATACGTTACGACATCGCCCACTGCGACAAACGTATCGTCTGCTGATTTTTTCAGACTGACTTTGGCATCGACAGGCACTGGTGCAGTCGTCACAGTAACGACCGCCGTATTGGAATCGAGTGTAAAATTTTCTGAATCTCCAGTGTCGGGATCAATGACTGTGTAGCTGATGGTCACTGCATTTTTCAGTAAATCGCTTGCCGATTCATTGACTGTCATATCGTACGTCACCGTCGTTGTTGCAAGTCCTTCAATTTCTTTGATTGCAAATTTCGATATATCAGCTGTAGCATCAGAAACGCCATTGACTGTTACTGACCCCTCGACAAAGTCGTAGCCCGTATCGTATGAATCTGCAAATATGAGTTCTGTCAAGGCGAAGTCATTCGTATTTTCAAATGTCACTGTAAACGTCACGACATCGCCGATTTCGGCAGTTGTTGGATTTGCTAATTTCGTTACCGTAGTGATTGGTTCTCCTAAAATCATAATGTTCACTTCCTCTGAATTTGTAGTTTGGTTGATGGATTGATTTTGAATTTTTTTCGTGTAATTTGCAGTTGCTGTGTTAGGAAAATTCATATTTTCTGCAACTGCAAGGACTTGGAAAGTCACAACGACACTTTCTTTTGCTGTGATATCAGGTAGAGCAATTCCTGTTTCTGGACTCGCATTTTCTGCAATTTCTCCATTGATTGTCACTGTATTTTCGATAAACTCCACACTATCACCGAGTACATCTTGGAGTACTAAATCAGTGATTGTGCCGTTGCCACGTGTTGAGATTTCAACTGTGTATGTGATGGCATCGCCGATTTTTGTGAGATTCGTATCAGTAGATTTGACTACAACGACACCTCTACCTACGACAATTGTTTCTACTTCATTCGATGTTGCATCAACAGTCGTCGTTGGATCGTCTAGCGACGCATAATGCACAACCGCTGTATTTTTGATAGAAAATCCCTCTGCATACTCTGTATCTGTGATTGCTTGGAACGTGATGGTTGCCGTCTCACCCACCGCAAGATCTGCAAGAGAGATTGCACTATCTGGTGTTTGTTTTTCATCGACCACACCATTGATTGTGAGTGTCGACTCCACGTAAGTGAGTGTGGAATCGAGCAACTCGTCGAGTGATATCGTCGTTGCAGGACTCTCACCGATATTTTCCACGAGGATTGTATACGTCAAGATTTCTAAGTCGTACGTCAAGGTTTTGTCTACTGCATTTGTGATGCTCAGTTCTGTAGTTTGGAAAGTGAGAGTGACTGCATTGGAGTCGCTGGTTTCCGTCAAAACACCTGATACATACGATTTTGCAGTGGCAATATTGACTGTACTTCCGTCGACTGGCACCTCCATAATTTCTACTTGAAAAGCGACAATTCTCACTTCACCGACGGCGAGTGTGCCAAGGGATACCCCATCATTTGGATTGGCAGTTTCATCTGCAACACCGTCGACTGTCAAGCTTTTTGCAACGAACGTACCGCCCTCAATATCGGTATCTGAAAATACAATTTCATCGATAGTTACGTCGCCATAATTTTCAATTTCCACTGTGAAAGTGACCACATCGCCGACAGCGACATTCGATTTGTCGACACTTTTTGTGATGATAGTTTCAGTCGATAACACATCGACTTGCAAGCCGACGGCATTCATTGCGTAAGCATCGCCATCTGTTGTCATACGCAGTACAGCTTCCGTTTGCAGATTGGTCATATACTCGCTGACATCAATATTTGTGATATCCCAACCTTGGCGACCGCCTGACGTATTTGTACCAGAAAACGCATCGGCATTGAGTGTGCCAAACGAACCCGTTTCATCAATCAGCCCATCATCGCCATTGATTTGCGAAGCGAAGAAATTGTCCTCCGGATTATTCAGTCCTGAAATTTTCACCAACGCATCGATATCTTTGCCAAAGAGTAACGTATCACCAGTGAGATCGGCATCGCCCTCTTGGGCAGACAATAGCAATCTCGTTGAAAATTCGCCTGTTTGCGGTGTGGTGAAGCTGTCAATGTCAATGTCTGCGTAGCTCGTGCTAGTGGGATCTATGAAAGTGTTTCCTTTCCAAATGGTCATCGAGCGTTCAGGCAAGGAATCGTCTGCATACACGACAGCGAGCGTCCAACCAGCATGATTGAGTGATCTTGTTTTCGCTATATCTGCGAAGGTTGTGCCAACGATTTTTTCGACACTATACGTGCCACCTCCAGCGTTATTGACAATGGCGGTGACATCGGCAGTATTCGTATAAAGCTTATGCAATCCGATATCTGCGTTTTCCGAGACATACGTCTTTTCTGGGGCGATTTCGTTTGCATCGCCATTTGGTGTTGTGAAAGTAACGGGATCGGTCAGCATGTCGCTCAAGTCGATTTCTGTGCCATCGTAGTTCAAGTAATGCAGTCCGCCCCAAATGAGTTGTGCATAAAGCACCGTTGTATTTTTGGGAATGACTAAGTTTGCATTAGAGCCATTTTCATCGATATTGAGTGTCGTGCCATAGCCTCCATACGGGAAAAAGCCGACTCGCAAACTGGGATCGAGTGAGGTAAACGCACCGATCGATCCTTCCTTGCCTGGTTGATTGGCATACGCTTCTTGGCTTAGCCCGGAAGCGTTGCCTGTAAAGGTCATTGCACCTTTTGTGGTGACGGTATAAGCAAGTTCTAACGACATAGTATGCTCCTTTCTTTGTTTGAATTACTGTTGTGGGGCAACCCATAAAATCTGAATTGCTGAAATCTCAATGATGCTGTTGTAGGGGCGACCTGTGGTCGCCCGCAAAATCTTAATTGTCGAAATCTCAACGGCTACTGTAGGGGCGACCTGTGGTCGCCCGAATCACGGGCAACCCCACATAAAACGGCTTCCCCTCTTATCTCGTATACACCGCATAATTTCTCTTCGTATTGCAAGGGTCTTTGCATTGGGAATTGTGTGAATACGCCGAACCATAACATTGTGGTTGTCCACAATTGCAATTTGGTGCTGGGTGTGGTCTGTGATTTGGTGGGCATGGTTGTGGTTGTGGGTGCGGTGGTGGACACGGACGTTTTTCATGTTCCACGTAATATCTATTTGGCATTTGGCAAGGATCGTACCCACCATTTGGACAATTGCCACCGCCTGTTTCGATGACCATTTCATCACCAACAACGGCTTTATTCACAATGATTTTGTAGTTGCTTTCTTCGTCTGCACAAATTTCAAATTGGTAAAATCCTTCGCAATCTGTGATGGTATGAGCGATGCCGATATACTCCATTTCATATGCCGAACGCACCACTTTCACCAATTTAATTAACGTATCGGCAACTGGGTACCCCTCGCTATTGACGATTTGTCCCCACAATCTTTTTGTGGTAGTGGATAACTCTTTGACCTGCACATCTGCACGAATTTCCACTGCATCGTTGCAAGGATTGACGTTGATATCGATTGAATTTCCGAAAACTCCATTGTTTTTATTCATAATTTTTGCCTCCTATTTTTTATATTTTCATTACTTACTCACTCGCACATCGATGAAAATCATAATGCATTTTTGCAAATGACGATCGTCCAACATACGAGTTTCTACATCTTCAATATACGGTGTCACGATGAGCCGATCTTGGTATTCACAAAAATCGAGGCCATCAATTTTCTCTGGCAATATGACAAAGAAATTTCTGCGACTTTCAAAATATTCAGCGTGTACAGGTTGCGTTTTGTGGTCGCCCACATACGTTGTTTTTTCTTGCAAACGCAACTTCACCAAAAGTTTTGTACCCGTTAATTTTTGCCCCTCATTGGAAATGCCCACTTCGGTTTCGATGAATTCAATGCCATCGATATCGACAGAAATGACAGTACCGAGCAACCTCTCCATTGGTGGATTTTTTTCGTTTAAGGCTTGTACTTCGTTGATGATTTCTTGCTTGAAAATTGCTGAATCCGTAGGAAGTGTACTTCCTTGAAAATTCTGATTGAAATATGACATGCGATGCTACCTCCTTATTGTGCTTCGATTTGTGCCAAATACGTGATGTTTCCGAAACAACCGAAGTCACTCATTTTTTTAATATAAATGTCTTCTACAAAAATTTCTGGTTTGGCGATGGTGATATTTTTGTAATCTTTTGGCAAAACGATATAGTCACAAAATGGAATGATGACGCTGTGGCTATCGACTTTGCTATCTGGACTGGTTGAAATATACGATGTTTTCAACGTAAATTCCCCGACCACCAACACTTTTTTTCCGGTGAGTTCTTGTCCTTCCTCTGAAATGCCTTTTGGTGTTTTTACAATCTTATAGTTGATGACTTCTACAGCGACGTTCATTTTCAGTATTTTGTCTATGCCATACTGACAATTGTTGATTTCAAACTGCACATCAATTGTACTTTGTTTGAATGCGGTCGTACTTGGGAACTTGCACTTGTCTACTGGCAAGAGTTTGTCCCCGCTGAATTCGATTAAATTTCTTGTGAATTTTCCCATGACTGCCTCCTTATATTTTGTGGTTTTGTTTTTTCTTTTTCTTTTGCTTTTGTTTTCCTCCTACACTACACAATATGTAGGCTTGGACTTTTTGACACAACTTTGAAAAATATTTTTTGTAGAGAATATTGACAGTATTGAGATACCAACTAAATATTGAAAAAATTATCGCTTTATCGAGAGCGGGCGACCGCAGGTCGCCCCTACATATCGATATTTCAGGTTTTTTGTAGGAAGCTCTGACCCTGTAGCCCCTGTTAATGAGACTGCTGCGATTTGGCAATATTTAATTGCTACCTCAATAACAGGATCATTGACAGTATTATGGAAAAGAAAAAAAATTTGCCAAACGGATTTTTTTATGAAATTTCTATGGCTTTTTCTGTTGAGGTGTGATATACTGATAAAAATAGAGAAATCCAGTAGACAAGATACTGTAAATAGAAAGGATTATACATATGTTAGATTTGAATGCAATTCAACGAGTTACACAAACAAATGGCACGACTCAAATGGTGGGTAGCACCAATGCTTCTTCTTTTTCCTCCGCATTGCAAGGCAGTTCTTCTATGGAAGATATTTTTGTGAAAGCTTCGCAAACGTATGATGTGCCAATTGATTTGATCAAAGCAGTTGCAAAAGCAGAATCGAACTTCAATCCATCAGCAGAATCTCACGCTGGGGCACAAGGGGTAATGCAGTTGATGCCTGCAACGGCAAGAGAATTGGGTGTGACTGATTCTTTCAATGCAGAGCAAAATATTATGGGTGGTACAAAATATTTGAGCCAACTACTCAATCGTTACAATGGCGATGTGACTTTGGCTTTGGCAGGATACAATGCCGGTATGGGCAATGTCGCAAAATACGATGGTGTCCCTCCATTTTCAGAAACACAAAATTACATCACAAAAGTAATGGGATACGCACAGATGGACATCAATACGGCCGTTTATCCATCGTCGTATTCTCCAAGCAACAGCCAAAGTTTTCAATTTATGCATGAAAGCATTTCAAATTTCCAAGAATTTTCGATGGAACAATACCTCTATTTTGTGGAATTGATGTTGCTCAATATGAGCCAATCATTGACTTCGACTGATTCGGCGACGGAGGCTTTGATGCGTCAAAATATGCAAATTTTATATTAATGATTTATATTTAGCAAAAAAATGGCTGTTTGTCAAATGTTGGGGTGGGATTGTTTTCAATTCCATCCTTTTGTAGTTGTAAGCAAAATGTGATTCTGATATCTTTTGAAAATTTTTACTCCATAGGACACTTGTTTGAGTGCTTTAATTTTATTATTAAACCCCTCTGTAGCACCATTTGTATTTTCCAACAGTTCTTCTCTTATTGTTCTTTAGACAACTAGATTATACAGGGGTCTGTGGGGAATGCATTATTTTTTTGCAAAAAATAATGCTAAGGTGGTTACCACCCCAACATTGATCATACCACCCTTTTTTATTCTAAGGAAGCACCTACGTTTTTGTGAAAGCTAGGCTTCGAGGAATATAACGAAAAAATTATCCTACGAAGCCTAGCTTACGAAAATCTAACGACTATAATTAATCAATGATTCCCTAAAGAAGAAGCAACCACTGACGCTCAGTGATTGCTTCTTATCGTAATTCATTTATTAATCATTGTCTTTGCTGAAATTGACGATTGCAGCAGTCGATGCATCGATTTCGTATTCATATTCCCATTGACCGCTGTAAAATTCGATTTCGTATTCCCATCTGCCATCGTCGTAATCTTTCTCAATTTTGAAACGAGAAATATCTGCTTCTGTCAGTCCGGCATGGCTTAATGCAGCTGCTTTTGCTTCGGCTTCGCTGATCGTTCCATCGGTAGTCGATTGGTTATTCGTCGCTGGTTGTGGCATTGCTGTTTCCATATCGTAGTCAAAACTGATGATTTCCCCTGTAGAAGCGTTGATTTCGTAGTCGTATTCCGTTTGTCCGCTGTAGAATTCAACTTCGTATTCTTGGATTCCGTTGTCGTAGTCCAATTTCGTTATCATAAAAGTGACATCTGCTTCCGCAAGTCCAGCATGCTCAAGGGCAATTGCTTTTGCTTCTGCTTCCGTGATTGTCGTTGTGCTTGTCGCTTGTGCTGGAGCAGGTGTCGTTGCTCTTGGCGTTTCCGTATCGTAGTCAAAACTGATGATTTCCCCTGTAGAAGCGTTGATTTCGTAGTCGTATTCCGTTTGTCCGCTATAGAATTCGACTTCGTATTCTTGGATTCCGTTGTCGTAGTCCAATTTCGTTATCATAAAAGTGACATCTGCTTCCGCAAGTCCAGCATGTTCAAGGGCAATTGCTTTTGCTTCTGCTTCCGTGATTGTCGTTGTGCTTGTCGCTTGTGCTGGAGCAGGTGTCGTTGCTCTTGGCGTTTCCATTTCGTAGTCAAAACTGATGATTTCCCCTGTAGAAGCGTTGATTTCGTAGTCGTATTCCGTTTGTCCGCTATAGAATTCGACTTCGTATTCTTGGATTCCGTTGTCGTAGTCCAATTTCGTTATCATAAAAGTGACATCTGCTTCCGCAAGTCCAGCATGTTCAAGGGCAATTGCTTTTGCTTCTGCTTCCGTGATTGTCGTTGTGCTTGTCGCTGGAGGAGTCGTTGCTGTGCTAGCAGTTGTAGATGCAATCGGCACTGGTTCTGCTACTGTTTCAGCTGTCGCTTCCGCTCCAGTTTCTGCTACAGCTACCGCTTCAGTTTCTGCTTCTGCTACAGCTACCGCTCCAGTCGTTGATTCTGCTTGCGGTGTCACAGATTGGATTTCCACAGCGGAGGAGTCGTCCGTTCCGCATCCGCCCAAAGCCAAAGTACCTACTGTAATCATTGTTATCATAAAATATTTCATATCTACCTCTCCTTTTTTAGTCGTTAATTCTCAATTTTGATATTTTATTTTTGGAAATGTGAGTGTAAAGGAAGTCCCTATACCTTCTTCGCTTTCTACAGAAATTGTGCCGTCGTGCAACAACACCATCTGCTTCACCATCGACAACCCAAGCCCCATACTGCCCTCGCTATCTCCACTTCTTGCGGAGTCGACTTGGAAAAATCTCTGGAATATTTTTTCTTGATTTTCTTTTGAAATGCCTATGCCATCATCTTTGACGATGAGTTCAATTGTATTCTCATTTTCTTGCAAAGAAATTTCGATTGTACCTTTTGGCTTTCCATATTTGATGGCATTGTCAATTAAATTCGTCAAAATCCGCAACATCATAGAATAATCGAGCATCATAAAAATGCTGTCTTTGATATTCGTGTGGATTTTCATCTCTGTATCAATCAAACTTTCATGCTCTTCTACGGCAATTTCTATCAGCTCACTTAAGTTAAATTCTTCTCGTTCGGCATGTTCCACACCGCTTTCAAGCCTTGTGAGATTGAGTAAATTTGCAATCAAGCGTTTCATTTTCGTCGCTTGGTTTTGTATCGTTGTGAGTGTTTCTCTCGTTTCATTTTCGAGTGATTCCTCTTCGAGTCCGATTTGGCATTGTGCCAAAATGACTGCTGTTGGTGTCCGCAATTCGTGTGACACATTTGAAGAAAATTGCTTTTCCGATACAAACGATTGTTCTAGTTGCGAAAACATTTCGTCGAACGTTTTGCCAAGTCGATGGATTTCGTCCTTGCCGTCTTTCAAGCCAATTCGCAAAGATAAATCATCGCTGTGGCGAATTTCATTTGCTGTATCCATCATCATTTCCAGTGGCAATAATGAGCGTTTTGCAATCCAAAAACTACCGAGTCCAGAAAGCAAAATGAAAAATGGCAATGAGAAAAATGCACCTGTAAATACTTGATGAATCGTATTTGTCAGTTCTGAAACAGAAAGAATCCCACGCACAAATACGGAATCGTATTTCCTTTCTTGCACAAGCAAGTCGTAAATCAAATAGTTCGTGTCATTTACTGAAAAAGTAGTGACCACACCATCGGAAAGTGGTGCGGTGAACGCTTCAATTCCTGTAATTGAGCCAGCGAGCAAATACCCATCATGCGAGTAAATGAGCGTTGTCACATGGTCTTTGATAAAATCAACGTCATCGAGTTCAATTTTTCCGTCATCGAAATCAATTTCATCCGCATTGTCCTCCACCACACCTCGCAGTTGTGTTTCTGAACTTGTAATGATAATGCCATCGGTGATATAGAGCGTAAATCCCAATATGAGACACACCAAAATCACCATCAAAATCGTATTAAATAAAGCCAATTTTAATTTCAATTCGCACCACCGTCTTTCAATACGTAACCCGTTCCTCGAATCGTGTGAATGAGTTTGGTTGGGAAGGGGTCATCGATCTTTTTCCGCAAATACCTGATATAGACTTTGACGAGACTGCTACCGCCTTCGTATTCGTAATTCCAAATATGATCCTCAATTTGTTCTTTTGTCAATACGATATTGACATGGTGGAGCATATATTCTAAAATTGCATATTCTCGAGTCGTCAAATCGATTGCTTGACCGCTCCGCTCAACTGTTCTTCCACTCGTATTGACAATGAGGTCGGCAACTTCGATGACATGTGCATTTTTTTGCGGTTTCGTCCGAATGAGTACACGGATTCTCGCCAACAAAATCTCAAAAGAAAATGGTTTCACGACGTAATCATTCGCCCCGAGGTCAAGCCCCTCTACGACATCTGCGGTCGCATCTTTTGCTGTCAAAAATAGCACTGGCACGTCAATTTTTTTTGCTCGTAATTTTTTGACTAAAGTAAAGCCATCCATTTTTGGCATCATCACATCGAGTACGAGCAAATCATATTCCGTATTTTCAGCGTAATAGAGACCGTCCTCACCATCGAAACAACTATCGACACCGTAGCCCTCAGACGTCAATTTCTTGACTAGCAGTCGGTTCAAATCTTTTTCATCTTCACAAACTAAAATTCGCAAAACACTCACCTACCTTTTCGTTTTCGCTCGTTGTTTTGCGTTTCAATTCGCTATCAACGATTTTCGTATTCCATTTCTAAAATGCTTCCTGTCAACGCATTTACTTTGTAATCGTATTCCACACCTTGGTATCTAAATTCTACATCAAAATGAGGCAAAAAGAAATCAAAATCGAAATCGACATCAGAAATTTGTGCTTGCATGAGTGGTACGTTTGCATGGTCAGTGGCGATGATTGCCGAGCGTACTGCAAGAGCTGAGAACGCAAGACCAGCAACACAGGCCACAGGCACTACGATTTTCAAAAATTTTTTTGCTGTTTCTTTGAAGTTTTTTGTGTCGGGTACTGTGATTTCAAAATTCACTTTTTTTGTTGTTGCTTCCATAGTTTCATTTCTTGTATTTTCCATAATTATCTCTCCTTTGAATTGTGGTTGTTTTTTAATTTCTATAGCCATCATATCGTGCCAAGGTTAAGTCGTGGTTAATAACAAAAAAAATAAAAATAAAAAAAATACCATATCCTAAGTTATGGCATTTTTTCATTAGTTTCTTCTTATATTATATACTTATAGGTCAATGGTCGTCAACCGATTTTTGATATTTTCCATTTTTAGGTCAAGCATGGCACTCATGTCTGCACATTCTTTCAGTTCTTTTTGCAATTGTGCTTCGACTTCTATCGGAATGTCTTTTTTGTATCGTACTTTATGTTCGAGACTTGCCCAAAAATCCATGGCAATCGTGCGGAATTGCACCTCAACTTTCATGTATTTTTTTTCGTTTTGCATGAAGATTGGCACTTCCACAATCAAATGTAAACTGCGGTAGCCATTTGGTTTTGGTACAGAAATGTAGTCTTTTTCTTCGAGTACACGAATGTCGTCTTGTTCAATGAGACACTTTGCGAGTACGTAAATATCCTCTGGAAAAGAGCAAATGACACGCACACCCGCCACATCATGGATTTCATTTTCAATCGAATCAATGGTAATTGGTAAATTTTTGTTGTGCATTTTTTGTATGAGACTTTCTGCCGATTTCAATCTCGTTTTGATACTCTCAATGGGATTGCGATTGTGTTGTACGGAAAATGTGTCGTTTAGCACTCGAAATTTCGTTTCGATTTCCATGATGGCACAACGGTATCTCGTCATCACTTCTTTGAACGGGTTCATTTGTTCACTGAGTTCTTTTAAAAAATGTGGTTGTTTCATCTCCGTAACGGCAATGTCATTTTTATTTTCTGGTATTTTTATATTTGTATTCATATTTGAGTTCCCCCTAAATTTCTTATCAGATCAAAAGTTTCTTTATTTCTTTGTTGCTTTCTATATGTTACCAAGCGTATATAAAAAACAAGTGTAATTGAAATTAAAGTTTTCACACGCAATTTTTATTTATATGTGACACTTGCATAAAAAATACATCATATGTTTGCAATATATTTTGTAGAATTGCTTTTTTTTGATATTTCTCTAACTTTTTGATTTTTCTATAGAAAAAATGCATGTGTTCATTTCTTGCTTTTTTTCCTATTATATGATAAAATACAAAGAAAAAAATGAAAATAAAGGAGTGAACCCTTCATGAGCAACGTACAAAAAACCATATCTGATTTTCTAAATGACAGCGAAGCACTTTTGCAAAATCCAGAACAATTGACAGAAGAAACGACACTGGAATTATATAATATGCTGATAATTTGCAAAAAAACATTTACTGAAAATCAAGAAACACTAGACGTAGAATTGCGAGTGCGAATTTGCCAACAGATCGATTTTCTACTCGATCATATCGTTGAGACCATTCCATTTTCCATCAATGCGGAGGTAAATATTTATACACCGGCCATTCAAAGTCATAGAAGATGGCACAATGTGGAGTTGATGAAAGACAAAGGGCTGATTGGCTATACGTTGGCAAAAGAAATTGGGGCAAAGCCCATCATGTTTTTTTGTGATGAAAATGAATCGTATGATTACGCAAAAGAATTGCCAGACCTCGAACTCATATATACGGACAAAGAAACAGGCATGAAGCGACCGTACTACAATTTTTTACGAGAAAATTATGAAAAAATGGACATCTTAATACTCAACGGCATTTACTTTGAAACGATTGAGTTTTTAAGTGAATATCGAAAACTCCGCCCTGACGGAAAAGTATTTTGTGGTCTTGATATGAGCCTCCTATGGTTTGGGCGAATGGAATGGCATCACCCAATGGTGCAAAAATGTGCCAGTGAATGTGACTTCATTGCGACTTCTTGCAGACACGTAAGGGACGTTTTGAACCGCTATAAAGATGTGAATTTTTGTTGTCATTACTTCCCAAATGGATTTTACAATCCACAAAATTTACCAATTATTGCCGAAGCCAAGCAAAAAGAAAATATTATTTTGTCGGTCGGACGAATCGGCACAGAAGCAAAAAACAATGAGGAATTGCTCGAAGCTTTTGCACGAATTGCAGACAAAATACCGTCGTGGTCTGTGCGACTTGTCGGTAGTATTGATCCGAGATTTCAGCCGTACATCGAAGCGTATTTTACAAAATATCCACATCTGAAAGAACGTGTTGTTTTGACAGGTGCAATTTATGAAAAAGCTTCCTTATATGAGGAATATAAAAAAGCGAAAATATTTGCACTCACCTCACCAAAAGAAGGAGGCACACCCAACGTATACGCCGAAGCTTTATTTCATGGATGTATGTTTGCTACGTCAAATATTGATGCATCAGACGATATTACAAACAACGGCGAATTGGGCATTTCATATACGCTAGGCAATATAGATGAATTGGCAGAAGCCTTGCTCTCCTTGTGTGAAAAATCGGAAACGGATCACTTAGAAACGCATATTGAACAGGCAATTTCTTATGCAAAAAAATATTACGACTGGGAAACGAATGCAAAAAAACTTGCTTTCGCTTTGACTTATCTTCCATAAATAGATCGTATCAATTGCGATAAACAATCGGTCATTTTTCAATTGATAAATTGGGCAGCCACAAAGATATACTATCAGCAAATATCAAACGATTGCTTCTTATATCCCAAAACTATGTTTTATAATAAAAAGCTCGACCGCCGTTTCCTCTTGTAGTTGCCCTGTTTTGATTTTCAAGTCAAGCTCCAAACATTCCGTCAAGCCTTTTTCCAAACTTTCTTGTTTGAAGATGGACGCTTGTTTTAGCGATTGTTTCACAGCAAATTCCTTGATTTCCATTATTTTTGCCACCTCGGGCAGTCGCAACCCCTCTTCTGTGAGCAAATGAGACAGGAGCATTTTGCGGTATTGTTGCGTAATCAAGTTCAGTATTTTATATGGCGATTCTTTTTGGGCAAGGAGTTCACGGTAAATCGTACTCGCAACGTTGCCTTTGCCCTCCGCCACCGCATTCACGATATCAAATATTCGCACTTCCACCGAGGGCGAGCAAATTTCCTTGATGTCTGCAATGGTAATTTCATCACTGCCTGTTTTATACGACATCAATTTTTGCATTTCCGATTCTATAAATGTCATGTCTTGACTGATATTTTGTATAAAATAGCTGATTGCCGACATCTCAATTTTAAATTTTTGCTTCTCAATTTCTTTTTTGATCCACTTCCGTAAAGTCGATTCATCTACTTTTTTAAATTCCAAAACGCAACCCGTTTTGGCTATTTGCTTATAGAGTGCAGTCGTTTTTTCTACTTTTTCTTCTATAAATAAGAGGCACGCACTTTCTGGTAAATTTTTCAACAAAGGCTTCAGTTCTTCTACGTCTTTTTCCTTTGCATTTTTCGTAAACAGCCGACTATTTCTGACGACAACAAGTCGCTTTTCGGCAAAAAATGGATACGTTTCAGCGATAGAGACAATCGCTTCCCCAGAAATGGCAGACCCCTCTAAGACGTCGTAATTCATCTCCATTTCTTCTTTCGTCAAAATCGCATCCGTGAGCGTTTTTTCATAATTTTTGATTAAGAATGGCTCAACTCCGTAAAATAAATAACACAAATCAAACTCTTTATTTTTCCATTTTGCTTTGTATTCTTTCATAAATTGCACGCTCCTTGCCAGCTTCCATTGAAGAAATGGAATACCCCTTATTTTTTGAAATTTCAAGAAAAATACTGCCGAGTTCATACGTACCATACAGTGCCATACCCTCTGCCGTCACACGTTCGAGGACTTCTTCATGTGGATGATTGTACATACTATTTACCCCTGCTGAGGCAATGCCAATGTCTGCCCCGACTGCCTCTAAAAACTCTGTACTTGAGGAGTATTTCGAGCCGTGATGTCCGAGTTTTAAAACGTCAGCACGGACATCAAATCCAGCCGATAACACAAGGGCTTCATCTTCCATTGTCGCATCTCCTGTCAACAGTACTTTGGTGTCACCGTATGTATATTTTAAGATGAGCGACGCATGATTGTCATCGCCGTCCAAATACCCCACACCGCCTACAGGAGCAAAACACTCGAATTTGCCATACGAATCCCAAATGGCAGTATCGCCAGCATTTAACGTATACAGCCCGATATTTTTCCGCTCGACAATTTCTTTTAGCATCTCCCAATACTGCAAATCGGTAAAGGGATATTCAGGTAAGTAAATGGCTTTCACGTCGACGAGTTCGCAAATTTCAAGAATCCCAAAACAATGGTCTTTGTCGAAATGCGTGATGAATATGGCATCAATCGTATCAATGCCCAAGTAATCAAGGTACGGTTTCAGCACCCACACCCCCGTACTACTCCCGAGAGAATCGAAAAACCCACCGCCACCATCGATGAACGCAACTTTGTTGTCATACGTGCGAATCATCGTGGAATCGCCTTGCCCCACATCGAGAAATGCAATGGTATTTTTCTTGAAAATCAGCTGATTGCCGTACACCACAAAAAAGAGGGCAGTCATCAAAAATGATAGACTCTTCCAATTGCAAAATCGCTTGCCATAATACGAGGCACAGAGCAGTATTGCATAGTACAGTACGATAGCAAAAATCGATGGCGATCCGATTTCCAAATATGAAAATGGCACAAGTCCACCAATTTGACAAACCGTTTCAATATAGCGAAAGACTGTTTCTGCTACAAATACAAATGGATTGCCAAAAATTGCACCCAAAACAGAGCTGATGAGCAACACCCCACAGACAGGTACAATGAGCAAATTAAGCAAAATCCCAATCAAAGAAACGCTGTAAAAATAATAAGCGACTATCGGAAAACTAAATAGAGAAGCGTACAGTGCCACAATAAATGCTTGGGCAAAACGATTCGTCCATGTATATTGTATTTCAATGATTCTCGAGGCAATGCCAATGCCTGCTACTGTTACGAAGGAAAGTTGGAAGCTGACACTCCATAAATTGAGCGGAAACAGCAAAAGGACACAGACACCAGCCCCAGAAAGCGTATTGTAAAAATCACCCTTGCGATAGCAGACCGCACCAAATAGCACAATGGAAATCATGAGGACTGCACGCATCGCCGATGGTGTAAATCCAACGAAAAACAGTAAGGCAATGGCAAAGAAAATCGAAAAGATTGCCGACCGCTTTTTTGAAAAATTGAGTGCATTTTGCAAAAACCACCCAATGCCTAAGGCAAAAAATGAAATGTGTAGACCAGAAATACACAAAATATGAGAAATGCCACCCTCTTTGAATAGCGATTCGACTTCGATGATGATATAGTCTTTTTCACCCGTAATCATGGCTTTGACGACACCTGCGTATCGCTCGTCGAATTTCTCATCGACCGATTCAAATATTTTTTCTTTCCAACCGTAAATCATGGTGTGAAAATTTCTAACTTCGTCTACTTTTTCCAAATCAGTTGCGTAAATCCGATAGTGAATGCCTTGGTTTGCGTAATACGTCCGCTCGTCAAAGCCTCCTGCTTGCCGTGGCAAATCGAACGTATAGAGCGTTCCGCCAAATTGGATTTCATCGCCTATGGAAACGTGTGGCGAACCTGTCCACAAAACATACAACTTCAGCTCCATTCCATCAGGCAAGACGGCTTCGACTATTAATTTTTGATTGCCCGCTTCGCTGTAGCCAATGTCATAGACCACCCCTTGCATTGTCGTGACTTCCAGAAATTCAGGGGCGACTTCAGGAATTTTTTGGACAGCTCCAGTGCGAAAAAACGAAAATACACAAAGCAAAACCATAATGCTTACGAAAGCAAATTTCTCACGGGCTATAAAATATAGACTGCACGCAATAAAAAAAAGTACACAAAGTGAGACCATCCATAATGATGTTCCATATCGAAGATATATTCCACAAATTGTGTACATAAAGGCCCATGCGAGTGGACGTTTTCTTTGTATATTCATAAGGCGACCTTAAGATTTCATCCTAATTCACGAGGTTCAAACGGTTTGCTGAAATCAAGATGTCCTTTGAATTCGTTGAGTCGTTCCCCCTCAATTAAAAATTGTACTTTTTCTACATCGTCCAATTCACATAAGGAATTGACAATGGAATAGACCGTCAACAATTCATCTGTTGAACCGCCACTATGTTTCGTTACGAAATCTTGGCTCAGATTGACGTAACAAACACCGTCACTCGTTGTGGTGACGTCATTGATTTTCGTAGAATCAGGAATCGTTGCATAAAGTCCCTCTTCTTCTGGACCTAAAATCAAATGCTCCAGTACGGTACGTTCTTTGCTTTTGTTGGCTTCTAGCTCGACCAAACGTCGCTCAATGGCAAGACCTGTCCCTTCTGCATTTGAAAAGTAAAGAATTTCTACATTTTTTTCTGCTGTCACAGAAGTGGAAACTTCGCCATTGATCACTAGATTCTCACGGGTAAATGTCGCATCAGAAACGACATTCTCCCACGAAAGTGGATTTTCATCAACAGTAATCATTACCGTATCAATTTCTTCAAGCGACGTAATTGACCACACAAGAGATGCCCTCGCAAGGATTTCATCTCCGATTTCAAGGTCGTAATACGTTTCTGCAAAATCGATGACGGCCATGTTGTCATGTACCGCAATGGACTGTAATTTGATTGCTTCAGGCAAGACAACTTTCGTGCCAGAAAGCTCTGGCATGAGATACAAGCCATCAATAATTTGCATGATGGCCTCACTCAAATCCGTATATTCTAAAAATGAATTTGATGGTTCTAATTTTCCATTTGCATTGAGATAATACAATTCGACTGTTGCCGAATGGTCATTATGAATTGGTTCGTTTTGTTGTTCTTTTGTCAAGAATTGACTGCCGAACATTAACCCCACTACAACTAGTACGACCCCACTAAAAATTGCCACCATTTTTTTTTGTTGAAACACACATACCCCTCCTAAAATCAACCCAAAATCACTCGAAGTGCTTAAAAAGCCCTTCCTTACACAAGTAAATCTGGTTCTACTGCCCCTTGGTTTGGATTTTGTTGCAAAGGAATTCTGACAAACATTGTCGTTCCTTCATCTTCCTTACTCGTCACACGGATACTGCCTTTGTGCATCATAATCGTGCCATACGTAATCGACAGCCCAAGCCCTGTACCGCCTGTTTCACGGTCTCTCGTTTTGTCGACACGGTAAAAACGCTCAAAAATATGCGTGACTTCATCTTCAGGAATCCCAATCCCCGTATCCATTACTGTAATAAACATATTTTGATGATCTGCGTCAAGCATCACAGAAATTGACCCCTTTTCTATGGTGTACTTGACTGCATTGTCAATAATATTTGCAATTGCCAAACTGAGTTTCATTTCATCGACAAATGCCGACACTTCTTTTTCTTTCGTAAATTCTATCAAAACTTCTTTTCGTTCTGCTAGCGGTTGCAAACGTTTGATAATGCCCTCCATCATAACAGAAATATCGGTTTCTTTGCATTGCAAAGGAATTTCTTTTTGATCGAGTTTCACCAAATTCAACAAGTCGTTGACGATTGCCGACATGCGGTCAACTTCCGAGTTGATGTCTTGGAAAAATTCCGCATATACTGCTTCTTCCGTTTCTTCTTGCAATAAAATCGACTCACTCAAAACTTTAATGGAACTAAGTGGTGTTTTCAGTTCATGCGACACGTTAGAAACGAATTGTTGTCTGGTTTGATCTACTTTTTCTAACTGCTCCGCCATGTGGTTACAAGCAAGCCCCAAATCGACAATTTCATTGTGAAATGCACCGTGGATATGGACACGCTCGTCCAAATGCCCCTCCGCCATTTTTTGAATGGCAAGTATGACATTTTTCATCGGATCCGTAAAAATACGTGCCAGACAAAATGCCCCCACCAATATGAGTATCACAACACTCAACGTCAGATTCGTTGCATTTTGCTGAATGACACCGATGGTCATTGCAATATCAGAAATATTTTCAACAATCAAGACCGCTCCATCAGGAATGTCACGCTCCCCAAGAATGGCAACTGCTCCATAAAGCATATCACTTTCTTGTTTGTTTGCAATATTTTTGCCACCAAGAGCCTCCAAAACTTCAGGTATTAGCAGGGTTTGTCCCACATCTTGGTAAACAGTATCGTAAATGATTTTACTTGACGTATCGAAAATGAGAATACGAAAATTCTCTTTCTGCCCCAAATTGTACATGATTTCTTCCAACTCGTATACAGATTGTGCGGAATCGAAATAATGAAACGATGCCAATTGTCCTGCGATCATATTGGCTTGGCTTAGGAGTTCTGCTTTTCGCTCCTCTATAAAATACGTCTCAATCGATTCGAGTATACTGCCAGAAACAACCCAAAGAGGCAATAACGCAACCGCAAGATACGTTGATAGTAAAATCCAACGCAGACCAAGATACGGTCGACCTCTTTTGGGTTTCGTAAAATCTTCTTTTGCGTTAATTAAAATAGTAACCAACTCCCCATTTTGTAAAAATGTACTTTGGCTCGCTTGCGTTTTCTTCGATTTTTTCTCTCAAACGACGCACATGCACATCGACTGTACGAATTTCACCGGGATATTCATAGCCCCATACGATATCGAGCAGTTGTTCTCTACTATACACTTTCCCCGGATTGGCAATGAAAAGTTCTAATAAATCAAATTCTTTTGCAGTCAAATTCACTTCTTTTCCAGAAATGAACAAGCGACGGCTGTCGATGTGCAATTCCAAATCTCTTGCCGTCAAAAAGCCAACCTGCTCGCCATCTGCTGCCGCATCTTTTTTGACACTTCTTCGCAAGATGGCTTTGATACGTGCTTTCAGCTCAAGTATGTTAAATGGTTTTGTGATGTAATCATCTGCTCCGTATTCTAGCCCCATGATTTTATCTAAATCTTCGCCTTTTGCCGTTACCATGATGATTGGAATTTGCGAAAATTCACGCACTGCCTGACATACTTGCAAGCCATCCATTTTTGGTAACATGACATCAAGCACGACCAAATCGTATTTTGTTTCCTTGATTAAATTGAGTGCTTCTTCGCCGTCGTAGGCTGTTTCTACGTCCATGCTGTCTTGCTCCAAAGAAAATTTAATTCCTTTTACAATGAGTTTTTCATCGTCTACTACTAAAATTTTGTGTGCCATGATATATCCTCCTAAATTCTATATGTGTGTGTGTTTTTATGCTGCCGAATCCACTATAATAAATTCTCGCATATTTTCCAATGTTTTTTCGCCAATGCCTTTGACATTTGTCAACTCTTCCACTGATGTGAAATCGCCGTGTTCCTCTCGGTACTCGATAATGCGTTCGCCAATTGCAGGACCAACCCCCGGCAAAACTTCAAGCACTGCTTGCGACGCTGTATTGACATCGACTGCACCATGTGTCCCTGGAAGATAAAGCGGTTGCGGACTCGAAAAAATAAAATCTGCCTCTGCCACTGTGCGTACTTCCCCAAAATGAAACGTAGATTTCTTTTCAATATAATTGCCAAATAGCAGAAGTAGGAAGAATATGGAAACAAATATAATCGAGAAAATTTTCTTTTTTTGTATCATTTGCTGATTTTCATTATTTTTGATTAAATTCATAAAAAACCTCTTTTCATTTCTGCTAAAATTTAGTATACTATAAAAACTGAATTATCACAATAAGGAATTGAAAATTTTTATTATTTTGTACAAAAATTAAGTGATTCCCTAAAATTTCACATAAATATCTCATGATACTCGAACGAAACACTAGGAGACTCCCATGAAAAATAAATTACTGACTCGTATTCTTACTATAGTATATACCCTTTTTTTCATTTTTTCAACTACTTTCACTACTTTTGCGGTGACCCCCATAAAAGATGATGATTTGCCACTATACGCCACAGCTGCCATTTTGATGGACGCAACGACTGGCGAAATTTTATATGAAAAAAATCCGCACCAAAAAATGTACCCTGCCAGTACGACAAAAATCATGACTGCCCTTTTGGCAGTGGAAAATTGTGATTTTGACGAATCGTACATATTTTCAAACAATGCCATTTTCTCAATTTCACCGGGGAGTTCGCATATCGCCATGCAACCAGAAGAAGAACTCACAATCGAGCAATCGCTCTATGCAATCTTTTTGCAATCGGCAAATGAAGTTTCAAATGGGATTGCAGAACACGTTGGCGGTTCTTTGACGGAATTTGCAGAAATGATGACTGCGAGGGCAAAAGAACTCGGTGCGTACAATACGAATTTCGTCAATGCACACGGTTTGTATGATGATGAACATTATACGACTGCATACGATTTGGCTTTGATTGGGCAAAAATTGATTGAATATGAAGAAGTTCTTCCTATATTAAACAGTATGTATTACGAAATTCCACCAACGAAACACCAAGAAGAAATCAGATATTTGCACGGACAACACCGCATGATGAAAGAATCGTCAGACGATTATTATGAATCGGTATTCGGTGGAAAAACAGGCTTTGTCAACGAATCCTTAAATACGCTCATCACGTTTGCCAAAGAAGGGGATACCACGCTCATTGCCGTTGCCTTGCGATGTGGTGTTGGTGAACATTATTTGGACACGAAAAAGATGTTTGACTACGGCTTTGAAAATTACCATACACTTTGTTTTGAGGATTATATGTATTCCGACACAACTGTCGACATTGTGGCAGATCTTGAAGACCCCGAAAGCGAAATATTGACAACCATCACAACAGCTGTCACAGACACGCCGTATTTGACGGTGCCAACATCAATGACTTTTGACGATTTCAACGTGGTCATTTCAGTAGAAGAAAGAATCACAACCCCCGTTTCCATTGGGGATTTGATGGGGACAATTGAAGTGCGTGGCAAAGATAACATTGTCTACGACACGATTGAAATCCTCGCAACTTCTGCGTATTCAATGGCAGAAATCGAAGCCGCACTAGAAGCTTTGCCTTCACCAATCAATTGGAAACTCATTGGAGGAATTGCCCTTGGCATTGTGTTTGCTGTTTTGTTTGTGATTTTTTTTCGTCGCTCCAATCAGCTACGCAAAAAGCAAAAAGAAGTACGTAAACGAATCAAAGAGAGACGAGAACAAGATTATATAAATGCACAAAATGAAGAATATGAAGAAGTAATCAAAGCAGAAGAATTTGCATCAGAAGTGGCAGAAGCAGTAGAAGCCATGGCAGAAGAAATGACAGAACCAGAGGAGACAGCGGTAGTAAAAGAAGCACCGCCAGATTTTACAAATATAGAGAAAACATTTGCAGTTGGAGAAATCGAAACTTCCATCAACGTACCAGATTTGGATGCATTGTTTAATATAGAAGGAGCAGATTCCGCCAAAGCTCCAGAGGAGGAGTAAGGCGGTTTCTAGCGATTGCTCCGCTACAAGTCGATGGACAGGAACGTTTTACAGAGTAGAACTGATACAGCTAGACAACCTACAGCATTTGAAAGCAGTATTCTCTCGTAAGCGTGAGGAAAATTCGACACACTCAAAACAAATCAAATGCAAGGTATGTTGAGCCAAGCAATTCTTCCACACTACGCTCCATCGTCACTGTTCTCCGTTTCAAATTGTGTATATTTCGATTGAAATCAGCGACACCCTCAACGATAGTCGTTGCCATTTGTAGGCCTGTTTCTTCTAAAACTGCGTATGCATTTTTGTCAGTCGCTCCATAAGGATACGCAAAATAAATGACACGACTACCGACATGCTCTTCGATGAGTTGCGTTGCCATGTGCAAGTCAGTATACAATCTTTCTTGGTAAGCCTCAACGGTTTCGCCGTCTCGCATTTGAATGCCATTGTAACTGCCATCTGGATTGATGAGACCTAAAAATTCACGATTGTGTAAGTCGTGCGTGTGGTTTTGAATGTCGACATATCCGCTGTCATACATTTCTTTGCACTGGGCAAACGTCATAAAATTGGGATTGCCTTCTTCTTCGACTTCTCGTATATTTGAGGTGATGAGTCCGATGATTGCTTTTTGTTCCGTTTCCTTTAAAACTTCATAGGCATGCAAATAATTCCCAAGATACCCATCGTCAAAGGTGATGACGACTGGTTTTTTTGGAAGTTCCATCTCACGGTTCATGATTTTTTCAAGGTCACTCGTAAGCAAAGATGTATAGCCCTCTTCTTTTAAGTATGTCATATCTTCTAAAAATCTATCTTTTGTGACTTGACCTGAATGTAGTGCCGTTTCTATCGTGATGTCGTGGTACGTCAGTATCGGTATGCGAAGGCTTTTCAAATTGATATTGCTTGCATATAGTATGAAAACAGACAGCACAAATAACATTATGATTGGTAATTTTTTCTTCATTTTCGCACACATCTTTCTTTTGTCGTTAAATTTTTTTCATTAAAATTCTGTAATTGTTCAGAACCTTATTTTTTTAAGACCGTGGACGCTGTCCACACCTGCCAAAACACCTTTTAAAAAAATGGAGTAAAACTTTCATTTTGCAACAATTAGCGTTCGGAAATTGTGAAAATCAGGACATGTTGAACAATTTTAAAGAAAAATAATTTATGCAATCCTATACTCTGAATAGTTACAAAATTCTTTGAAAACTATATCATAGATATACCGATTTGTCAAATTTTGTATGCTTTTTCAAAGAGAAATCATTTAGCTTAATATGTCATCATAGGTGGAATACTTTCACAATTTACTTGACTAAAGTGTAAAAAAGTTATAATATGTAGTTATTGAAATTACGAAACTACATTTTCAGACGATTCGAGGTGCAATATGATCAAACAATATAAAGACGAAACCATTTCCCTAAGCGAAATTTTCAAAAGAGAAGAAGATACAACCGACGTTTCTTTGGCGGTTTCAGAAATTATTTTAGAAGTACGTAAACATGGCGATTCCGCTTTGAAGCAATATGGCAAGCGATTTGATTCTGCCGATTTGGACGTATTGGAATTGTCGCAAGCAGAATGGGACACGGCATATGAAAGTGTCGACTCAGAATTTCTTGCAATCTTAGAAGAAGCCAAAGAGCATATCGAGGGATACCATAAAAATCAACTTCGTTCGGGTTTCCGATACGAACCAAGAGACGGTGTCATTTTGGGACAAAAAATCATGCCACTTGAGAGAGTGGGACTATACGTGCCGGGTGGGACAGCAACGTACCCATCGAGTGTACTCATGAATGCCATTCCTGCGAAACTTGCGGGAGTCGAAGAAATCATTATGGTGACACCGGCAAAAAATGGAAAAATCAGTCCTGATGTGTTAGCGGCAGCAAAAATAGGCGGTGTCGATCGCATTTTCAAAATGGGTGGAGCCCAGGCCGTGGCTGCCCTTGCTTATGGCACAGAATCTGTACCGAAAGTCGATAAAATTGTGGGGCCAGGCAATGCATTTGTAGCGGAAGCGAAACGACAAGTGTACGGCCTTGTGGCAATTGATATGATTGCGGGGCCGAGTGAAATTTTAGTCGTAGCCGATGGAGAATCCGATCCAGTCGTAGTGGCGGCAGATTTGCTCTCGCAAGCAGAACATGACAAAATGGCGAGTGCAGTCTTGGTCACAGAAAGTACGGATTTGGCAGAAGCAGTTTCACTAGAGTTGGAGCGACAAATTCCACTTTTGCCACGAGAAGAAATCGCAAGAGCCTCAATCGATGACAACGGCAAAATCATACTCGTGCAAAATATTGCTCGTGCCATAGAAATTGCGAATGAAATTGCCCCCGAACATCTTGAAGTCTGTGTCGACAATCCATTCGATTATCTTGACGACATTCGTCATGCCGGTTCGATTTTCTTAGGCAGAAATACACCAGAAGCCGTAGGCGATTATTTTTCAGGTACGAACCACACTTTGCCGACGAGTGGCACAGCACGGTTTTCGAGTCCGCTTTCCGTCGATGATTTCATCAAAAAATCGTCGTATTCGTATTATTCCGAAGACGCACTCGAGAAAGAAGCTGAAAAAATCAATATATTTGCCGATAGAGAGGGTTTGAAAGCCCACGGCAATTCCGCAATCATCAGAGGAGAAAGGAGAAATCGCAAATGAGTCGATTTTTGAGCGAACGCTTTTCTACGCTAAAAGCATATACACCAGGCGAACAGCCAAAGGATCAACAATATATCAAACTCAATACGAATGAATCGCCGTATCCGCCGTCCCCAGAAGTCATTTCTTGTATTTCTGCGACTGAAATTGAAAAATTGAACTTGTACCCCGATCCAACGGGGAGCGGACTCAAAGGGAAATTGGCGGATTTGTATGACGTGAAATCGGAAAATATTTTCCTTTCCAATGGGTCTGATGATATCATTAATTTTGCATTTATGGCATTTTGTGATGCAACACATGGTGTCACTTATCCTACAATTAGTTATGGATTTTATCCTGTCTATTCTGATTTGTATCGTGTGCCAACCGAAAAAGTGCCACTCCGTGAAGATTTTTCGATTGACCACAAAGCGTATTGTAATGTTAATAAAATGGTGGTCATTGCCAATCCGAATGCACCGACAGGCATGGAAATTTCGCTTTCTGCCATTCGAGAAATTCTCGAAAGCAACCGAAACAATGTCGTTTTGATTGACGAGGCATACGTTGATTTTGGTGGTACGTCTGCGGTGGAATTGGTCAAGGAATACGACAATCTTTTGGTGTCAATGACGTTTTCAAAATCGAGATCACTCGCAGGGGCCAGACTTGGTTTTGCCATTGCTTCGGCAGAAATTATTGAAGATTTGGAAAAAATCAAATACTCCACCAATCCATATAACATCAATCGTTTGACACTACTTGCTGGCGAAGCGGCAGTCGATAGCGATGCCTATTATAAAGACAATGCAAAAAAAATCATTGCCACACGAGAACGCACAGTCGAAAAATTGAAAACACTCAATTTCACTGTACTCGACTCAAAAGCCAATTTCATTTTTGCAAAACACGAAATCGTAACAGGTGAAATGCTCTATCAAAAATTGAAACAGCAAGGGGTACTTGTGCGACATTTTGGGCAAGCACTCATCGAAAATTATATCCGTGTGACGATTGGCACAGAGGAGCAAATGGCTATTTTCTTAGAAAAAGTAGAAGAGCTACTAAAGGCAGGTGACGGACAATGAGACAACAAAAGATAGAACGCAATACACTAGAAACACAAATTCAGTTATCATTAAATCTCGATGGTACAGGCAAAAGTGACATCAAAACAGGTTGCGGATTTCTTGACCACATGCTCATATTATTTGCGAAACATGGGCGATTCGATTTGACGGTACACTGCAACGGCGATACGTATATCGACGACCACCACACAGTGGAAGATATCGGCATTGCCCTTGGGCAAGCGATGAAAGAGGCTCTCGGTGATTGTCGTGGAATTGTTCGCTATGGCAATATGATTTTGCCGATGGACGAAACACTCATTTTATCGGCGGTGGATATTTCTGGACGTGGCATGCTCGTCTATAATTTGGACATTACGACAGAAAAAGTTGGTACATTTGATACAGAGCTTGTGGAGGAATTTTTCATTGCCTTTGCAAGAAATGCCAATATCACATTACACATCAAGCAACTCGATGGGAAAAATGTGCATCATATCATTGAGGGGGCATTCAAATCGGTTGCAAGAAGTTTGGGGCAAGCCACTGCCATTGATGTCAATTATAAAGATGAAATTCCGTCTACGAAAGGGGTGTTGTAATGATTGCAATCGTGGATTACGGTGTCGGGAATTTATTTTCTTTGCAAAGTTCGTTGCAATTCCTCGGCATAGATGTTGTGGTGACGAATGCTGAAAAAGTACTTCGGGACTGTGAAAAAATCATTTTGCCGGGGGTAGGTGCGTTTGCCGATGCCATGGAGAAATTGAAACAGTCAGGACTCGACAAAGTGATCATTGAAGAATGTGGAAAAGGGAAACCACTTTTGGGGATTTGCCTTGGCATGCAGATGTTGTTTGAGCGTAGTTTGGAGTATGGAGATCATCAGGGCTTGGGCTTGATCCAAGGGAGTGTCGAGCCGATTTCAGAGATGATTGCTAATGGGCTGAAAGTGCCACATATCGGGTGGAATGGACTTATTTTTCCTAAGGATAAAGAAAAAAGTAAGTTATATGAATATGTCAAAGAGAGTGATTGTGTGTATTATGTGCATTCGTTTGCAGCGATTCATTGCGATTGTTATGTCACTGCACAAGCGGAGTACGGCGGATATTTGACTGGCTCGGTTGAGAAAGGGAATGTGTATGGCACGCAGTTTCATCCTGAGAAGAGTGGAGAAGTTGGGCTTGGGATTTTGAAGGCATTTTGCGAGTTGGTGTGATGGGGCGGAAAAAGATCAAGACCTTGGGACGCTGTCCCAAACGGGCGACCACAGGTCGCCCCTACATCTGAAATGAAGCTCGTAGGAGTGTATGTAAATATGTATTGCACTGCAAAAACAAACGTGCGACCACAGGTCGCCCCTACATCTGAAATGAAGCTTGTAGGAGTGTATGTAAATATGTATTGCACTGCAAAAACAAACGTGCGACCACAGGTCGCCCCTACATCTGAAATGAAGCTTGTAGGAGTGTATGTAAATATGTATTGCACTGCAAAAACA
>JAWXUZ010000084.1:0-10938 GCA_044425835.1 Bacillota bacterium | reverse complement strand
TGTATAAAATTCGGGTTTATAGTAAAATAAGGTGGTTTGGATTTACCCAAGCCACCTTGACACTCATTCAGCATTTTATTTTATATCATTTTTAAGTTTACACAAAATCTAGGAAATACTCAACTCTTTTTTCAATTCCTCAATTTGACTCTGCGATAATTCAGAATACATCATGATTTTTTCGATTGGCTCATGATTTCTTATCATTTTCGTAGCCATATCTATTTTTCCTTCTATTTTTCCTTCTATTTTTCCTTCTATTTTTCCTTCTTTAATCCCTTCCAATTTTCCTTGGTACACAGCATTGTCAAGTGTCGCACTCATTGTCATATACTCACGCTCCCAATCCTTATTTTGTTTAATATTCTCAACTTTGTTCACCAAACCTTGAATAAATTCATCTTCCGTTGTAAAATTATCGTCCCACTTACGATTGACAAACCGCAGAAACTCCGCCATCTTTTCATCTTTCACCAATTCATGATTTGTCGTATTAAAAAATATTTTTGTTGCCCCCTCACTGCCAAGACAGGCAGCGGACGCAGTCCGTTTTGCGTAGCAAAATGAGTTGACCCCCATCTTTTAGTTGAATCTTTGGAATTTCATGACACAAATTCGTAAATGTGTACACAGGCAAGCCCTTGTCAAACAAATCGAACTTGCATATGAATATCACAAAACTATCTTTTAATTCTTGATACGACTTGCCTTTTGCCAAGCAATCCATGTCAATATGTGCTTGGTAAAAACGACTTCTCTTCGCCAAATTATCTTTATTGAGTGCCTGCATTTCACAATTGTATACAGTCTCTCCATCATTCAAATAGATATCCAACCGCACTGCCTTCGTCTCCAAGCTCACGTCCATGACCTTTTCATACTCTACAATATTCACTTCTTTGATATCCATATGTGGCAACAATCGTCGTAGTACTTCCTTACAAATCTCCGTATCTCTCATGACCTTAGAAAAAATGAATTGATTCGCAATCGTCAACTTTTTCCAGTCTTTTTCCTGTTCTTCCACTCCCTCACCTCCAAGATAGGAGGTTGACGCAGTCAACTTTGCGTAGCAAAGTGTGTTGACCCCTCACCTCCAAGATAGGAGGTTGACGCAGTCAACTTTGCGTAGCAAAGTGAGTTGACCCCTCACCTCCATCGGCTCATTTTTTATTTCCATTCTACCATATTTTCCTTCGCCTTGCAATGCTTTCACGGGAGAAATCGCCCCGTTATTGGGCTTTCGCTTGCTTGCGGGCGACCGAAGGTCGCCCCTACGTTGGGTTTGTGGGATTTCCCTTATTTACGGATGACCGCACCCCATCGGATTTTCGGGTTTCGTAGGGGCGACCCCCTCACCGCCATGAAAGGCGGCGGCTCTTCACCGCCGAAGAAGACGGCGGTCAGCGAAGCTGACTTTGCTTGCAAAGTGAATTGACCCAGCCGCTTTGCGTAGCAAAGTGAGTTGACCATGGTCGCCCGTTGTTAGGCTTCCGCTTATTTCCGCCGAACCGCTCCCCCTACTCCAACTCTTCAACAATCTCCACTGCAAATTCCCTCTTCAACGCTTTTTTACACAATTCAGAAAACATTTCTGTCTGGTCGCTCAAATAAAACTCATGTTCTCTACTGCCGCACTCCGCTGATTCCATATCATTTTCCACTAAAAATTGCTTTACTGTCCTTGCAGTTTCTTTCGCTGGGTCGACTAAAATTACATTTTCGCCTACGACTTCACCGATGCATTTTTTCAAAAGTGGGTAATGCGTACACCCTAAAATCAGCGTATCCACTCCCTCTGCCACAAGCGGTGACAAATACTTTTTCGCCACTTCATAAGTCACCGAATCTGTAAGCCAACCCTCTTCAGCTAGTGGTACAAAAAGAGGACATGCCTTTTGTATGACTTGACACGTCTTATCTTTTTCATGTAATTTCTGTTCGTATGCACTTGATTTCACTGTACCTGCTGTACCGATCACGCCGATTTTTTTATTTTTTGTCGAGTCCAAAGCGACATTGACTCCGGCATCGATAACTCCGAAAATCGGAATCTCAAATTCTCTCTGTAATTCTTCCAAAGCGTTAGCACTCGCAGTATTGCACGCAATGATGATGGCTTTGACCTCTTTTTTCAGTAGAAAATGCGTGATTTCTTTCGCAAATTTAGTGACCACTGCTTTCGATTTGCTCCCATAAGGCAGTCGTTCTGTGTCGCCAAAGTAAATAATTCGCTCATTTGGCAATTCTGAAAATACAGATTTGACGACAGTAAGCCCCCCTACGCCCGAATCAAAAATACCGATTGCATGATTGTCCATTATTCTCTCTCCTTTTTGTTTACTACCTATAGTATACACAAAAAAAAGAGCCATGACAACTCTTTTTTCTCACCGTCTGATATCTCAAAAATAACAGACCTTTGTTGCATGTGGTCTGTTATTTTTACTTTTATATTGTTTTCAATTTCTTATCCTTTGACTGCTCCTGCTACCAATCCTTTGATCATATATCTTTGGAAGAAGAAGAACACAAATACCATCGGTATTGTTCCAAGTGTAGATGCTGAATTGATCAACTGCCAGTCACTCACTTCGCCAAGGTACGTCAATTTCAAACCTTGCGACAACGTCCATAAATTTTCTGAACGAATCAGCGTAATTGCATGCAAATAATCGTCCCACGTCATCAAGAAACTATACACGCCAACTGCCAATAAACCAGGCACAACGAGTGGCATTATAATATTGAATAATGTGTAAAAACGTCCACAACCATCAATGAAGGCTGCTTCTTCTAAATCTCTCGGGATTGCAGAGAAAAATGATGCCATCAAAGAAACGGTAAACGGAACTTGTGTGGCACTGATTGCGAGTACCAAGCCGATGTGCGAATCTGTCAAATTCAGCTCTCGCAGTATCGTATACAAAGAGATCAATCGACTGATTACGGGCATCATCTGGGCAAATGTAAATGTTGCAAATAAAATCAAGTTCCATTTGAAGTGGTAACGACTCAACGCATACCCTGCAAATACTGAAATGAAACAAATAATCGCCGCAGCCATCGCTGATACAATCAAGTTATTTTTGTAGTACACCATGAATTTTCCGCCCTCAATCAAAGACGTATATCCACTAAATGAAACGACTTCTGGCCATAGCGTTGGCACAACTCGATACGATTCTGTATTGAGTTTCAAAGAAGTCACCAACATCCAATATACTGGAAAAAGCAAAAACATCATAATCGTAAGCAGTATAGCGTACTTCAATAAAGTAATGGAGACGTTAGACATATTTTTTTTACTCGAATTCATACGCCACCTCCTAATTTTCTTCGTTCGGTTTGAACACAAGGTTAAATAACAACACCACTACAACCATAAGCAGTAGCCATACTGTCGTGACTGCGGCACCCGAACCGTAATTATAATTGACAAAAGCTTCATCGTAAGAAAGTACTGCAAGCGTTGTCGTTGCCCCTGTTGGCCCACCATTTGTCAACGTCGCAAACAATGGATATTGCTTGAAGTTTTCTATAATACACATCGATACCGTGACGGCAATGACATTTTTCATAGAAGGAATGATGATTTTGAACAAACAATTCATGTAATTTGCACCATCAATTCTTGCTGCCTCTAGCATATCATCTGCAATGCCTTGCATACCCGAGAGCAAAAGCAATGCCATCAAAGGAATTTGCTTCCACAAAGAGGCAATGATGACACCCCATAAAGCTGTATTTTTATTGTTCAAAACACCGAAATCTGTAATTGTTCCACCACTAAATACACCGATTAAGTATTGCAACAATCCATAAGGATTCGCATAAATCCAAGACCATAACAAACCAGCAATGACTGTAGGAATGACCCAAGGAATCATCATCACACTACGGAAAAATCTCGCTCCTTTGAGTTCCGTATTTAAAATCAATGCAAGCACCATGCTCACAATGAAAGTCAATACTACAGTAATTGACACGTATGTAAGTGTAATTTTCGTTGCCGATTGCAATTTTCCAGCATTCCAAAGACGTGTATAATTTCCAAAATCATTCCATTCCCCTGGTACATTTTGTGTGAGATTCATGATCTTATAATCAGTGAAACTCATCAGAACAGAATCAATAATTGGTATGATGATAAATGCCACACACAATATAATCGCTGGCATAAGTAATACCAAACAAAATATTGCATCTTGAATACGTCTATTTTTCAAACTGAAATTACTTCTTTTTTCCATTGTATCACGTCTCCTTACTGAATAAAATTGCTGATTCCTTCTGGTCATTAAAAAAAAATAATGGCTACAAGGAACCAGTAATTCAAAAATCAATGCATATGATAATGAATCCAATCGGAACGACTTTCTAATTTGCAAGCGTTCCGATCGTCTTCATTTATTGTTATTGATTCGTTTATTTATTTTTATTGATTGATGTAGTAATTTGCTTGGTCGATATAGTTACTAATCGCCTCGTCAGCAGTCATGCCATTGATTGCGTAGTTCAAAACCATTGTTGCAAGCTCTGTTTGTACACTCACCATTGCAGGAATTTGTGTTTGACCAACTACGTTGCTTTCGCCGTCCAAAGCACCTTCTAAAATTGGAGAAACTGCACAATCTTCCATGTTTTCATGTGCGATGAAAGCAATACCAATGTCATTTAAGTAACCTTCCATAACTTCAGTAGAAGTACAGTATTGAATGAATTTATCAGTTGCCGATTTTTGGGCATCAGTCATCATAGATCCCAAAAGGAAACAGTGTGATTCTACCAAAGAGTCGCCCGTTCCATTTGTACCCAAAGAAGTTGGCAAAGGCATAGTTGATGTAAATGCACCTGTGCCTGATGGGTCAACTTCTGTAATTTGAGCATATCCCCATGAAGAGTCAACATACATACAAACATTTCCAGCACCAAATGCTGAACGGTAATCTTTCAATTTCAAGTTTTCTTGTGTGTGGCCATCGTTAATCAAAGAGCTATAAAATTCTAAAGTTTCTTCGAGAGCCAATTTGTTTTCAGCTGAAGTCAAATCAGCAAGTGTGCCATCTTCATTGATCAAAGTACCGCCAAATGCAGTGTACAACGCATTGACATTTGCACCTGTTGCAGGTACTTCAGATGTCGCCATACCAAAAATTGTGGAAACGCTATCATCGCCATCGTAATACGCACCTAATGTATCAATCCACTCTTGTAGTCCATCTTGTGTTACAGGGTAGTTTGCTGCGTCAATGCCTGCTGCTCCAAGCAATTCATGGTTGACAAAAACAACCGAGTTTGTATAGTAATGAGGCACACCAAAGTATTCGCCATTGTATTCAAATTGATCCATAACGTGGCCATAATATCCGTTGTAAAAATCAGTATCCAATACATTTGCTGGTGCTTGAATGAATCCTGCATCTGCAAGTGCTGGTACCCAACTCACTTCACCGTATACCAAATCGACAGAAAGACCTGAAGCGATATCATTTGTAAATGTAGAGATCATACTATTGTAATCTACAGTGATGGTTTCGATATCGATGTTTGGATTTTCTGCTTCAAAAGTAGAAATGACATTCGTCCACCAATCTGCTTTTGCTGTTTCAGACAACGCATAGTTGTAAAAACGAAGTGTGACTGCTTCCTCTGCATCATCTGTTGTTTCTGCTGGTGTTTCTGCTGGTGTTTCTGCTGGTGTTTCAGCCGGTGTTTCTGCTGGTGTTTCTGCCGGTGCTTCTGCTGTGGTACTGCCTCCACAGGCAGCCAAACCAAATGCCATTGACACCATGAGCATACTTGCTACAATTCTTTTTTTCATGTTAGTTCCTCCCTTTTGATTCGTTCCTAATTGATTCATTTCCTTTTTTTATATTGCATTTACAAATATAAACATGTATGTACATCGAATGGTAAACACGTATGTATATAATATAAATGAATATAGTTGCATTATACAAGGTTTTATTTTAATTTACAATAGAAAATTTTATGATTTTGAAATTATTAGCAAGTATACTAAAATAATACCATATTTTATGTGCTATTTGTCTAATTTCATACATATGTAACTACGAAATTCTCTACATATTCACATTTTTTTTGTGATATATTTTACAATTTGGAGTATTGGTTTTTGGGTCGCCCCTGCATATCGTTATACCAATACTTCTAACGTTTCATATAATTTCTCGACAAAAAACATATGCTCTTTTTCTGCCTCTTCTTTTGTGATCATGCCTTGTTTGATCATTTGATCGAACAAAAATCTATTTGCTTTGATTTGGTCTTTAATAGAAACTTCTTTATATCCGCAAACTTCACCTACGATTGGTTCTTTCTCCCATCTTTCTTGCATCGGTATCGTTTTATTTTCTTCTTTTTTCATACTATCACACTTCCTTTAGGGCAATCATAATTTTACCATTATACGTTACAATATTTTCAATATGAAATATACTATTCCTTTCATATAATACTTCTTTCTCTTGTGTATTATACATGCTAATATCTCTACCACTGCCGAACACTAAGGCGAAAACTAGAAATACAACCGACCGCTGACTTCGCTTACACAGGTCGTCCCTCCCATTATACCACCCACCCCCACGTTTTACAACCCTTTCCACACAAAAAACCACACCTCCTCAGTCACCCAAGGAAGTGGGGAAATATTATTTTTTTAAATTGCTATCAAGTCTTCCACAAAGGAATTACGAGAATTAAAGTCCCAATTCAGCGTAAATTCTTTCGATGTCAGCAACTGAACCATTGATGATCGCAACTCTGTTTGTTTCATCCCAAGAGATGTTAGAGTCAGTTACACCAAGCATTTTTCCTAAATCTCTGAAAGGTAAGAATGCTCTACCTTCTTTGATTTCAAGTGCAGCACTTGTTGGTACAGTGTTACCGTATACTGAGTATACATTTTCGCCAACAGTCATGTTGATTACTTTACTTGGGTAGATGATACTTACAGTTCTTGTATCATTGTTCCAATCAACTACGATACCGTCGCCATTAAGTGCTTCAGAAACTGCTCTCAAAGGAACCATTGTATAACCATTGCTGATATACGCTGGAGGAGTTGCAGCTGTGATGCCGTCACCTTCCAAAGAGATGATTTTTGTTCCAGCGATGATGTAGTTCGCATCGATAGGAACGATGATTGAAGTCAAGAACGCATTGTCAACGTCAGAACCAGCAGTAATAACGTTTACGAAGTTAGAGTGTACTTCTTCAGAATGATTAGTCGCACTTGGTTTAAGGAACAAGCTAGGATCTTCCGTAGTACTATTTGTACTACTAGCCCCACTACCAAATGAAGTATCTTTTTTCCAACGATTCCACATAGTTGTTTCCATGTTCAAAGGATATGCCCCAGCAGGGATAGATCTTTGCATGAACAATTCAATGTTTTCGATAGTAATTGTTGCAGGTACGTCGTAAGAAGAACCATTAATTCTGTAGTAGATACCACTTGGATCAGTCAAGTTGTCACCAGTCAATACATTTCCGCCAACTTCCATTTCGGAATCCCCATCAATGACAAAGTTTGAACCTTCTTCAAATTGGATCACGTCACCACGGTCAACGTAGTAATCAAATTGGTTGTAGTAGTAGTTCCATACACCACCAGACAAATAAGGCACTCTTGTATCAAACAATTCAGCTTCGTATTCTTCAAGCACGATAGTTGTGTCAAGAGCCGTATTTCTGTAGTCAATGATCATGTCATTTTGTTGTGCAGTTACTGTGAAAGGTTTTACAAATTCAGCGATAGTCACTGTTTGATCTTCCGTTCCATTACAGCTAAATGTCAAATCTACAGGACCTTCAAATGATGGGTCTGCTGTCAAGAACATTGAGAATGTAATTTGTGCATACGCATCTGACAATGTATGGTTTTCACCGTCAAATGGTCTTCTTGGGAATGTAAAGTCGGCATATTTGCCTCTTACATATGCATCTTTGAAAATTTCTGTCATACCTTGTGTATCTACAGGTGCATTGTCACGAACGATGTAACGTACGTCTTTGATGTCCACACCAGCACCACTGTTTTCTGCATAGCTCGTGTATGCACTTACACCATTGATTGTTGTTTCAAGACCTACTGATGGACCCGCTTCATTGCCTTCTTCATCGACAACGTGAACGCCATCAGGCAAGTCCAATGTGAAGCCATTAGATACATCCCAAGCACCAGGGAACGTTTCTCTGATTGTCACGTCAAGTGATTCATGAGAATGGTTTACAGTCAAACCAGCATTGTTTCTGTTGACACCACTGTAGTATACAGGAACGCTTTTGTCTGTATCCACTTCCATGATGACTGTGTAATCTACAACTTCAGCAACTTCAATTGTTTGTTTGTCCAAACCATCGATAGAAATTGTGATTGTTGCGATGTCACCAACTTTTGCAGTTGTCGCTTCAATTCCAATCCCGTACGTATCACTCACTGTGCTACTTGTACCATTTACAGAAATTGTTTGTCTTGAAAGACCATTGCTATCATTCGTTACTGTAAAGTGCATTTCATCGTCAACATAGACGAGGCTACTTCCAAATCTCGATGAGTCCTCTCTCAAACCAACCAACAATGAGCTATCTGCAAGACCGCTGAATTCAAACCCTCTGCTCAATTTGAAAGTCACTTCTTGACCAGCTTCAAAAGATCCAGCCACGATTTCAGTCAGGTCGATATCTTGGCTCAAACGGATTCTTTCTTCAGGAGCAATTGTATCCAATGTTTTGTAGTAAGAAGCTGTGAAGCCACCATCTACAATGTATGCCAATTCGATGTCAGCATCGAAATCGTACATTTCTTCACATCGCACGTTTGCCCAAACACTTGATCCCGCACTTGTGCTAGAGAACCAAGTAGGTACGTCAATTGTAAGGATATCGCCCGATTTGATTGCATCGTTTGCTTCTTTGATATTGTTGTATACGACAGCAACTGTAAAGTCAGTTACCACTTCCGCACCACGCAACAAACGTGTTTTGATTGAACTTTGTTCAACGAAGATGTTGACCGCATTTTCTTCATTTGTAGCGAGAGTCTGGTTCATACCTGCTTGACCGTCACCAGGGAAGATTGTTCCATCCACAGCGTATCCAGCAGTCGAATAAAGAGCATCCGTCGTTCCGTCGTTTGTGAAGTACGATCCTCCGCTACTTTTAATTTCACTCACCCAAATATTACTTGGTGCTTTCGATGGGTTGTAGCTCAACAATGTATTCATTTGGTTTGCAGTCGGAACTTTGATGGTATCCCCCACGAAGTCAGGTGAGAGCAAATCGCTGGTAGTCACCTTTTCATATTGATCATGAGAGGTTTCAGCAGCCACAGTTGATCCAGCCACACCATCCCCACCGTCGTATTGTTCAGCGTAGTAATAATCGTAGTTCACAGCATCATCATTGTACAAAGCCAGTTTAATTTCTTTCAAAACGTTGCTCGCATCCGTTCCCCCATTTGCCACGTATCCTTGGAACGCAGTTTTTGGAATTTGCACGCTTTTTTTGCTCAACGCCAACACAGAGTCATAGTACGCATCTTTTTCATCATCGTTCCACGCTGGATCCCATGCCCTAAGTGCAGTTCCTGTATTTTCATATACCTCGATTGTCATATAATCGTCCGTTGCATACGCAATACCACCGCCGCTCAATGTCACATCAAAGTAAATTACAGAGTTTACAAACTCATTACTGATACGTTGTGAAAGGTCTCCAAATTTGATTTGGATTTCAGGCACAACCGTATCTCCTACGACCACTGTATCGTAGTAAGAACCTTGACGACTCTGATCATCCGCACTATCTTTTTTCATAGTCCCCGCTTCCAACGCATCGTAGCTGTTGTAAGATTTCGTATCATCTCCGTCCGCGAAGATTCCTGAGCTGGCTGCTTGGCTACTTACTCCTCTGTGAAGGTAAGTTGGATCCCATCTGTTTTCGTTGTTCCCGTATCCACCCGTGATACCGATGTCACCGATTCCTTTTGAACGAACCGCAGGTGTTTTTGCCACGAATGACAAATTTCCTTTGAACTCAGGGTCAATACCTACAGCTTGGCCGCTGATCCCTTGACCACTAAAGTTTCCAGAACCAACTGCTGCAAATGCAGTACTTGGTACCATGGATACAGTCATTGCTGCAACCATAGCTAATGAAATTAATTTTTTCATTGTTTTGTTTCCTCCTTATTTTGGTTTACTTCTTTTTTGTTGCTTGCTTTTTTCGTTTCCTCTATTATTTTCCTCGCATTTCTTTTCTGCCAACATTTTATTTACTGAAAAATGAAAATGGTTTGCCAAAAAAGAAATATGCACCGCCGAAACTCATTTTTTTTCTGCAACCGACCGCATCGGTATAGAAATGGCAGAAAAAGTGCATTTCAACAATGTTTCAATCCTAAGCAACGAAAACCCCCATACAAAATCCAATGCCATAAAATAACCTGCCAAATCCTCACGATGGCATTTTGAAAGTACAGCGGTTTGAACCTTCTCCTATTGCATGAAGCGAAAGGACTACGGACAAAATTCCAAAAATTGAAAGGTCAATTCCCAAAATAATGTATCAAATGTAATTCTTTCCTTTTGTTACTGTATGTATATAGTAAAACATTAGGGAAAAAATGTCAATACAATTTTTTCATTTGTAACATAACTGTAACCTAAGGGAAATATTGGCGGGGTTTTATACTTCGGAATGCCACGTAGGGGCGACCTGTGGTCGCCCGCATTCGAATACTTCGGGTGTACGGAAAACGGGCGACCACAGGTCGCCCCTACAAAACCCAAACCATACATATATTGTGGCGAATGGTCGCCCGAAATCGAATGCCACGGGTATGCGGAAACGGGCGACCACAGGTCGCCCCTACAAAACCCAAACCATACATATATTGTGGCGAATGGT
>JAWXUZ010000083.1:0-10993 GCA_044425835.1 Bacillota bacterium | reverse complement strand
CCAAGTCATCAACGAAATCTTGAATTTCATCTTGCGTTGTTGCTGTTTGTGAAGCAAACTCAGCTTCTGCAACTCCATAAGCAGTACTAAGGGCACCATGCACTTCTTCAGTAACCCATTGTTCTGCTTTATCAATGTCTGTACCATCTACACTTATGAGTGTTCCCGCAAGGAGATCTCTTGCATCAATAATTGCAGTTTTCAAATCCGAGTAATCGCCTGTCAATTTGGCAACAACCACTACTTCTTTTGATGGTTTGATGGATTGTGCAATTGCAGTTCCTCCACTTACATCCAAACCACTTTGTGCCACAACAGCTTTGATTGTTACTGTGTTACCCGTAATGTCTTCATTAAGAATGGTCACTTCACCATCTGCGTCGAGTTTAAATGTACCTGCACCCATTGTCAATCCAGTTACCGTATTTCCGTCAACAGTCATATCCTCTGGAACGAGTAGTTCATCTTCACCAAAAGCATAGTAAATACTTTGTACAGCAGTATTTTCATCTTTAACGACACCAGAGAGGTCAAATACGATATTGTCGCCGAAGTTTTCGCCACTCACGAACTCTACATTTGGAGCAGAAGCTTGTTGCACCAAAGTGATTCCTTCTTTTATTTCATCGCCATTTTCATCTTTAATTGTGATATCGCCAGCAGTAATACTCGATCCAGACGAAGTAGTGTAGTTGATTTCTACGTCTTCACCCTTAGTAACGCTATCAGGCAAAGTAACCTCTGCCTTTGTAGTTACTTCACTCAAATCCAGAGTCACTTCACCACTCACTGTACCGCCTGTTACAGAAATCACACCGCCAGATGGCACAACGATTTCAAATGCTTCTGTTACAGCCGCACCTGACAAATCAAGATCCGTTCCTGTTTTCAGGGAAGTAATCGTTGAACTACCAACGAATAATGGTTCGGAAGTTTCTGTCCCGTCACTTTCAGTCGTTATTCCTCTCTCAATCTTCACACCACTACCAATTTCAATTGAAGCACCTTTTATATCAATCGTAGCCGTTTCTTCGATTGTAGTTGTACCCTCCAAAACTACAGAAGCTGTAGCTGTCACAGCAGCAGTCAAAGTCGCATCAATCGTGATTGGTGCTTCAACAGTAAGCGTACCCACTGTACCAGTCAAACTGCCTCCAACTTCAGCATCAGTATCAATCGTTACCGCTGAACCACCGCCAACGTTGACGTCCTCTTCGATTACCCCGTTGATTGTCACCGTCGTTACACCAGCACTACCATCTGTCGCAGTACCTGTTGTCACTGATTCCGCATTAGTTACAGTCAAAGAAGTTGCTTTTGCAATATCAACTTTGCTTGCTTCTGTTACAGTAACATTTTTCGCACCTTGTTTCGCAGTGATGATCAACTCATTACCCTCAAACGTCAAATCGTCGCCAATCGACCCATCGCCTGTAAAAGTCACTGTCGGTTTATTTGTCACCCTATCATCTACAACCAAATCCAATGCTTCATCGATCGTCGCATCTGCATTGATTGTAATTGTCAACGCTTTTTGACCTTTGTAAGTTGTTTGTGTATTTGCCAAAACGCTGAGTGGTGAAGTTGCTAGAATCGTTCCCAGAGCAATCGCACCAATTTTTTTTGAAACCAATTTGTATTTCATAAATAAATCCTCCTTTTGTCTGTTGATATGTTTGATATGAATAATGTTTGTAACAATTACTTATAGATTCAAGAACATTGTTTATAGTTCCAACGACTTTACAACGTTCTTTCAAGAAGTATAACTCTTTTTTTATTGGATTGCAAGCTTTTTTTTACATTTTTCCAAAAAATTTACAATTTGTTCAAACTTTTTCCACTCCCAACACAAATAAATCATGCTTCCACCAAATCAATTATGACAATGGTATGGCAATTTTCTTGTTTGCATACCACCCCTACTTATTAATGTAGAAAGTCATTGTTTTATAGTTGCAAACACTACTTGAAATCAACCAAAAAAATAGAAGATGGAATCAATCCACCTTCTAAAATTTTTATTTGAATTGTATACAAAATGAAGGGATTGTCATCACAAAATGCCAATATTCGTTGCCACATCAATCGATACTTCCCTCTCAAAAACGCTTTTTTAAGTGCAAAATATTATTTCCATTCTCAAAACGATACGACAAAGAATCCGTCATTTTTTTTACCATCAAAATCCCCATTCCGCCAATTCCACGTTCCTCACTCGAAAGCGTAATATCAGCATCGGGTTTCGCCAAAGGGTCAAACGGGATTCCGCTGTCTTGAAATGTCATTTCAATTTGGCGAATTTCGGCATTAATTTCTAAAAAAATATCGACCATGCCACGCTTTGCATACGCATAATGTGCAATGTTGACGAAAATTTCCTCCGCCACAATGAACATTTGATTGACGATTTTTACTGAAATTTCTTCTCGTTCCAACTCCACTTCTAAAAAAGAAATCAACGTAGATAAAGATGATACATCTGCTTCTAATTTGCAATGTTTCATATTCATTTCCCTTTCTGATTTCTTATTTTTCAATCGTTAGAATGTCCGAAAATCCAGTCATTTCAAAAATTTCATCAATCCCTTCATTCGTTCCAAAAATTACCATACTGCCTTGTTTGTTCATTAATTTTTGTGCCATGAGTAAAATACGCAACCCCGCAGATGATATGTATTCGAGATTTGAAAAATCAAAGCGGAGCGAAGTCACCCCATCAAGCCCTTCTTTCACTGCTGTTTCCAGTGCTGGAGCGGTGTCTGTGTCGAGACGACCCGCAAGTTTTAGTACTACATTTTGTCCTTCTTGTGTTTTTTGAATATTCATATTGTCCTCCTTAAAATGATACTAGTTTTTCTACCTCAATCATAGTTGGTGTCCGTGGCAACGCTCCCTGATATTTTGCTGATACGCATACACTCGCCGTGTAGCCTATGGGGGCTTCCACTTCTTGCAAGCGAAATTCCTGATTCGCATTTTGCGGAGTCAAGAATGTCGCTTCACCTTCTTTTATTATAACAGAAAATGTGTGCAATGGCAACAAAAATCCGAGTCCCGTTGCTTTCATGTAACTTTCTTTCAGTGTCCACAATCTGAAAAAAGTTTCTTCTTGTTGGTGCAACGTCTCTTTTGCAAAAATCTCGGCCCGCTCTTCTCTCGTGAAAAAAGTTTCAGCAATACTCAAATAGTCGGGCTGAATTTGCTCGATGTCGATGCCAAGAGGGTGACTGCCACTGCAAAATAATACGAATTCTCCGGCATGGCTGACGTTGAAATAGAGAGAAAAAGAAGGGGATACTTCGGGCTTTCCCGTCTCAGAAATCACCATATCTTTTTCAGGGATTTCATGCTGTTTCATGAAATATGCGAGCAACAATCCCGCCCCCAAAGACAACCGCTGGTCCTTGCCAAATAGGTACGACTCGACTTTTTTTCGACGTTTACCATCGACAGTTGCCAAGGCACGTTGGAATAGTTCTGGATTTTTCAATTCGTTCGTATCGAGTAAATACAATGTCATTGTTCGCCTCTTTCTTTCATAAGTTGAAGGATATTAATAAAAAAGAGAAAGTGAAAGACCTTGCGGCTCTGCCTCAAACTCCGCCAACTTTTATTTTTACAAACATTAGCGTACTAAAAGACTTCGGAAAGAGAATATTTTAGCATTGTCAGTTAGGATGCTGAATAATTACGATATTTTAGGCTTTTTGTAGGGGCGACCTGTGGTCTCCCGCTCTCGATAAAAGAATCATTTTGGCATTATTTAATTGGTAGCTACACACTTCTATTTCCCTCTGAATCGGCTATCTCTGTTCTTTGAAATCCCAACATCGTAATGTCGTCAAATTGCGGTGCATTGCCCACAAAAATATCGATATCGTCCTTGACTCCCTCTAAAAGAGAACGTATTTCCGCATCTTTTTTCCGATTCAAAGAAGAAAGCAAACGCTCTGTACCAAACAATTCTTTTTTTTCGTCAGTCGCTTCCGCCACCCCATCCGTATACAAAAATAATGTGTCACCCGAGTTCAATTGCAACTCGTATTCCTTATACTTCATGTCTTCCATGCCTGCCAAAATGAAACCGTGCGTGTCTTTCACAATAGAAAAATCACCGCCATACTCTTTCACTATCGGGTATTCATGCCCCGCATTGGCTGCTGTCAATTTGCCCGTAGAAATCTCATAAATCCCAAGCCATACCGTCACGAACATTCCCTCGTCATTGCCCTCGCAAAGTAGATTGTTTGTGATTTCCAAAATTTCCTTTGGCGATTTTTTCGTTTGCGTCATATTTTTCAGCAACGTTTTTGAAATCACCATGAAGAGTGCCGCTGGGATGCCTTTGCCCGAAACATCAGCAATCACCAAAGCGAGATGATCCTCGTCCACCGAAAAAAAATCATAAAAATCTCCGCCGACTTCTTTTGCCGGTGTCATAGTTGCGTAGAGTTTGAATTCATTGCGGTCTGGAAATTCAACTGGCAACATACTCGACTGGATTCGATTTGCCACAGCAAGTTCAGCTGACACTCTCTCTTTTTCAGCCGTAATTTTGGCAACATTTTCAATGTGCAGTTGCAACTCTCCCGTCATGGTCTGGAACTGTCTCGCCAAATTTCCAATTTCCCCCGAGCCGAAATCTGGGATTTCCAGATCAAGATGCCCGTTACCAATTTCTTTTGTAATTTCTTCCAAAGTACGTATTGGTTTCGTGATTTTTTCAGAAAATTTCTCTCCATGGAGCAATTGATATATCGCAATGCAAAACGCTGTCAACACCAAAAATAGTATCGTATTTTTATTTTGCAACAGCAAACTTTCTTGTAGTACCTCGACTCGTTCTGTCACCGTATCGGAAACTGCCGCTACAGGTGTAAGAATGAGTGATTGATCGATTGTAGCGACCATGAGCCAATCAGTTTGTGCAATCCTCGCAAAACCTAGCGTCGTTTCCCCTATTTGAAATGCACCACTTCTTTCAGGAATCGTTGCAAATATCGATTCTGCATCTTGCCAAATCTCACCATATTTTTCTGACCCGTCCGTTGAAAATAGCAAAGAACTATCGCCATCAAAAATATAACTTGCAAGTATGACCTCATTTCCTTGAGACAAGACAGCTTGCCCCAACAATTCCACATCCAAGTCAAAGGCAAGCACACCAAAAAGCTCATTTTCATGCACAAGCGGAACCGAAACCGTAATGAAGCGTTCGGTCTCCATCTCCCAATACAGTTTCGACCAAGCAGTTTCTCCGGTAGTTTTTGCCCTTTGGTACCAATCACGCTCACGTAAATCGAGACGAGAAAGTTGCTCATAAAATCCATGTGTATTGGCAAAAGAAATGCCTGTTTCTAAAGTCAAATACGCCTTATCAATGAGCGGATCAACCTCTCGTATTGAATCAAAAAGCTTGACAACTCCAGCGTACACCTCAAGGGTTTGTTCCAATTCTCTTTCGTCGATATTCGCATTGGGTGCAACCATATATTCTGCATTCAGATTGATTTCACCCAAAAAACTCGTTGTCATTTGATTTTCATAGAGCCTTTCAATATTTTTTTTCAGTGAATCCAATTCACCTTGTACGTAGATGAATTGGCTATTGATTTTTTCTGCATTCCACGCAGCAATACTTTGGGCCAGTTCCATCGTGACAGTGGTCATCTCCTCGGCGAGTTGCGTATCGAGTGTACTTTGTGTTTCCTCCAACTCCAAAGATACTTTGTCTCTCGTGATCAGCAAAGCAGTAAAGACAATGCCAATGAGCAAAGACATACCGACAATTGCCGATAAAAAAAAGCCTTGTCGTACTTGTTTTTTTATGTTCATAATTTCTCCTTTGATCGAAATGAAATCATTTTCTTTTGGGTATTGAGATATTGCCCCCATTAAATGTTGCCTAAAATAAGGCGGCGGACATGTAAGCAGGCGACCAAAGGTACGCCCCTACAGATTGATATTTTAAGCTTTTTGTAGGAAGAACTGACCCTGTGGTCGCCCGCTCTCAATAAAACGATAATTTGGGCAATATTTAAAAAAGAAAAGACCTTGAGGCTCTCCCTCAAACTCCAAAGTTCCAAAAATGACCCCTAAAAACTCCTCCTCCTAAACATCAAGAGTCAAATTTTTAAAGGTCATTACTATTTTACGCTTTGCTTTCTGCCGAATCACTTTCTGCAAGGCTTTCTTCCATTTTTTCTCTTTCTTTGATGTATTCTTCTTGTTTTTTGCGTGCTTTCATAGCAATTTTATTTTCATACATATTGCCATCGGCAACATCGAACAATTCTCTCGTCGACACCATCTTCGTTTCTTCAGAAGTAATTGCATATCCTGCTGCACAAGATAGCGTAAACGGTTTGTTGTTGATTTCATTGAAGCGTTCAATCAATGCATCCACTTCTTTCAAATATAGTTGCACTTCACTTTCATCGGTCGATTCAAAAAACGCAATGAATTCATCACCACCGTAACGACCAAGGAACAATTCTTCTGAAACAACGTGAGTTGCCCCTCTTAGTTGCTCCGCAAAATCTGAAATCAACTCGTCCCCTGCACGATGCCCCAAGGAATCATTCGTTTTTTTCAAATCATTTAAGTCAAAAATGACAATTGCACGCTCTTTCACTGCCTCACCATGTGGCAATTTTTTTAGAATTTGTTGACACTTCGCACGGTTGAAAACACCTGTCGCCGTATCCATATACATTTCTTTCGATAATTCCTTACTTTTTGCAATTTCAAGATGCGTATTGAAGAAAATTTTCGCCATACACCCAAAAATCAATATGATATTCGCAATCATAAATAGATTGATCGTTTGGGCAGAACCTGATCTTTCTTCATTATATGCCGACAGTTCTTCGATCAATGCTTCAGAAATTCCATAATGATATTCACTTGCTGTAAATAAAGCATCACGATTGCCATCCACACGAAATTGCTCTATGGCATCGAAAAAAACGTTGAATTCATCACGATACATTTGCAAAGACAATGCCACTTCTTCACTTTTTACAAAGTACTGGGATTCACCATTTGCCGGCACAAGAGACGACATAACTCCCTCAAGCTCTAGCACCAACGAAGTATCGTCACTGCCTTCCAATTCCAATTTTGAAATCCTTTGCACACTTGAACTAATCAATTCGATTTTTGTAATTCCACTTGAATCTTTGTCTAAAATGGAGTTTGTATATAGATTCAGACTCACCAAACCCAACATTGACAACAATGATGCCACAAGCAAAATAAAACACATATTCACTTTCCCAGTTTTTTTACTTCTCATAGCATTCACTCCTTTCAAAAGTTGCATATCTACGATACGAAAACCCTAGACAATTTTACATGCAATCATTTGGTTACAATCCAAACTTTTCCATGCTTATACTATACCTCTTTTTTCAGTGAATTACAAGTGTTTTTTTAAAAAAATCACAAGGTTTTCTTAAGATTATCATTTTGTATAATTTTACTGATAAATAAATTGTAATTATTGTTCATTTTTTATATCCTCTTGTGTCAGTTACCATTCAGCAAACAAATCTACACAAGAATATCGACAAATTCCCTTCATAAATCACTTCTACTTTACCATAGCACATTCCCCAAATTATACTCAATCATGACACCTATGCCAAGCAATAAAATAGAGACGATACAAAGCGTTGAAATCGGAAAGTATTCCACATTTTTTTGTATCGTTGGCGTCGCAAATCTCCGCCCTGTTGTCACTCTATTTGAAAATTTGACGACACTACAATACACAGGAATTGCATACGCAGATAATAAAAATATATTTTGTAAAAAATAGAGTGACACAATCGACACAACCCCCGAAAATCCAGTACATTCAATCAATATCGCAGACGTATACCCAAGGCAAATGCCACGAAATAAAAAGAGTCCCCCCGAGGCGAATGCCCCATAATAAAACGGATACGCAAGCCAAAAAATAAGGGCATATTTCCCATATTTCCACAAAATAGTTGAGAGGTTTGCCGCCACCAGTTCTTCTTCAAAAACAATCAAAGATAAAATCTCATTTTTCGTTTCAATATTTGCCGATGCCCCTAGAATCGCCCCTATGAAAATTGCCACAAAAAAACAAAGACAAACCATGCCAAGAGGTGTCATCTCTGGCCTTTTTCGTCTTTGTCTACGTGTCGTTTTTCTATATCGTTTCTTGCAATATCGCTTCATACAATCGCCCACTTTCGTTGAAATTGGCTTATGCCTATTTCTAAGATATGGCTTGTATGAATCAAATATGACGATTTTGTAAAAGTATATGAATAAAATTTTAGCTCAATTCTTTCACCAAGGCCTCGATACGATTCATACCCTCTTCGATTGCCTCCATGCTCGTTGCATACGACAAACGAATGTAATCTCCCATACCAAAATCTGCACAAGGAATGACTGCAACTAATTTTTCTTCTATTAAAATGGTTGCCAAATCAGCAGCCGATTGGATCGTTTTTCCGTTGTATGCTTTGCCATACACACCCGACACATCAATAAAAAGATAGAATGCCCCTTGCGGTTTGAGTGCTGAAAGCATCGGTATTTTTTCTTCTCTTGCGTAAATGTAATCACGACGTTTTTTAAATTCCACGCACATATCTGTAATGCATTGTTGCGACGATGTGAGTGCTGTATACGTCGCTTCTTGGGCGATGGAGTTTGGGTTTGAAGTCATGTGCGACTGCAACGACGAAATGAGTTTTGAAATTGCCAAAGGAGCCGCCGAGTACCCAATTCTCCAACCAGTCATTGCATAACTTTTTGACACACCGTTGATGACAATCGTTCTTTTGAAAATTTCTTCGTTCAAAGAAGCAATGCTGATATGTTTTGTATCGTCATCGTAAATCAATTTTTCGTAAATTTCATCTGAAATCATGATGATGTCTTTTTCCACAACGAAATCTGCAAGCATTTGTAAATCATCTTTCGTAGACACCATTCCCGTAGGGTTTGAAGGGCTTGTCACGATGACTGCTTTCGTGTTTTTTGTATACGCTTGGTCAAGTTCTTCTTTGACAAGCATAAACTGATTTTCTTTTTTCGTATGTACAATGACAGGCACACCGCCTGCAATTTTGACCATTTCCGAGTAGCTGAGCCAATATGGTGCAGGGATAATGACTTCATCTCCAGGATTTAGAATCGCCATAAAGGCATTCATCAATGAATGTTTTGCCCCATTGCTCACCACAATTTCAGCGACATCATACGTCAAGCCATTGTCATTTTTTAGTTTATCACAAACTGCTTGGCGGAGTTTCACCGTACCAGAGGCTGGTGTATATCTCGTTTGGCCCGATTGGATTGCCGAAATTCCAGCATCTTGAATGTGTTTTGGTGTATCAAAATCAGGCTCACCCACACCAAAAGAGATGATGTCTTTGCCTTCAGCTTTGAGCTGTGCTGCTTTGGCTGAAATAATTAAAGTACTGGACGGTTGAATTTTTTTTGCATTTTCTGATAATTTCATTGCAATTCCTCCCTCTGAAGTTGTTTCTTTCTATGAGTTATATATATTACCACACCAAAAGGGATCGCCATTGTATGACAATCCCTTTCAAAAATATGTGATTACGAATTTTTATCTCCAACAATCAATTTCAAATCTACTGATTCAGACGTGTCACGTACGACATGAATGTCGACTTCTGTTCCAACTTCCAATTCATTGACGATTGTAATCAACGATTCCATATCCATAACAGTGCCACCATTGACTTGTGTCACGATATCTCCAACTTTGATTCCCGCCAAATCAGCAGGTCCGCCTTCGACAACTTCCATAATCAAAGCCCCTACTGGCAAGCGGTAAAGTACTGCATTGTCAGCAGTAATGCTCGTACCAGTCACACCGATATATGGTTTTGGCATTGTGCCATTGAGCAACAAGTCCTCAATAATGGTCACAAATTCGTTACTTGGAATGGCATAGCCCATACCCTCTGCTTGGTTTGGATTGTATTTTGCAGTGTTGATGCCAATGACTTCACCAGCCGTATTGACCAACGCTCCGCCACTATTTCCACCATTGATTGCTGCACTCGTTTGGAGTACAGTCAGTTGACTTTCATCAATGATAATCGTTTGTTCTGTCATACTGATGATGCCGTCAGTTGCCGAAATTCCTTCGCCCATAGCATTCCCGATGGCAAATACTGGTGCACCCACTTCTAAGAGATCAGAATCTCCAAATGCCGCAACACTCACATCGTACATGCCTTGTTCTTCCAAATCGTCCCAATTGACAACGATGACTGCCAAATCAGAGTCGCTTTTCGTTCCAACGACTTTTGCAGGGACAGTGATATCTTCATCGAAAGTCACGAAAATTTCTGTCGTGCCTTCGATCACGTGATTGTTTGTTGCAATGGCAACTCGGTCGTTATCAGAAAAAAATACAACACCGCTTCCGGCACTTTGTTCTTCATAAGGAATCGTAAACGCTCCAAAATATTGCGTTTCCCCAACCGTTTCCGTGGAAATACTCACTACCGTTGGTTTTACAGCTTTGATAACCTCCACTGCTGAGTATGATTGCGATTGCGATTGCCCTTGCGATTGTGATACCACAGGTTGTGCAACGATTGGCACTTTTGTCACAGCTTCTGGCGTTTCCATATTATATTTGACATAGGCATAACCTGCCCCCATACTCGCTCCGCCCGCAACACTGACAATCAAAGCTGCAGCAATGAAACGTGAAAAATCATTTTTTTTGCGAATCGGCTTTTTCACTTCTTCCATATAATAGGAAGATTCTGATTGTTCAGACTCATCATCTTCAGCTTCCATTTCCACAGCTTCAGTCGGAGTTGCCACAAGTTCAGCAGGAGTTGCCACAGGTTCAGTCGGAGTTGCCACAGATTCAGCAGGTGCTTCGACAGCTTCCACTGGAGCTTCCTCTACTGGTTCAGCTGGTGTTTCTTCTACAGCTTCGACTGGTGTTTCTTCT
>JAWXUZ010000082.1:0-11004 GCA_044425835.1 Bacillota bacterium | reverse complement strand
CTGTATTTGGATTGCCACCATTCAAAGACATCGTCACACCATCATTCACACGAATGACAGAATGTTGGTTGATGTCTGTAAAATACGCACCGTAAATGGTATTTGTATTTTGAATGGTCAATTTTGTATCCGAATGCAAATCGACAATTGGTGCATTTGAATTTTTCGTATGGTAGATATTGACACCAGAAAGTGTCACATCTGCACCGCCTTCAATCCCTTCTTCGACTTTGATATACACTTCAGTTGAGGCATTCACATTTTTATTTGCAATCGTTACAGGTTTTGATGTGTTGACCGTTACCGTTGTACCATCAAACACCAATTCCCCAGACTCAAGAGGTTCCGAAGAAGAAAGTGCAATTTCTTGCAATACAACAGAACCACTCACTTCATTATCGTTATAACTACCCTCGAAAATTTCCGCATTATTTCTGCTGTTCATTGTAATTTTACTGCCAATTCTCTCAATGATATTTAAGTGACTGCCTGTATGAATTTTTACAGTCGGCACACCACTCGTATCCGCAAGATCCACAGGCACTTGCAAAACATTCTCTGTCCCTGTGAACAAAGTAATGTCGGTATCGCTTTTGATATCGATCAATGGCACAGGTGGACTTTGTTCATCCGCAGCCGTCAATGCAATATTGACCGTATCAAATAAAATATCAACAGGAGATGTCACAGTGCCTGCATCGACACCCAATAAATTTGTTGTTGGAGTCCCTGCTACTTTATGTGTAATATAATGCGTTTTTGTTGCATCATGAATTGTGAGACGTTTTGTCGTTGCATCGAAAGAAAAATCACCATCTGCGTACATCTCAAATGCAGGATCGTCCACAAGGTCTGCAATGTCTGCCAAATCCATTGGTGTATACGCCGCCACGGTAAAATCACTGCCTTTGACCGCTGGATGATCCGTATACGTATATTGAGATACCACGGTTTCACAATCTGGATCGACGAGAACCGTTGCACCATCGACTGCTTGCACCAAGTGGAAACCTACATTTGCAAAAAGCTCAAGTTCTCCGTAGCCTTTCATCGTAATATCAGAATTTGTTCTGATGATTGGCACGTTCTTTGCCGTATTCGGATCGTAATAATCAGGAGCATAGTAGTAAAGTCTGGACGCTTCTGTAATCGTAAGATTCGCTGGTGCATAAATATCAATCATCGCTTCGCCATCACCAACACTCTCAATGGTACGAGAAATGCTCGTAAAATGAATGTCTGCCGATTCCCCATTTGGAATGTCTTTGATTACGATGTTATTCGTAGCATACGCATTCGTATTTTGATTGCCAATGATGACAGGATCAGTCGTTGTGATATTCACTGTATACGGAGTCGTTGTCGTATCCAAAAACAATTTGTCCGATGTTCTTTGAGATTCATCTCTCGCTGTATCTGGATTATCTACAATTGAAATTGCATAGTCAGACAATTCCAAACTCGTTGCTTGTTCATAAACAAAAATATTACCTGTTGCCCCACCTGCTGCAGCTGCTGCATACAATGCAGTTTCATCGATTCCTTGAATGTATGGCGTTGTTTTGAGTGACAAATGCCCACTTCCCGAAATTGAAACTAGATTGTCTTCAAGCCCCTGAATCAACGTCGCTCCACTCGGTTTGTATGCCGCAGTAGAGTACTCATGTTGCGGATTGTATTGCAATACATTTGTGCCAACCAATGTCATGTTGGTAGGCGAATTTAACGTCAAAGACGGTATGTGTGTCGATTTGTTATACTCTTGAAAATTCAAATATCCATTCAAAGTCAGATTCGCCTTTTTCCCCGCTGCCACGTCTGCATCAGAAAGGTCAACAGTGATTGTCAAACGGCGATACCCCGGTGTATCGGTATACGCATCAAAACCAGTATGGCCAGGTTGAGTCGATACCGACAATGGTACGTCTGTTTTAATAACCAATCCAACATCACCAGCATACCAGATGTTAGAATCTGCTTCCGTTGCACCGATAACCAATTCACCAATACGTTCTGGTTCTAGGATATTCACAACAAAAACTTCGCCACCTTTATTAGGCAACGTCAATTCGTATGATTCTTTAATGTACACATCTGGGTCTAACAATACATCTGAAATATCATCGTCGTATGTAACGCCCGCTGCTTTCGCACGACTCAAACTCAAAGAGTTGCTCGTTTTACTCGTAAAATTATGCGTATTGAAATACGTCAACCAGCTCGTGAAAGTTGTATTTCCGTTTTGAATCGTTACTTTACTATCATTTTCTGTAACCACCATTTTTTCTGTACTAGTAGTTGCTGGATTTGAAAATACAACATTGCCTTTGAGCAACAAATTCACATCCGATTTTGCAAGAATGATTGGATTGCCAGTAGTGTTTGTAAATGTCAAACCACTACCATCCAAAATGATGGTTGGTGGTTCTGTAATCCCTGCTTCGACAACAATTCTTGAAATGACCGCACTATCTAAGATATGAAACGTATTACCAGATTTGATTGTCAAAACACCACTTTCATACGAAAAATCTTCTTGTAAGTATTCAATTGCCGTTGTGGCAGTGCCTCGTTGCACAACACGGAGTGCGGAAGTTGTGGAAAACTCAGAAGAATTTTCCATTGCATAATCAAGTACCACATCTCCGAGTGCCGAATAATCATACGTATCTGCTTCATGGGAAAAAATTGCAAATTTCCCGTCCCCTGTAATCGTTAATTTTTCAGGGTTAATAATTGTTTCATTTGTACTGCCGTTACTTGTAGCAAGAAACGTGCTGTCTGCTTGCGATTTTGAATTTACAGTATCCATTTTGTTGATTGTCAAATTCGTAGGTGAACCGACTGTCATCAAAGAATACTCTCCTGTATTACGAGAGATGTACACGCCATCAAAAATGACATTTGCACCATCTGTAATACCTGCTGCAATCTCAATCGAATGACCACTTGTTCTGCTATTGTCGTTTCCACCATCCAAATTGCCGATGGTAACGGGTCTGTTTGTTTCGATTGTCAATACTTTTCCGTCGATATCATATGAAACGTGGTCGGAAAAAGCTTGGTCTGTCCCGATTAGCACGGTGCCATCTGCCAGTTCTACACTGACATCAAAACCACAGCCATCGAGTGCATTTCCAGTAACTCCGCCACTTAACAATAAGATATCTTCATTGAACAATACATCTTCATCTATCACAGGTCCTGCAATTGTTCTGCCAACCGCAACAAGTGTCACTTGGGCAAATTGCTCTGCAATCGCTTGATAGATTTCAATTTGTGTTTCTTCCAAACCTTTATGGTATTCAATTGTCATGGTACCGTCGCCGAGAAACGTTACGTATTCCAAGCCAACAATCGTATCGACTGCATTTGTATCTGCAATTTTCATACTATTGTCGCCCACTAATGTAATGTTTATATGGTTTTCCACTTCCATAATCGGCAAATTCCCATCACCATAAAGATTTACGCCTTCTAATTGAAGACCGCCGACTTCAGTCACGATGATTCGTTGTGACGAAGTTTCTACACCGCTTTTATTTGCGAGTGTGACACGTTCCTTTGTGTGAATTTCAATGACTTGGTTATCGTCATACGTGATGTGAGATGAAAAATCTGCGTGCGAGGTGTCAAGTAACACACCCTCGACTCGTACGAAAATATCGAAATCACAGTCCATACCTACGTCAGTATCAACATCAGTGTCTACGTCTGTGTCTTCTTTTTCGCTTGGTTCTTCATTGTCTGTTGATTGTTCATCTGATACTGATTCATCATCAGTCGGATCAACGTTTTCTTGTGATTCATTTTGGGTGGTGTCGTCAGATTGATCAAGGTTTTCTTGATTTTCTGCGTCCTCACTCATTGTAGGTGTCTCGTCTTCAAGAAGTATTTCTACTACTTCATTTGCATCACTTTCGCCAGCTCTTGTGATATAAGAATTTGAAAAAAGCAGAGAAAATGCCATAAAGATGGCAAACGCTCTTTTGCTTTTGCTGACTGGATTTTTTGTTGTCAACATTTTATGCCCTCCTTAGGTAATGTTTTGCACCGTCGTCTCATTGTAGACACGATGATTGAATATTATATCATCGCCTCGAACTATGAGACAATTTATAATATTAAAAGGATTTCGTTGGTACGTCATGCGTATAATTATTACATTTTTCTTAAGTATATTTCATTTTTCTTATGCACGCTATGTAAACCCCTCTGTATTCATAAAAACAACTCCTTTCTTTTTTTTGAATGTACCACTTCAAATCTTAGATATTTCTACATAATCAAAGTGATATTCCTTTATTTCTCGCATGATTTCCCTTTTGCGAAGTAAAATTATCCCTGTTGACAATTAAAAACAAAAGACACCACGTATATTGTAACATAATTCGTAACAAATCTCAATAGATTTAACATTTTTTTAAGATATTTCAATGAAAAATCTTCAACAAAATTTACGTTTCATATGTACATGTTTTTTGTGCATATCATTGCATTTCCAAATATTAATTTTACATAAAATTTCACAAAAAAACTACAAAGAAATATATTCTAATTATAGATAAAAAACAAAAATTTCCATACATTTCCTTTACCTACTCCAGTTTTTATGGTATAGTTGATTAAATTAAAAAATACTAACAGATTAGTGAGGTAAAATTTTGTTATTCAAGGAAGAGAAGTCGAGTCGTGGCAAAAGCCACATCGAGCGACGATGACGCAGAAGAACAGGATTTTAACCACTTAGATGTAGTACTTTTTAGTTTAAACGACTATATACTTAAAAAAATAACTACTATTTCAACAAAGGAGGAAGAAAAATGGAATTGAGTACTGTATCTTATCAAGTAGAAGAAAGTGTAGCTGTAATTTGCATGAACCGACTCGATGCAATGAATGCCTTGAATCAGCAACTTTTTGTCGACCTCACCACAGCTTTTGAGGAAGCAAAAAAAGATGACGCTGTGCGTGTTGTCATTTTTTCTGGAAATGGGCGGTGTTTCTGTGCCGGTGGCGATATCGCTGAAATGAAAGGGCTTGACAAAAAAGAACCATTCGTAGAATTTATGACGATTGCGGGCAATTTCACGAAACTGTTGTACGACTTCCCAAAACCCGTCATTGCTGCCGCTCATGGAGCAATTGCAGGAGCGGGTACGTCTCTTATGATGTGTTGTGATATGGCAATCGTTTCTGATGATGCCAAATTCATTGTGGCATTCGGTGCAGTTGGATTGATTCCTGATTGCGGACTTCATTATTTATTGCCACGAGTGGTAGGACAAAACATGGCAAAAGAAATGATGTTGACACAACGTCCAGTCAAAGCCCCTGAACTTTTGTCACTTGGCATTGCCAATAAAGTTGTTACCGCAGATGAGTTGTTGCCTACGGCTATGCAACTTGCAAAACAAATTGCCAAAGGTCCAGTCAATGGTTATGCACTCTCGAAATCCTTGTTCAATCAGTATACAGATATTGACTTCTCGACTATGTTGTCAGAGGAAGCACGCTTGCAAGCAGTGGCTCGTTCGGACGAAAATGGAGTTGAGGGGTTGTCGGCTTTTCTTGAAAAGAGAAAACCTAATTTTAAATAAAATGGTAACTGCTCAGAACCTTATTTTTTAAGACCGTGGACTCTGTCCACACCTGCCACCAAACACCTTTGAAAAAGCTGGAGCAAAACTTTCTTTTTGCTACCCTTAATATTTGCATATCCTTATTGGGGCAGACTTCGACAACAAAAAAAATCACTCTCTATCCTATAGAAAGTGATTTTTTTGTTATTGCTCCCCAAATTAAGTATTGTTAAAAATTATAAAGCTTTACTAATACTAAGGTAAGGCGAACAAAAATAAAGTTTTGGTCAAACTTTTTCAAAGGTGTTTGTTTGCAGGGTTTGGGACAGAGTCCCAAGGTCTTTTCTTTTCTCTTTTCTTTAAAGTATCACAATATTTTTTATAGATTTGATTCAATTCTTTTTTTGATTCGCCTTTTGTATTCCAAAAAATCAGTCGTCAGCAAAAAATCCTGTGTCCGTTTCCCCTCATAATCAATAACGATTTCATCAATAATCGTCGCTGGTTTCCCTGACAAAATATAGACTCTATCCGAGAGGAAAATCGCCTCATCGATATCGTGCGTAATGAATATCGTAGACAGTTTGATTTCTTCCATAATATCCAAATACCACTGTTGTAAATTCGTTTTCGTGATGGTATCCAACGCACTAAACGGCTCATCAAGGAGTGCCACCCCTTTTTTACACAAATACGTCCGCAGAAGTGCCGCACGTTGTCGCATACCACCGCTTAATTTATTGGGATAATGCGACTCATAGCCCGACAAACCAAAGGTATCTAGGTGTGTTTGCACTTCGGCGAAAGCCTCTTTTTTTGCAGTCCCCGAAAGAAGCAGCGGCAAAGCGATATTTTCAATGACTGTTTTATGTGGCAACAGTAAATCTTTTTGCAACATATAACTGACTTTGCCTGTCTGGTTTGTGATGTCCGCTCCATCTAAGGAAACGCCCCCAACATCAGGGGCAAGCAATCCGGAAATGATATGAAATAGCGTCGTTTTGCCTGCTCCAGACGTGCCTATGAGCGATACGATTTCCCCCTCACGGAGTACCATATCAATATTTTGCAAAACCTCATTTCCAGAAAATGCTTTTGAGACCCCTTGAATTTCTAGTTTTTTATTCTGGCAAGTATTCATTTGTCATACCCATTCCAGACGTCACTGGAGCATCGACCAATTCATTTTCTTCTAACCAGTAGTAGAAATTATCCCATCTCTCCACGTCCATATATCCCCATTGATCCACTTCCGCTTTGTATTGATCCGCCAACCAAATTTGACTCGCCACGACAAGATCTTCATCGAGTTCAGGTGCATGTTTCAATAAGATTTCCGCAGCAGCTTCTGGATTTTCGATTGCGTATTCATAGCCAAGTTTCGTTGCACGTAAAAACGCTTTTGCTTGTTCTGGATTTTCTTCTAAGTAAGAGAGCGAAGAAAGAATCGTTGGTGTATAGAAATCAAGTTCTGGTACGAGTGTGCCAAAATCAATGTAATCTGTTTCAAACTCATTGACTTCAGCTGCAATGCCGTCCCACGCATAATATACCCAAACGGAATCCGTGCCAGTTTGCAATGCCATCATAACATCTGCCGCTGTACTTGGAATCATTTTGATTTTGTCGTAATCCCCTCCATCAGAGGCCACCAATGCACGCACCATAGCTTGTTCAATTGGCACGTCCCACGTTGCATACGTTTTGTCTTCCATGCCTTTTGGTGTGTCAATGCCATTGCCTTTTACAGACAAAATGCCCGAAGTATTGTGTTGAATGATTGTAGCAACACTTGTAATTGGTAGTGGTGAATCGCTGATAAACGCTGGTGCTTCTACGTCTTGCGAGCTGATACCAAATTCAGCTTTATTCGAGGCCACCAAAAGTGCCGCTCCACCCTCTGGCGGTTGAATGATTGAGACTTCAAGCCCTTCTTCAGCGTAGTAACCAAGTTCTTGGGCAACATACATACCTGTGTGATTTGTGTTTGGTGTCCAGTCGAGTACCACTGTCACTTCTTCCAAATCCACCGCTTCAGCAGAATCCGTTTCTGCTTCCGCTGTAGTTTCAGATCCAGTAGTAGTAGCTTCCGCTTCCGCAGCAGTTTCAGATCCAGTAGCTGTAGTTCCAGTTTCAGCACCCCCACCGCAAGCAGTAGCAGATACCGCCATCACAAGTGTAAGTGCCAACATAATATATTTTTTCATTTTCCTATCCCTTTCTTCTTTCAGTTTTTATAGGGCTGACTTGTCGTCGCCCACTTCGTAAATCAGTTATTTTCACACGAGTTTCTTCCTATTATATAGCAGTATAAACTCAATTTGTTTTTTCTTCCCACGGCATTACTTTTTTCTGCAAAATATTCACCAACTGCATCAGCAGTAAGCTAATGATGGAAATCAGGAATATGACAGCAAACATCTTATCGAAATTATACGATTTTTTTACACGAATCATGTACACGCCAAGCCCCTCAACACCACCGAGCCATTCCGATATCACTGCCCCAATAATGGAATACGAAACAGATATCCGAAGTCCGGCAAAAAAATAACTCAACGTCGTAGGCAATTTGACGTGTTTGTAGATTTGCGATTCCGTTGCCCCCATGGATTTCATCAAGTGAATGACATCAGAATCCACCGCTGCCAATCCATTGAGTAATCCAATTGTCATTGGAAAAAAGCAAGTCACGACAATCAAAATGACTTTCGGCAACATCTCATACCCAAACCACAACACCAAAAGCGGTGCAATGGCAATCGTTGGAATGGTCTGACTCACAATGATGAGTGGATACAGACTCCTATAAATCATTTTGTTGCGATCCATTAGAATTGCCATCAATAAAGAAAGTAGTATTGCAACAGATAAGCCCAATACTGCTTCGATTAATGTCACTTTCGTATGCGACATGATGAGTGAAAAATCACTACAAAATGCTTTCACAACATCACTCGGTGCGGGTAACATAAATTTTGGCACAATGCCTAGACTTGAGACGGTCTGCCATAAGATGAGCAAAGCAAAACATATGATGTATGGTTGCCAATACATAAAAAATTTTTTCGTTTTCATAGATAAAATCGCCTCACGGTCAGAAGTTTTACGTTAGAATCAGTAATTAATCACGGTATTTCGATAGTTTTTTATCAATCGTAAGTCCGCTACCGCCTGGTTTGTAGTCTGTTTTGATGTATGCCGACACCCCGTCTGTACCTGCTTGGATTGCCACCTCGTGACATTTGATTGCAACTTCCATCAATTCTCTAATGTCGTCACCCTCAATCGCTGTTTCCGATGGCCCCACGTAATAAGTAAGCCCTGTGGATTTGATGTAATCAATGACTTCATCTACGATACGCACAATTTCATCTTCATCTGTGGAATTTGGCATAATTTTGATTGCGATGTTTGCTTTTACTGTGTCTTTCATTGGTATTCCTCCTCTAAAATAATAAAATATAGTGACAATAAAAAAACCCACAAAGCATAAATTAAGAATTGATTTATACTTAGCGAGTTTACTTTTTCTGTATCAAAGAATTTTCACTTCCCTACGCCAGCATTATCTGGATCAGGTTAGGTCAAGATGTATGACATCTACTCTCAGCCGATTGTATCAGCTCCCTCGCTCATTCATTTACTTATTCATTGCAATGTCGTTTTTTACATTTTCATCATAAACGATAAAATCTACTTTGTCAATGAAAAAACGAAAAAATATTGTATTCAATAGAATTTCATTATTTTTTTCATTCTATTCTTGCAAATATCTGCTTTTTTTGATATACTAATTTAAGAATAATCAATCAGTGAAATAGGCGACCTCCGGAAACCTAAGTGCCAAGATTTTCGAGATAATTTTTTCGGCATAGTTCACAAAAAACGCAGGTGATATCGGAAATATCATCGAGGCTTTTTGGGGATTATGACGGGAGTAATTAGCCGGAAAGATTGGTGCTAGAGGTTTTCGGAGGTTGCCAATAGGAGACGACTATGAAAACACCATTTCTTTCTTTAGAGCAAGCAAAAAAAATAATCGAAACATACCCAACACCCTTTCATATATACGATGAAAAAGCCATTCGCCAAAATGCACGTGACGTACAAAACGCATTTTCGTGGAATCGTGGCTTCAAAGAATATTTTGCAGTCAAAGCCACACCAACCCCAGGACTCATGCAAATTCTAAAAGAAGAGGGTTGCGGAATGGACTGCTCTTCCTTGACGGAGCTGATGCTCACCGATGCGATAGGTATTGGCGGTCATGACATCATGTTTTCTTCTAATATGACACCAGAAGAAGATTTTGTCCTAGCTAATGAACTCGGAGCCATCATCAATTTCGATGATTTTACACATATCAAATACTTTGGGAAAATCGCAAAATTCCAAAAAACGATGAGCTGTCGCTACAATCCAGGCGGACTTTTTCAAGTTGCCAACGAAATTATGGACAACCCCTCTGATGCAAAATACGGTTTCACAAAAGAGCAACTCAAAGATGGCTTTCGTATTTTGAAAGAAAATGGTGTGGAGCATTTTGGCATTCACTCATTTTTGGCAAGTAGCACAACTTCAAATGAATATTATCCAATGCTTGCGGGCATTTTATTTGAATTGGCAGTGGAACTGAAAAAAGAACTCGATATTCACATTGCATTTATTAATTTATCGGGTGGTGTCGGCATTCCTTACGAGCCAAACCAAGAGCCATGCGATATTTTTGCAATCGGTGACGGTGTGCGTAAAAAATATGAAGAAATCCTTGTGCCAGAGGGCATGGACGACGTTGCCATTTATACTGAAATGGGACGATTTATGATGGCACCTTACGGAAGTGTCGTTGCTACCGCCCTTCACGAAAAGCATATCTACAAAGAATATATCGGACTCGATGCATGTGCAGTCAATCTCATGCGACCAGCCATGTACGATGCGTATCATCACATTACAGTACTCGGAAAAGAGACTGCCGATTTGACAAATACGTATGATATCGTTGGCGGACTTTGCGAAAACAATGATAAATTCGCCCGTGATCGCAAACTACCAAAAATTGATATCGGTGATATTGTTTACATTCACGATACAGGGGCCCACGGTCACGCAATGGGCTATAACTACAATGGGAAACTGCGGTCGGCTGAAATTTTGCTTAAAGAAAATGGGGAAACCGCCCTACTTCGCCGTGCAGAAACACCAGCTGATTATTTTGCCACACTCGATGTAACTGGTTTACTCAACAAAAAATAAATTCAAAAAATTGTGATGATAAGTCTATCATATGAACGTGAACTCTGATGTAGGGGCGACCTGTGGTCGCCCGTTTTTGTGGATAAAACACTCTGAAACGCACAAAAATCAAAGTGTAGTGACAACATTCGATTCCAATGGTGATTAGTGCGACAATCCTTTT
>JAWXUZ010000081.1:0-11138 GCA_044425835.1 Bacillota bacterium | reverse complement strand
GTACTCACTTTGCCAATCAGTTCCGCTGCACTTTGTATCATTCTTGATCTAAACGGTTTGGCAGCAGGGGCGGCAACAGCAGGTTGTTGTGCACAAATGGTTGGTTTTGCAGTGGCAAGTTACCGTGAAAATGGCATGGGTGGTTTGATGGCTCAAGGTCTTGGGACGTCGATGTTACAAGTACCAAATATCATGAAAAATCCAAAAATTTGGCTTGCACCAACTTTTTCTGCAATCATCACAGGGCCACTTGCGACTATTGTATTCAACATGGAAAATATGGCAATCAGTGCCGGAATGGGGACTGCTGGTCTCGTTGGGCCTTTGGGTGTTTTGACGACGATGGGCAATTCAGCAAATACATGGACTGCAATTCTTGTGGTTTGTTTCCTTGCTCCAGCTCTTTTGACATTTGTATTCGATTCCATTTTTAGAAAATTGGGTTGGGTCAAAGACGGCGATATGAAATTGGATTTGTAATTTTTACTGAAATGAAATTGTAAGGGCTGGAGAACTCCAGCTCTTTTTTTTGTGTTTTCGGAGGGGTGGAACTCTCCCCTACGGTTTGCATAAAAAAGGCGACCACAGGCCGCCTCTTTCATTTATTATGATTTGCTATGCGAAAAATGTTGCACCAAACTTTTTGCCACCAATATCCCAAAGACAATTGCAACAACTGTCATATATAATGGCATTTCATGCTCATGAATATGTGCAAACATATTGATGGCATATCCTGATTGTGCAATGATATAATCGAGAATCAAACCGAATAAAATGGCACAAACCGCCGCTGAACCTAAATAAATGGCTACTACTTTTTTGCCTAACGTTTTTGTCAAAAGTACAAGAGATGCCATGTTTGTCACAGGCCCTGCAAATAAAAATACGAAAGCCGCCCCAGGGGAAATTCCTTTCAGCATCAAAGAAACTGCAATGGGAATAGACGCAGTAGAACAAATGTACATCGGTATCCCAATCACCACCATGAGCAACATGGAAAACACAGGATTTGTAATGCTAGACAATAAAGTTTCAGGCAATAACGTACTAATCAAGGCGGCAATCAATAAGCCGATGACGAAATGATACGCTATTTCATCTAAAAATTCGCCGAAAGCATACGTCATGGCAATTTTCATTTTGCCGATAAATCCTTCATTGTCAGCTACTGGTTCAGCAGAAGAACAACAACAAGAACTCGATTCTACTGGTGCTGGTTCAGCGGAACAACAACAAGCACTTGATTCTGCTGGTGTCGACTCTGCGGAAGAGCAACAGCAAGCACTTGATTCTACTGGTGCTGGCTCTGCGGAACAACAACAAGCACTTGATTCTGCTGGTGCCGCTTCAGCTTCAGTGGAACAACCGCAAGTCGTTTCTACCCCATCATATACAATCACATCTTTTTTACAAAAAATATTCGTCATAATTCCAGAAATAATGCCCGAGCAAAATGCAGAAATCGGTCGGTAAATCGCAAACAAAGGGCCAATCATACCATACGTTGCAATGATACTATCCACACCAGTTTGCGGAGTTGACGTCAAAAAACTCACGACCGCACCTTTGGAGGCCCCACTTTTCCCTAAGTACATGGCAGTCGGCACAACCCCACAAGAACAAAGTGGCAAAGGCACACCAACCACCGAAGCCTTGACCACTGACCCCACATCGTTTTTGCCAATATGCTTTAAGACCGCCTCTTTTTTGACAAATGCATGCAATAGCCCTGTAAATATCAAACCGATCACAATGTAAAACGACATTTCCACAAATAAACTCCATAAATTTTCAAAATACAATACCATAATTTATCCCTCCGCATGCTCCAAATGACTCAACCCAATACGCAAAACATCTTCGATGTGCTGATCGTCCAAGCTATAAAAAACATTATTTTTTTCTTTCCTCGCCTTGACCAGTTTATTCAGTTTCAAAAATTTCAGTTGATTCGACACCCGTGGTTGCGACACCTCGAGCAAATAAGCCAAGTCTTTCACGCAAATTTCCCCTTGCAACATGGCAAGCAAAATCTGAATGCGTATCGGTTCACTAAACGATTTGAAGAAAAACGATAAATTTTCAGACACTTCTTCATTTTCAACTAATTTTTTGATATCTTCATCTGTCCGACAACATAATTCCATAAGCCCTCCTATTCACTATATCAAGATATAATGATATAGTAGCACAATTTTTACTGTATGTCAAGAACGAAAATTATCAGCGTAGGGGCGACCTGTGGTCGCCCGTTCTCGATAATGCCATCAGATACGGTATAATTTGCCAAAGAATTCATTTGAAAAACGAGAGCATAAAAACAAAAAAGCTTTGGGGAAATATAAAAAACCAATGTGCCAAGACATCTCGACACATTGGTTTTTTATTTTTATTTATTTTGGGAATTACATTACACAGTAATTTTAGTACCCATCAATTTCACAAATTCAGCCACAATTGCAGCATCTCCAGGCCACGCTGGGGAAGTCACAAGATTTCCATCAACGATGGCTTTGTCTACGTCAATTTCTACGTATTCACCACCAGCCAATGTAATTTCAGGCCCAACCGCAGGATAAGCAGTCGCTTTTTTGCCTTTGAGTACACCACTTGCAGTTAAAATTTGTGGGCCATGGCAAATTGCCGCCACAGGTTTGTTGTCTGCGAAAAATTCTTTTACAATTTCCAAGACACGTGGATTGAGTCTTAGATATTCAGGGGAACGCCCGCCTGTAATGAAAAGTCCAGCGTAATCACTTGTTTTTACAGCGTCAAAATCAGCATTGAGTGCAAAATTATGACCTGGTTTTTCAGTGTACGTTTGGTCTCCTTCAAAATCATGGATTGCAGTGCGAATGATATCGCCTGCTTTTTTGTCTGGACACACAGCGTGTACTTCGTATCCAATGGCTTGCATTGCTTGAAAAGGTACCATAGTTTCATAATCTTCAGTGAAATCGCCCGCTAACATTAAAACTTTTTTCGACATAAAAATGATCCTCCTTTTTCTGTTATGTACAGTAACCATACATACAACAAAAATCATAAGTATTCCTTAAATTTGTATTGTATGTATTTAGAGTACCACATTTTTCCTTTCAATACAATAGCAGTATTGCACAGAATTACAATTACTTTTTTGTTTGAAATTGCTGAATTGTATCTGACATCAAAAGCGATTGGCTTGACAATTCTTCCGCAGTTGCAGCTGAACTTTCGCTGATGACTGAATTTCCGTGCATAACTTCATTCACAATTGCCACGCTGTCATTGATACGGGTAATGCCCGCAGCTTGTTCTTCTGTCGAGGCTGTGATTTTTTCAAGAGAAACGATGAATTCTTCAATGTCTTTCGTTACAGATTCCAAGCTTTCAGCCGTTTCTTCTGCTGATTGGTGACCTGATTTCGTTGCAATTGCACTTTTGTCAAATAAAGTAGTTGTCTCATTGACAGCGTCGCTTGTACGTGTCGAAAGGCTTCGCACTTCATCGGCAACGACTGCAAATCCTTTTCCGGCAGAACCTGCTCTTGCAGCTTCGACTGCGGCATTGAGGGCGAGAATGTTCGTTTGGAATGCCACGTCTTCAATCGTTTTGATGATTTTTTGAATGCCATCGTTTGTACTAGAAATTTCTTCCATAGAGCCAAGCATTTCTGACATTTTTTGATTGCTTTCTACTAATTTATTACTTGTTTCTTGTGCGGTACGATTGATATCTTTTACATTTCTTGCATTGTCTTTGATGAGAGCGGTAATATCTGCGATATATTGCTTCAATTCAGCAATACTACCTGATTGTTCAGACGAACCTTTTGCCAAATTTTGGGCCCCATTTGCCACATGGTCAGAGCTGTCGCTGACTTGGTTGATCATCACTTTGATTTCATCTAAACTACCAGAAATCAAAGTGGTGAATTTTTGAATTGCTCTTTCGATATTAGAAAAATCACCAACGAATTCGACATCACTTTCCACTGTGAAATCACCAGCTCCGCAACTTTCAAGTAAGCCTTCAATTTCTCGGATGTAAAGTGCGAGTGTTTCAGTTGTATATCTCATATCTTCTGCAAGTTCACCAATTTCATCTGTTGAGTGGTGGTCCAATTTGTAATGTAAATTTCCTTTTGCAAGTTCGCTCATTGCTTTTTTGATGTATTGAATTGGTTTGAGAGATGTTCTTACTGTGATACTTACAGTTGTCAATGTCACAACAGTAGAAACGAGAAGCATAGAAAGTAAAATTCTCAAAATCATGTTGGAATGTAGACGGAAACTGTATACATTGTTGTGTGTTACCAAAGTCCAATCAGTCACAGCTACTTTGCTGACAATCCCTGTACGCTCATCATTTGCTACTGTAAATTCAATCAAATCGCCTTTTGGGTTAGCCAATTGGGCAATTAGGTCGTCTCCTTCGAGTTGCAATTTGCTGTAATCTTCACCGAGCAAGGAAGCGTCTGAGGAGGCAAGAATCATACCTTCACGATTGATTAAGAAGTTGGTACCATAATCGCCAAAGTCGTTTTGCATTACAAAATCTGTAACAAATTTTGTGCTTAAGTCTACCAATACAATCCCTAGAACAGAGCCGTTTTTCGCAAATACTGGACTCGCAATTGAGATGACCAATCCGCCAGACTCCACATCGATATAAGGAGATGTGATGGTGCTTTGTTTTTCTGTGACCGCAGAATAGTAAGAGCGAGTCGCAAAGGAAAAGCTACTATCTGAATACGCACCCGAGCCAGTCAAATATCCATCTTGGGCAACGTCTAGCAAAGCGAGATTGATAAAGACGCCTGAGTAGTCACTGGCGATGCTGTTGAGTTCTTCCAAAATGACGTCGACTTCATCGTGGGTGTGCATTGGTGTTGTTTTGTTACTTTTTTCCATTAGCTCAACGATACTAGAGCTTTTGGCAAGGATTTCTGAAATATCGACATATTGTTGCATTGTCGAATTGATCGTACCTGCAATATGATTTGCAGTATCTCTTAGGTGTGTTTCTTCCAAATTGTAAACGACTTGTTTGGAATACGTACCGATGATGCACAGTACGATGAAATTGACAAGAATTGTACCAATAATCAAGGGTTTGATTACTTTTTTGGCTATTGAGTTATTTTTCTTTTTCATAGTGAGCCTCCTTTATGCTGACGTTTTATTCTACTGTAACCGATTTTGCTAAGTTTCTTGGTTTGTCTACATCACAACCACGTTCTACTGCAACGTAATATGCAAAGAGTTGCATTGGAATCATGGCATATGTTGTTAGGAAATACGATGATGCTTTTGGTAAATACACGACTTCTTCTGCCACATTTTCCATGGCAGTATTGCCAAGAGTGGTGATGCCAAGGACAGTCGCCCCACGTGCAGCCACTTCTTTTGTGTTGCTGACTAATTTTTCAAACAAGTCATCTTGTGTGCCAAAGGCAACGACGAGTGTATTTTCTTCAATGAGTGAAATGGTGCCGTGTTTCAATTCGCCTGCACCGTATGCTTCACAATGGATGTAGGAAATTTCCTTGAGTTTGAGTGCAGCTTCCAAAGCCGAACCGTAATCAATGCCACGACCAATCATAAAAATATCATTGTGTTTTGCATATTTCTTTGCAAGGGCTTTCATCTTCTCATCTGTTGTTTTGAGCAAATCTTCGATTTTATGAGGCATTTCCTCAAGCTCTTTTAGATATTCACTCATTTGTGCAGTGGAGAATGTGCCTTTGACTTTGCCAAGCTCCATCGCAAGTAGATAGAGTACACCGAGTTGGGTGCTGTAACCTTTTGTGGTTGCCACTGCAATTTCAGGCCCAGCCCATGTATACAGTACATCATCGCTTTCACGGGCAATGGAACTGCCCACAACGTTGACGATAGAGACAATCGATGCCCCTTTGTTTTTGGCTTCACGCAGAGCTGCCAACGTATCGGCGGTTTCACCAGATTGGCTCAAGATGATACAAATATCATTTTCGCCGATGATGGGATTGCGATAGCGAAACTCGGAAGCAATGTCGACTTCGACTGGCACTCTTGCGAATGCTTCGATGACGTATCGACCAATAATTCCAGCGTGGTAGGCACTTCCGCAAGCGACAATATGTATGCGGTTGCAAGCCAACAAATTTTCCTCTGTAATCGTCTCTAAGTTGAGTTCGATTTTCCCGTGTTTGAGTCGAGTATGAATTGTTTTTTGCATCGCTTCTGGCTGTTCTAAAATTTCTTTCATCATGAAATAGTCGTGTCCGCCTTTTTCGGCAGCATCGATATCCCATGTCACATGGAAAATTTCTTTTTCGATGGTGTTTCCGTTTGTATCGTATAATTTCACATCGTCTTTTGTGAGGACAGCAATTTCATGGTCATCAATCAAATAATAGTCTCTCGTATTTTGAAGTAATGCCGGAATGTCCGAGGCGATGAAATTTTCATTTTTCCCAAGTCCAATCAGTAGTGGACTGTCTTTTCGTACAGCAAACAATTCGTCTGGATGGTCACTGCACACAATGCCCAAGGCATATGCCCCACGCAACTTTGGAAGAAGTAACTGCAACGTTTCGAGTGGATTGCCATTGTATAATTTCTCGAAAAGATGTGCCACGACTTCGGAATCTGTTTCAGAAACGAAAGTCACTCCACTTTCCGTGAGTTCTTCTTTCAGCTCCATGTAATTTTCGATAATGCCATTGTGTACCACGGAAAATTTTCCGTTTTGGCTATTGTGCGGATGGCTATTTCGATCACTCGGGGCTCCGTGCGTTGCCCAACGAGTATGCCCAATGCCAATGGACGAATTTGTAAAATTTTCAGACTCAATTTTATCAGCTAAATTTTTGAGTCTTCCTTTCGTTTTGATGGTTTGTATGCCGTCGTTATGGACGGAAATTCCAGCCGAATCGTACCCCCGATATTCTAACTTTTCCAATCCTTTTAGTAAAATAGGCACTGCATTTTGCGTACCAATGTATCCAACAATTCCACACATAATTGATATCCCCTTTGTTTATTTTATTTATTTTTTTGTGTTTCTTCTATAATAATGTAGTGTATTATTCCGATTTGCCATCACGATTCATCAGTTGCAACAACGCCAAAGACGCAGTTGCATTTTCAAACAAAATCGTATAGACGGCATTGGTGATTGGCATTTCTACCTTGTATTTTTTGGCAAGTTCTTCTGCCACTTTGACAGTATAGACACCTTCAATGACCATTTGGATTTCTTCTTCTGCTTCTGCAAGCGTTTTGCCTTCTCCAATTAAAATACCAGCACGGCGATTTCTCGAATGCATACTCGTGCAAGTCACAATCAAGTCGCCCACACCAGAAAGCCCCGAAAACGTTTCACTCTCGCCACCCATGGCAAGACCTAAGCGTTTCATTTCTGCGATACCTCGTGTCATGATGGCGGCTTTTGTATTGTCGCCAAAGTTGAGACCGTCTGAAATTCCTGCTGCAATTGCCATGACATTTTTAAGGGCTGCACCAATTTCCACACCGATGATATCAGTATTTGTATACAAGCGGAAGCGTGGCGACATGAATTCTTGTTGCACCATTTTTGCGATCTCTTCATTTTCAGAAGCGACTAAACACGTTGTCGGGATTTCATTTGCCACTTCTTCAGCGTGACTAGGCCCAGACAACACGCAAACCTCACATTGTGGAATGCATTCTTTCAGCACGACAGAAAGTCTTTTGTACGTGCCATGCTCGACACCTTTTGCCACATTGACAATCGTTTGTGCAGCAGAAAAAAGTGGAGCAAATTCAGTTGCCGTTTGTCGCACTGCTTTTGCGGGTACAGCGAAAATGACAATCTCGCCAAATTTTGCGACTTCTTCCTTATTTGCAGTCAATTCCAGTGTTTTAGGAATCATGCAATTCGGTAAGTACTTTTTATTTTGACCTGTGGCACGCATTTTTTTGATGCTCTCTTCGTTGCGTGCATACATCATGACATCGTGTCCGTTTTTTTCAAGAATCAGTGCTAAGGCAGTGCCAAAACTCCCAGCACCGATGACTGCAATTTTTTTCATGAATGAAATCCTCCTGAAATCTTCTTAATGAGAAAATGCGAAATTACTTGGCATTTCCATAAAATTTACGTTCCGTGCCTGTCAGCAAACGTTGTATATTTTCCTTGTGTTTGTATAGTATAATGGCAGCGATTCCACTCATAAGGACTGTGCCTTCTACATAAAATTGCACGATAGTCAAAAAGATTGGAATCATAATCATAAAAAGAATCGAGCCAAGAGAGATGTATTTTGAAATCCCAGCCAGACCAAATGTTGTCACAACGAATATCGGTACAATCCAAGGAGCAAACGAAAGCCCCACACAAAACATAGAGCCAATGCAAGTGGCAATGCCTTTTCCGCCTTTGAATTTCAGATAAAACGGGAAGATATGCCCAAGGACTGCTCCGACTGTGCCATAGACACCAGCCATGATGCCAAATTCCCCGAATTCAGGGAATATTGCACGGCAAATTAAAAATGGGAATACCCCTTTTGCAATGTCGCCAAAAAATGTAATGAGTCCAGCTTTCAGCCCGAGTACACGCAAAGCGTTTGTCGTACCGAGATTGCCGCTACCTTGCGAACGCAAGTCGCTATTGAATACTTTACTAACGATTAGGGCGATGGAGATACAGCCAAAACAGTATCCAATTGCCAAACAAATCAAACGTTGTGTCATTTTAATCACCATTTCCTTTTATGTTACAGTTTGCAGTTTGCAGTTTACAGTTTGCAGTTTGCAGTTTACAGTTTACAGTACTGCCCACTGCCTACTGCCACTGCCACTGCCAACTGCCTACTGCCCACTGCCTACTGCCACTGCCACTGCCAACTGCTCACTGCCAACTTCCCACTGCCCACTGTAAATTACTTTTCCTTTTTCTCACGAATGATAATGTGAATTGGTGTACCGGCAAAGCCAAATGCATCTCGCATTTGATTTTCGATATACCTCTTATACGAAAAATGAAAGAGTTCTTTGTCGTTTACGAATATGACAAACGTCGGCGGTTTCACCGAAACTTGCGTGATATAGTACAAACGCAGTGCATGACCTTTGTCTGATGGTGGTTGTTGCATTGCCGTTGCTTCAATCAAGACTTCGTTCAAGATGCCTGTGCGAATCCGCATGGCATGATTTTCGTTGACCATTTTAATGAGGTCGAGCATTTTCGGGATTCTCTGCCCCGAAAGAGCAGAAATGAACACTCGAGGAGCGTATGGCATATACGCAAGCTCGTTGCCGATGTCTTTTAAGTATTTGTCCATCGTCTTGTTGTCTTTTTCGATGGAGTCCCACTTATTGACGGCGATAATTGCTGCACGTCCTCGCTCATGGGCAATCCCTGCAATTTTCGTATCTTGGTCAGTAATGCCCTCATTCGCATCGATAATTAAGATGGCAACATCGCAACGCTCCACAGCAGCCACGGCACGAATGATACTAAATCTTTCGATTTCTTCTTTGATTTTACTTTTGCGTCGCATACCCGCCGTATCGATAAAGACGTATTTTTGTCCGTCAATTTCAATCGGTGTATCGATGGCATCACGGGTCGTCCCTGGAATATTGCTGACAATCAAGCGGTCTTCTCCGAGAATTTTATTAATTAAGGAAGATTTTCCGACGTTTGGTTTTCCGATGATTGCCACTTTGATTGCTCCGTCGTCTTCTAGGAAGTCGCCCTCATTCGGAAAATGTCCAACAATGATGTCGAGCATATCGCCAAGACCTAACGCTTGCCCCGCTGAAATTGGCAAAGGATCGCCAATGCCCAACTCATAAAATTCGTAGATTTCAACGGTATCACGTTGTACACTATCGACTTTGTTGACAGCGAGTACGACTGGTTTTTTCGTTCTTCTAAGCAGATTTGCCACTTCGATATCGTCATCAGTGACACCCGTTTGGGCATCCGTAAGGAACAAAATGACATCCGCAGTTTCGATGGCAATTTGTGCTTGCTCGACAATTTGTCTTTGAATGATTTCTTGCGATCCGATTTCCATACCGCCTGTATCAATTAAAGTGAAACTGTATTTGAGCCATTCGCAATCCGCATAAATACGGTCACGAGTTACCCCTGGTGTGTCTTGCACGATAGAGATTCGCTCTCCGGCAAGACGATTGAATAATGTGGATTTTCCGACATTCGGTCGCCCCACAACAGCGACAATTGGTTTACTCATAATTTTTTATTATCCCTTCAATTCCATAATGCCCGCCATACTGCCACGGTTGTCGCCCATTCCTCTATGTGAGAAGAAAAATTCTGTTTCACAAACGGTACAAAGTCCAGAAATTTCAATGCTTTCGACACCCATATTCCGAAGTAACTGTGCATTCATTCCCCACAAATCCATTAAGAATTTGCCTTGTTCTGATGGATCTTCTTTGAGGTAGTCACGGTAAAAATCAATGTTTTTCTCGAACAAATCGATGACTGGTTGGTCAATTTGGAAACAACTCTGTGAAATCGATGGGCCAATGCCTGCAACGACATCTTTTGGGTTTGTGCCAAACGTATCAATCATCGCTTGGAGTGTCACCTCTGCCATACGTTTTCCAGTACCCTCCCAACCGCAGTGGGCAAGACCGATTGCTTTTTGCTTCGTGTCCACGTAATAAACTGGCACGCAGTCCGCACCAAAAATCAAAATCGGCAAACCGACTTCATTCGTAATCATACCATCGATACTTTCTAGTGTATGTTCGGAATAAAGACCCATGCCAGCATGTTCTTTTTTTGCGTGGAATACGTTTGTACCGTGCGTTTGTTTTGCAGTGACGAATGACTTCGGTGTAAAGCCGACAGCTTCTTGAATGATATCGTAATTTTTAAAGACATTTTCGTCAGAGTCGCCACGGTTTCTACCGAGATTGAGACTTGCAAAGACACCTTCGCTGACACCACCGATTCTCGTAGTGAAACAGTGTTTTACTAGATTTGTTGATGTGATGTTATCGAAAGCGAGATATTCAGTTCCATTTGCTTTGATTATTTTCATATTGTTCTCCTCCTATACTACTGCCAACTGTCAACTGTCAACTGTCAACTGTCAACTGCCAACTGCCAACTGCCAACTGCCAACTGCCAACTGTCAA
>JAWXUZ010000080.1:0-11405 GCA_044425835.1 Bacillota bacterium | reverse complement strand
AGGTAAAAGCCAATGCAACAGACACTATTGAGGTACTAATTAAATCTTTTCAAATTGCAGTAGTCTCATAAACGGGCGACCACAGGTCGCCCCTACAAAAAGCTTGAAATGTCAAGATGCAGGAAGTTCTGACCTTATAGTCGCCCCTACAAAAAGCCCGAAATATCAAGATGCGGGAAAATCTGACCCTTATAGTCGCCCGCTCTCGATACTATACTCGCCCCTACCCTTTTTCTCCCATCACTCCACAACTGAAAGCACAATGCCCGACAGAAACTCTTCTTCTTTTAGCACGTCCTCAACATCACTTTTCTTGATTTTTTTGATTTGTTTTAAGACGTCATCTCCGCCCACACCAAACATTGCCCATGCAACTTGTGCCATAGCAAGGTCTTCTGCTGATTGGCTCGTTCGCAAAAACTGACCAATCCTCTTTTTCTGAATCCGTGTGAAATCCTCTTCTGCAATGCCACTTTTTCGCAATTCTTCGATATGATTTAGGAGCAACTCTCGTACACTTTTTGCCTCACCACTCGTACCTGAAAATCCCAAAAATGCATACCCCTCTCCCGAAAAATACCCAAACCCAAGCGGTTCTTCTAAAATTTCAAGCCCAAGAGCTTCTTCATAAAATAGACTACTTTCCCCAACAAGCAATTCCAAAAGAAATGCCATCGCCATTCGCCAAGCAAAATTCCGTTTGGTACTGCCTGAAAATGGGATTGCCATCTGGAATATCGGTGTCGTAAGCCCCATTTTCAGTGCGTGAAAATCCGTCTCTACTACTGGTGTTTCTTCATTAATAACGGCTTTGTATTTTTGGTGTTTCGTTGGGACGGCTTGCAATCGCTCCTCTATTTTTGGGAAATCGACATCGCCAACCACAACGACTGCCATGCGGTCTGTAGTATACCCAACTGCAAAAAAATCTTCGAGTGTCTCATCATCAATTTCTGCAATCGACTCTTGGCTCCCTGCAATCGGTATGCGGACAGGGTGTGTTTTGTAGAGCAGTCGCAACATCTCATAATAGACTCGCCAGCCTGGATCATCATCGTACATCTCAATTTCACTTGCAATGATATCTCGTTCTCGCTCGACTTCTTCTTTTTGGAAAAAAGGGTGTCGCACAAAATCAATGAGCAACTTGAAATTGTCGTCAAAACGCTCCTCACAAGAAAAGTAGTACACCGTTTTTTCGCCATCCGTAAATGCATTGGCAGAAGCCCCATATTCGCCGAATTTTGCGAACGCATCGCCCCATTCTTGACGGAACAATCTATGCTCCAAAAAGTGAGCTGTGCCATAAGGAAATGATTTTTCGACTTGTCCTTTTCCGTCTTTTTTCTCGAAATGAATTGCGTTAGATCCTGTTTTCATCACGACTGCCACCACTTTTTTCTCATAGCCCTCCATGGGAATATGAAACACCTCGAGTCCAGAATTCATTTTTTTATGTGTGACTTTCATTCGTACCGCCTCCTTTTTTTTGTAATGAATAGAGCAACGCAAAAGAAAGTGAGCTTGCCACTTTTTGTACATCTCGTGGACGTACGCTCCGTAGGTCACGCAGACAGCGAGCGAGACCGCCTCTTTTTTCATACAACTTCTCATCGAAAATAAAATTCATCATAGCAAAAGGAGAGTCCACAATCCCTGTATAGTTGCGTGCGACTTCTTCTTTTGCTTGGGCAAGCACTTCTTTTGTTGGGGGTGTAACAATCAAGCTTTCCACAGATTTTATGACTTCAAGCCCCACGCTTTTTTTATTGTTCGGATGAATGCCTGTTTCTACAAATACGTACGGTGTCAGTGGCACATGCAATGCTTTAATGTCGTAGCATAAGCCTTGTTCTTCTCGTATTTTTTGGAAGAGTAAGGACTTCGCTCCTCGCCCAAGAATTTGCAAAAATACGAGAAGTGCCATGTAATTTTTCGTACCGTAAACGTGCGTTCCGATGAAGCCGTACAGCACTCTTGCTTGGGTAATTTCCATTGTATCCACAACGATTTCTGGTTTATCCACAGTGTAACTACTAGAATTACACATAGATTCCACAGAAGAAGCAGGTACGACACCTCGAAACTCTTTCCGCAAACCAGCCACAATGAATTTCCCACTTTCGTTGCCACAGAAAAAGATTTTGACTTTTTGATTTTCGAGGATTTCTCTATAGTATTGATAGAGTGATTTTGCTGTAATCTCGGGAATTTTCTCTATATCACCGCAGAGTGGCAAAGAAAGAGTTGTGCCTTTGGCAAGGCTTTCGATGGCACGGTCACCAGCATACATTCTCACATCGTCTTTCCTTTGTTTGATTTGTCTCTCGAGTATTTTTTTCTGTTTATCCACAATATCCACAGAAAATTCCACAGCGTTTGCTTGTGGATAAATCATACATTCTTTCAGAAAATCGACCATTTCTTCAACAGGTACTTGCTTGATGGTTTCGATTGTAAATGTCAGGAATTGTTCATACCCTTTTTGTACGGTCTGGACGTCGTAAATTGCACCGTACATCGACTCGGTTGCCCTCGCCATTTTGCGTGGTGAGTTGTATTTTTGGCAACCCTCTTTCAATACGTTGACGAGTAGAGCGGTTTTTGTGATCGTTTCTTCTGATCGTACGAGTGCAAAAGTGACAGTGCAAATTTGCGTTTTGAATTTCTTACCGTCAATCCAGTAAATGCGACAGCGGTTTTCAGTATCTTTGATTTCGTTTTCGTACATGGTCATTCCTCCAATTTTATATTTACTTTGGAGTATTTCCAAAATGAAGTAGTATATTCTAAAATTTGATTATTTTGAAATGTGGCAGAACAATTCCATGTGGTTTATGCATTTCATTGCCAATTCAACTATGCTACGAAAACAAAAAAAGAAGGCGAAATACTCCGCCTTCTTAAATTTCAAATATTTAATTTTTAGTGAATTATGCTTCGTCTTCCACGATAACAACCATACCGCCCAAACGACGATTGAGTTCACTTCTTGTAATTTTAATTACATTTGGTGCAACACCATCCGGTTGTTCTTCCATGAAATACGCTTCTTCCAAGTCACAGTCATTTTCATCAATCCAACCGCTAAAGTTAGAAAGAATTGCACGCATGATTTCCACACTATGACCCCAATAGTCAAGATCTAAGAAAATAAGACGAGCTTTGTCTCCTGTTTTAGAGAATTTACGAGTTTTGTATACCATACAGAACAAACGACGTTCTTCGCCTTTATAATTGAAATAGATTGCCATTTCATTGCTTTCGCCAAAACGGTTTTCATAGCGATTCAATTTTGCATCTGGATCAAAATATTTTACAATAAATTGATAGATTTGTTCGAGTTCGATTTCTTTAGTAATATATCCATGAGTTTTTGCAGTCACAATAATTACGTCCTTTCTTAAAAAAATGTAGTAGGGTAACGGTCACACTTTGAAATGGCACAAGCCAAACCAAAGGAATTGAAACAATAAGTCAGAGCCTCCAAAAGATATATACATTTCATTTGGAAAACTTTAAAACACTCATAACTTCTCGAATATATATTATTATATACTATCTATCAAAAAATTACAAGAAAAACTTTTTCTTTTTTATATACATATAAATATTGTATGAAATTTGTAGAAAATTTATTCGTAATTTGTTTTTTTAAAAATCACATGCGTTCCAAGAATTTTTCCAATAAGTAACTGCTACGCCCTGCAGCTAGGACGCAAAATTTTTCATACGACATAGCCGCCTCTCCGTCTGCTCCATCTGAAATGGCACGAATAATCAAAAAAGGAATGTGATTCAAATAACATGCCTGTGCAATCGCTGCACCTTCCATCTCCGCACAAGTGCCTTGCACGGTATCGATAATGCGTTGTGTACCCTCTTTCGTTGCGATGAATTGGTCGCCACTTGCGATGCGTCCAAAATACAAGCTGTATTCTGTAATTTCCTTTTGAAGTTCTTTTGCAATTGCAATCAATTTCGGTTCGGCTTTGAAATAACTCTCTTCCATACGAGGAATGATACCAATGGGATCGCCCAAAGGAGATACGTCCATGTCGTGTTGCACTGCGTCCAAAGAAATGACGACATCACCAAGTTTCAATGCGGGGTCAAGAGCCCCTGCAACACCTGCGTTGATGATACAATCGACTCCAAAATGATCGACAAGTACTTGGGCACAAATTGCTGCATTGACTTTACCGATGCCACTTTTTACAAGTATGATTTTTTTTTCAGCGTAAGTGCCTACGTAAAATACGCAACTTGTCATTTCTTTTTCTTCTGTGATGTTGATTTTTTCTTTCATAAGTGCAATTTCTTCGTCCATTGCACCGATGATTCCTATAATTTTCATACGGTTCCTCCTAAAATAATACACTATATAAGTGAAGTCTTTGAGTAAGTGATTCATTGATTGCATAATTCACAACTGTTACCAAATGCCAATTGTAACTTGCACACGACTACAGTATAACATAAATTTAGAAAAAGTAAAGGGTTCATGCGATTTTTTCTTGCAAAATAAAAAAAAATCGAGTATACTACAAAAAACAAGGAGGGAATTTTTATGTTAGAAATCAAAGAAAGTCAAAACAAACCGATACTTGGAATTACAGGAAATTACGAAAAAAAAACGAAGCGATACTCCATCGGCATACAATATATCAAAGCCATCAAAGAGGCGGGCGGAATTCCTTTTTTGTTGACACCCTCTGAAGAAATTCCTTCATTTATCGATGGTATTATAATGAGTGGCGGAGGCGATGTCGACCCATTATTGTTTGGTGAAGAACCGTATGCCAATATGCACTCGACAGACATCGACCCTTTGCGTGACCAGTTCGAGTTGTCACTTTGTCGATATGCATTTCAAAAAAAATTGCCAATGCTTGGCATTTGTAGAGGCATGCAAGTCATAAACGTTGCTGATGGTGGTACAGTATTCCAAGACATCTACAGCCAAAACGAACACTTACTCGAACATAGCCAACAAGCTAGTAACACGCACAAAATCCATAAAGTCACCTGCAAAGAAGATAGTCAACTTTTCGGCATTTTCAAAGAAACCACGTTTCTAGTCAATTCTTTGCACCACCAAGCCGTATCTACTTTGGGGGCAAATATGGTGGCAACTGCAAAAAGTAGTGATGGCATCATCGAAGCAATTGAGCATACCACGTTGCCTTTTGTTCTCGGTGTACAGTGGCACCCCGAATGGCTTTCCGATCATTTCGTATTGTTTGAATCACTAATCTCACAGTGCAATGCAAATAAAATCAACTAAAAAAATCAACTAAGAAAATCAACTAGAAAGGAATCAAGAATGAATATATATACACTAAACATGGATATCGATATAGATCCAGCCGAAATTATAGAAACGATGGAACATACAAAACTCGGATCCGTGATTGTTTTATTGACAGAAGTTGGCATTCGCTTTGCGTGGTGTGCTTTGATTTGTTTCATTGCGTGGCTCGTGACACGTGTGTCTATCAAATTGACTTCAAATTTTTACCGCAAGCAAGTCGAAAAAAGCAAATTGTCTTTGACAGAGCGAAAAGCAGAAACACTCAACACACTCACAAATTCTGTGGTGAGATACGTCGTCTACTTTTTTGCAATTTTTACGATACTACGTCAATTGGGTGTCAGCGACAGCTCATTGTTGGTCGTTGCCAGTGCTGGTTCTGTGGCAATTGGTCTTGGGGCCCAAAACATTGTCACTGATATGATGGAGGGATTTTTCATTATATTTGAAGACAACTATGCCGTAGGCGACATCATCACTATACAAGGTGTGACAGGCACTGTCGAGAGTGTGACACTGCGTGCGACAAAAATTCGTGATCCTGAGGGCAGTGTCCATATCATACCAAATGGTTCGATTGGGACAGTGACAAATCTCTGTATGGAATACCGCAATGCCGTTGTAGAAGTCGGTGTGGCATACCATGAAAACATTGATCGTGTGCTTGCTATTTTAGAAAATGAAGTCAGCCAAGCAATGGATATTGAAAGTATCCTTGAGACACCTCGAGTTGTTGGTGTCATTGCCTTAGACGATAGTGCCGTCACGATTCGAGTTGTAGCAAAATGCGAAGTCAAAACGCACTTCGCAACGGCAAATGAGCTAAGACGTCGCATCAAAAATAGATTGGACAAAGAAGGTGTGGAAATTCCATTCCCACAAAGAACAGTGTATATTAGAAAAGAGGAGAGCTGATTTATGGAATTTGCAGTCGGTGACGTGGTAGAAATGAAAAAGAAACACCCATGTGGCAGTAAGGATTGGGAGGTTTTGCGTGTGGGCATGGATTTTCGCATTCGTTGTATGGGGTGCAATCATATGGTGATGCTTTCTAGGGTAAAATTCGAGAAAAATGTAAAGAAAAAAATTTAGGGTTGATGAAAGCTTTTCCCGTATTCCCAACAGAAAATAAGGACGATCTATTTGGTATGGAACGGTTCTCTTTGGACACGATAACTAGAGAGAAATTCTAGGGAAAATAAATTTATAAAAATGATTGTATAGTTGGTGAACTATACTACATAAATCTATTGCTCCCTCAATTAAATATTTCCTAAAATAAGGTGGATGACATGTAAGCGGACGACCAACCAAAGGTATGCCCCTACATATTGATATTTCAGGATTTTTGTAGGGGCGACCTGTGGTCGCCCGTTAATGAGACTGCTGCAATTTGGCAATATTTAATTGGCACCTCAATATAATAAAACAAAACATATTAGGAGATGAAATCATGGAACAAGAAAACCAAACATTTGAAGACAGATGGAACAACTTGACGATTGCCGATAACTTCATATTTTCGGCTGTAATGCAAGACGCTGAAATCTGCAAAAAAGTAATTGAACTACTTCTAGGCTTTCAAATAGGAGCAATCAAAAATCAAGAAATCGAAAAAACCATCGCCATCACAAGAAATGCAAGAGGTGTCAGACTCGATGTTTATGTCAAAGATGAAGATAAGGTATACAACATAGAAATGCAGGTGGCAGACCAAAAGAATTTGCCAAAACGCAGTCGCTCTTGCTCCCAAATTAAATATTGTCAAAAACAATTGCTCTATTGGGAGCAGGCGACCGAAGGTCGCCTTTCTTGAGATACTGAAAATTCAAGGTATATGGGGACCTTCGGTCACCCGATAAGAATCGTATCTCAATACTACCAAGGCATGATTGACTTAAATACAATCCAACGTGGCGGATTATTCAACCAACTCAAAGAAAGTTATGTCATTTTTATATGCACGTTCGATCCTTTTGGAAAAGATTTGCCAATTTATACATTTGAAAATTTGTGCAAGGAAGACGCAGGACTCCCTCTCAACGATGGGACGTATAAATTGTTTTTCAATGCCACAAAATATGATGCGATTACATCGGAGGATTTGAAATGTTTCATGTCATATGTGAATGGCGGTTATCAGGAATCGAACCCGTTTACAAAACAACTCAATGAAAAAGTAACTGAAATTAAAACGAGCGACAAATGGAGGGCGGAATTTATGACATTGGATTTATTATTAAAAGAAACTGAAGTGAGAGTCGCAAGGGAAGCTGAGGCAAGAGGCGAGGCAAGAGGCGAGGCGAGAGGCGTACAACTCTCTTCTGTCATTATACAAGGGTATAACAAGGGCAAAACGATTGATATGATTGCAAAAGAGCATAATGTAGATTTGGCCAAAGTTGAAGAAATCTTAAGCTTGTTTGGAATGTTATAAACGAGCGACAAATGGAGGGCGGAATTTATGACATTGGATTTATTATTGAAAGAAACGGAAGTGAGAGTCGCAAGGGAAGCTGAGGCGAGAGGCGAGGCGAGAGGCGAGGCAAGAGGCGTACAACTCTCTTCTGTCATTATACAAGGGTATAACAAGGGCAAAACGATTGATATGATTGCAAAAGAGCATAATGTAGATTTGGCCAAAGTTGAAGAAATCTTAAGCTTGTTTGGAATGTTATAAACGAGTGACAAATGGAGGGCGGAATTTTAATTTAAATGATTGCATTCTACATGGTTTTGTTGTATGATAGAAAATGCATCGGAAAATTTTGTAAAAGCAAAGGAGAACGCACCATGATCAAAGATGAAAAAACGGCGAGTATTGCCTTGATGGTCACAGCTATCATATGGGGTACAGGATTCATAGGCACAGAATACGCAATCCAAGCAGGGGCAGAAGCCTCGTTGATTATCTCTATGCGGTTTGGCATCGCAGGTATGTTGCTTGGCATGATCAATTATCGATTGATTCGCCATATGGATTTTGCGACGTTCAAAGTCGGTGTCATTGCCGGGATAATATTATTTTTTGGATTTTATTTACAGACGGTTGGGCAGTCACTTTCTACGGTGTCGAACAGTTCCTTTTTGACTTCTACTTGTGTGGTCATTGTGCCATTTGTTGTGTGGGCAATTTCAAAAAAACCACCTCGTCCAAAATATTTTATATTGGGTACGACATCACTTTGCGGTGCTGGGATATTGACACTCAATTTTTCAGAGGGTCTTCATTTTCAAATCGGTGATATTTTCGTACTCATAGCCGCAGCGTGCTTTGCCATTCATATTTCATATTTGGGGATTTTTGGCAAAGGGAAAAATCCAATTGTGATGACGTTTTTGCAAATGATGGTTGCAGGGATTTTCGCTTTTTTATTCATGATGGTATTCGATCGCAAAGCCTTGGATTTTGAAATCGTCAAAAAGGCCTTGCCCTCCACAACATATCTTGCATTGACTTCTAGCTGTTTATGTTATTATTTGCAAACGATTGCACAACAATACGCATCGCCAGCAAAAACAGGGCTGATATTATGCACCGAAGGATTGTTTGGTTGTATTTTTGCGATAATTTTAGGAATGGATCCCTTGACATGGAGAATTGTTTTGGGTGGTGCAGTCATTATGTGTTCCGTCGTTTTGGCTGAGATGGATATGGCAATATTTCATAGGAAGAAAACAGAGGAATAAAAATTCTGATACAGATCAGCAAAGCCTTACCTACCCCGATTCAGAGGCAGGTAAGGCTTTTTTGTATGTGTCATTGTGTGAAAAATTCAGGGTGAATTTTTAGATAAAAGAATGAAACCATTATACCAATTACAACGATAAAAAACAAAACTTTCTGCAAAAAATCTTGTCGTTGCATACGTACGTAATGTTTGTCGTGGTAACGAATGCCCTCTTTGAGACGATTATTGCCACTCGGTTTGACACCCAACGCATCAAGTCGTTCTCTCCGCAACCGCAACAATTCTTTCTTTCCATAAATTCGCTCATAATACCATTGGTATGGGCAATACGCAAACCGATTGATTTCCGAAGCTGAAATTGCTTTCTTTTTCATATGAATCCCTCTTCAATTCTTCCACAGTTCTTCAAAAACACTTCTCAATATTTAGAATCTCTCACATACCGACTCAACATACGATTGTAGCCTACCCAATTGCTTTTTGTAGACTCGCCGTCTTTGATCATATCTTCGTACATTTTTATTTTCGCATCTAAATTATCGGCACAATGCAAGATGTGTGCTTCAATGGTTTCAGGGACTTTCGGTGAACCAAATTCCATTTCGCCATGGTGAGCCAAAATGCTATGTTTGAGCAGTCGCTCAAGTGCAACAGGGAAGTCTTTTATAGTAGAAACTGTCGTGCCAATGAGTTCTGCACATAAGTAAATATGCCCCAAAAGTTGCCCCGCATCGGTGTAATCGTTTTCTGGAAAATCAGACAATTCCATTATTTTTGCAATGTCATGTAGCATTGCTGTACAAATTAAAATATCACGGTCAGCAAATGGATATTGTGTCGCCATAGAATCGCAAATTTGCGTCACAGAAAGCGTATGCTCAAGGAGTCCGCCCAAATAATTATGGTGCATGGCTTTTGCAGCAGAATGCGTTTTTACTTTAGTTGAAATTTCAGGGTGCTCGAAGTAAATTTTCTTGAGCAACTCTTTGATAAATGGACTCTTTATCGTATCGATAAAACCCGTCAAAGTCGCATACATTTCTTCGATATTTTTATCTGTTGCTGGAATGTAATCTGTTGGGTCGTATTCGCCTTCTTCACTTTTTCTAGCTCGTTTGATATTGAGTTGTAGGTCGTTATTGAACGTTGCCACGAACGCTTCTATCTTGATGAAATCACCTTCGGCAAAACTCTGTATCTGCTTCGTTTGGTCCCAGACTTTCGCATCGACTATGCCCGTCTTATCTTGCAATTTCAGTGAAAGATAAGATTTCCCATTTTTTGATTTCATGCTTTGTCGTGTTTTGCAAAGGTAATGTTCAATGACAGTTTCGCCTTCTCTTAATTCGTTTAGGTATCTCATTTATGTTGCCTCCATATCTAGTTTCGATTCAAGTATATGAAATATAGTATACATGAATATAGAAGAAAATGCTATAGGATTTTAGAAAATAGTTATTTTTTTTGGAAAATAAAAATTTTTTTAGCGATTTTCTTAATTTTATTCATGACAAAATTGTAGTTATGGAAAAATAAGTTGTTTTCACAGCATACTTTTGTCACTAATCACAAAAAATACTCATATACAAAATTACTAAAATAGGTGTGAAAAATAAGCTGAAATAAGGTATGAAGTGTATAAAACAAACAAATTTATGCTAAAAAAAGGAAAAAACCAGAGTATAGCTTAAAAAAATAATGGAAAAATAGAAATTTTTAAGTTTGTTACATATAACAACAATTTAATTTTGTCACGATTAGAAAGTGACAAAATTATAAAATATAAGGCTTGCAAAACAAATGATTTATGCGTATACTAAAATCAATTCAATTGAATCTGCAAATAGAAGCAAACATAAGGGAGTCATAAGGGGGTTGGTGTATTGACGTGAAGGCAAAAAATGACGCACTAAACGCAAGACAGAAAAACATCATTAAATTGCTGGTACAGCAAAAAGATGCCCAAAATGTATTGACAATCAAAACGATTTCTGAAAAGTTAAATATCAGCTCTCGAACTGTTCTTCGTGAAATTCCGCAAATTGAACAATGGTTTTTGCACCACGAATTTAAGTTTGCAAAAAAACCGGGTGTTGGTCTCATACTCGAAGAAAGCGAAGCACGTTGCGAAGAAATTTTGTCTCTATTGCAAGGAGAACAAAACGTCGGCGGATACGAAAAAGACGAACGCAGACGGCGGATTTTAGGCGAATTACTCGCTTCCAAAGAACCCATCAAAGCAATGTATTTCACGAAAAAGTATCAAATCTCAGAAGGTACTTTCGTCAATGATTTGGAGGCGATTCGCTCCTATTGTAGCCAATTTGAAATTGCAGTCCAAAGGAAACAAGGGCTTGGCGTTTACATGGAGGGCAACGAAGAAAATTTACGACAAACCA
>JAWXUZ010000009.1:0-48027 GCA_044425835.1 Bacillota bacterium | reverse complement strand
GCGTCCATCAATGCCACTGCTGAAAGTTGGGAATTGTTCGGTTTTGACCCCTCACGACTCGGGAAGTTTCTTGTCGTATGTCTCACGCTAAACGCATTGTTTGCTGGTGTATCGCCTGCCCCAAAACATGGGCCACAAAATGCAGTTTTCATCGTCGCCCCAGCTGCCATCAGCGTTGACATTGCCCCATTTTTCACGATATCCATATAGACAGGTTGCGAAGATGGATAGACCGCCAACGTAAATTCGCCATTGCCAATGCTTTGCCCCTCTAAAATGTGAGCCGCCTCCATGATATTGGAATACGTTCCACCAGCACAGCCCGCAATAATGCCTTGTTCTACGTGCAATTTGCCATTTTTGATTTTATCTGTCATGCAGAAATCGAGTTTCACATCGCCCACAAATTCCATGGCATCAACTTCAATTTGTCTCAAAATATCACCTAAATTGGCATTCAACTCGTCAATTTCAAATACGTTGCTTGGGTGGAATGGCAATGCAATCATCGGTTTGATTTTCGACAAATCCACCTCAATCATGCCATCGTAATATGCCACATCACTCGGTTTGAGTTCTTTGTACTCCGCACCTCTGCCATGCATTGTCAAATACGCTTTCGTATCATCATCAGTCGCCCAAATGGAAGTCAGACAAGTCGTTTCTGTCGTCATGACATCGACACCATTTCTAAAATCGGTACTCATACTTTTGATGCCGTCGCCAATAAATTCCATGACTTTATTTTTCACGTATCCATTTTTGAATACTTTTCCAATGATCGCCAACGCAATGTCTTGAGGGCCTACGCCAAACGCAGGTTTGCCCGTCAAGTACACCCCAATGACATCAGGATAATTCACATCGTATGTATCAGAAAGTAGCTGTTTCACCAACTCACCGCCACCTTCACCAATCGCCATCGTCCCCAATGCACCATATCGTGTATGGGAATCGGAACCTAAAATCATTTTTCCACAACCAGCTGCCGCTTCACGCATATATTGGTGGATAACTGCCATATGCGGTGGCACATAAATTCCGCCGTATTTTTTTGCAGCAGACAGACCAAAAACGTGGTCATCTTCATTGATTGTACCACCAACTGCACAGAGTGAGTTGTGGCAATTTGTCAACACATAAGGCAGTGGAAATCGATCCATGCCCGACGCTTTTGCCGTTTGGACGATGCCCACAAAAGTAATGTCGTGAGACGTCAATGCATCGAATCGCAATTTCAACTTGTCCATAGATTCGGACGTGTTATGTTTTTCTAAAATACCATAGGCAATCGTGCCTTTTTTCGCCATTTCTTGTGTGATTTCGCCTTTATTTTTGATGTCAGATGGATTGGTTACAATTGTACCATCGACTACGTAGACACCTGTATCATGTAATTTTACCATAAATAAACCTGCCTTTCTGCATATATCTATTCAAAAAAAGAATCATTTATAAAATACAAGTAATATTCTACCATAAAAATTAGAAAAAGTAAAGCGTTCAAATAAAAACAATCCATAAAGCAACAAAAAACATACATTATTCTCATTTTTTACTGCTATTTTCTGCAAAAAAAATCTTCAAATTCTGTCAAAACCACTTATTTTTCTTAAACCACAACACACCCACAACAACGAAACTCACCGACACCACCGACACCACTTCATACGCATACGGCAAATCGTACTCTGGCATATCGAGATTCATGCCATACCACCCCACCATCAAAGTCAGTGGTAGAAAAATTGTCGTCACCACAGTAAAAAATTTCATTGTCGTGTTTAAGCTGATGTCGACTTCGGCTTCATACGTTTCTCGGACGTGTGTTAGGGCTTCACGCAAATTGAGTACATTATGAAAACGACGCTCCATTCTCCTCGACAAAATCTTAAAAGAACGCAACGTCCCCTCGTCAAAAAACTGATTTTCATTTTCACCAATCAAGTCGAGTACGTGGAGCGACTGCTCATAATACCGTTTCAGCACCATCAATTCTTTGCGTAATTTGATGAGTTCCGCCACACAATTTCTATGATTTTTCGTAATCAAATGGTGTTCGAGATCCATAATTTCCTTTTCAATTCCATCAGAAACGATGTGACTATTTCTCGTTTGCAACTCAAAAAAAGCATATACCAACCGAGATAATGTGATTTTTTCACCGAGTATCTCAAATATTTTTTCAAGACTACCTCTCACCACTTCCAGTTGGGACGTGAAAAAAATACATTTGTTGCGTTCCATATAAACGACAACGCTCCCCTTTGCGAGTTGCAATGCCTGAAAATCAATCAGCTCTATGCTTAACGTACCAAACGTTTCAAAACTCTCATACTTTACGTATCCAAAATACCTTGCTTCTTCTAGCGTTTGCTTAGAAACTGCAAATGGCTCGTTCACTTCGCCCTCCTCATACGAGTACAAAGCGATGAAATCATGTTCTATTTCTAGTGATTTCGTATCTATTTTTTCTGATACTATACCATTTTTTAGTTGAAATAATTCCAAAAAAACACGCCCTTTTTATCAATAATTTGATTTCTTTGACGTGTTTATTGTAACCCATTTTATGAAAAATACTCAATCCATTTGGATTTATTTCCAGAATCTCGGTGCAAACAAAGCAATAACCGTGTACATTTCCAAACGTCCCAACAACATCAAAAAGCACAAAAAGTACTTGATGCCATCGGAAAAATGAGAAAAATTGCAAGTAGGCCCCACCGAGCCAAACCCAGGGCCGACATTCCCAAACGTCGCCGCCACTGCACTAAACGAATCAATCAGCGGAAAATCGTCAATCGAAACGATAACTGTACTAAAAAACATGATAAATGCCCAAAGTATAATGAAATTCAGTATCAAAGACAGCGTGTCATTCCCCACTGTTTTGCCATTGATTTTCACAGGCAAGACGGCATGCGGATGCAAGACTTTCTGCACGGAGTTTTTGAGCGATTTCGTCGCCACCAAAATACGAATGACTTTGATGCTCCCACCAGTTGAGCCAGCACAACCGCCCACGAAAAATAGCATCAGCAAAATGGATTGACTGACAGAAGGCCAGACATCAAAATCGGCAGTGCTATATCCCGTTGTCGTCACGATTGCCACGACTTGGAACGCACTATGGCGAAGCACTTCAAAAAATCCACCATCATATACGTGATAGAGATGCAAATCAAGTGCAATGATGAGTGTTGCCACCAAAACGATGGAGGCATAAAATCGACATTCCTCATCTGCAAGCATCTTCTTGACTTTCCCTTGAAAAATCAAGTAATACAACGCAAAATTGACACCAGAAGCAAACATGAAAATCGTAATGACCCACTGAATGTACGGACTATAATACCCAACCGAGTTATTTTTCGTTGAAAATCCGCCCGTACCCACCGTACCAAACGTATGTACCGCCGCATCGTAGACCGTCATTCCACCGAGTAGCAAAAGCACAAATTCCAAAATCGTCACACCGATATAAATTCCATACAACACAATTGCCGTATCTTTCACACGAGGCACCACTTTTTCAGACACAGGCCCCGGCGATTCCGCCTTGATGATTTGGAACGATCCCGCCCCCATTTTAGGGAGTATGGCAATCGTAAACACCAAAATCCCCATACCGCCGATCCAATGCGTAAATGAACGCCAAAATAAAATCCCCATCGGCAAGCCTTCAATTTCAGTTAAAATCGAAGCACCTGTCGTTGTGAATCCAGAAATTGTTTCAAAAAGTGCATCTGCAAAGTTCGGAATCGTCCCCGACAACAAAAAAGGCAACGACCCATAAATAGAAAATATGAGCCAACCGAGTGTCACAATGGCAAGCCCCTCTTTGATTTTTATTTTATTGCTTTTGGGTTGGATGAACGATGAGCCAGCACCGACGAGAACACAAATGAAAATCGTCTGCAAAAAAGCCGTCACATCATCTTGCTTATAATAGATAGAAACACACAAAGGAATGCACAAAGCGAGTGCTTCAATATAAAGTAATTTCCCAAGTACTTTGAAAACAAACGGAAAATTCATTGGTGCTGTCCTCCTTATTTTTCACGAGTGAAGAACAAATTTGCATTTTGTAACATAGAAGCCAAGGAAAAAACGACGAATCTGTCGCCCTCTTCAATGACAGTATGTCCATTTGGAATGGTCACTTCATCTTTTTGGTTGACCAATGCACCGATTATGACACCTGCTGGCAATTTCACCGCCATGAGTGGCTTGCCTACAATTTTCATCTTCGAGTCTGCAATGATTTCGTTGACTTCCGCTTTCCCATTGAGAAGTAGCGAAACGCTCCGCACTTTTCCCCCACGGAAAAACTTAATGATTTGGCTTGAGGTAATATCGATCGTAGAAAATACGACATCAACACCGAGTTTTTCAATGATATTGATGTAGTTGCTGCGAGACACTTTCGCCACACATTTTGCCACACCGAGTTTTTTCACCGACAGAGCGAGCAATAAATTTTCCTCATCATAGCCCGTTGTACAAATAAATGCATCTGCCGATGCCACATCTTCTTCTTCTAGCAATTTGAAATCCGAACCGTCCGCACAGAGTACGAGGACATTTCTCGGTAAAATTTCAGCAAGAAATTCACAACGTTCCGGGTCTTTTTCGATAATTTTCACACCAATCCCTTTGAGAGATAAGAGTTTTGCCAAGTAAAATCCAACTCGACTACCCCCGACAATGACTGCATTTTTGATGGAATGTGCCGATTGTATCGTTTTTGAGGCTTTCAAGAATTGGTCAAGCTTATCTGTTTTCCCCATAATATAGAGGATATCTTCTTCTTCGATTACGCTATCGCCATTTGGAATGACGACTTCATCTCCACGAGAAATGGCAACAATGACAAATTCCTCAAGCCCTTGCGTATGTTTTAGAGCAACACCTACGACTTGCGGCAAACTTTTTGCTGGCAAATCAAACAAACTAATGCGACTCAAAGCAAAGTTATTGATATTGAACGAATAACTTTTCATCAAATAATTGTAAATCGACTTTGCAGTCGACATTTCAGGATTGACAATCAAGTCAATGTTCATGGTTTCTTTGATAAAGGCCTTATGCTCCACGTATTCAGGGCTACGAATCCGAGCAATGACTTTCGTACAGCCAATTTTTTTCAGCATCGTTGCACAAATGATATTCGTCTCATCGTTTCCTGTTGCGGCAATGCCTAGTTCATACTGGCGAATTCCTATGCCCTCTAAAGTATTTAGATGAATTCCATTTGCTTTTAACGTCATGACATCGGCATAATCGCTGATATGTTCAAGGGCAGCTGTATTTTTATCTACGACTGTAATTTCAGCATTTTTTTCCAAAGCCAGTATCGTAGCGACTTTGAAACCCAATTTTCCTGCTCCTACAATGATTACTTTCAAGACTTGCACCTACTCCCTATTGAAAAAGAAAAAGAAAGTATATATCACGAACACTATCTTCTCGTTTCTTTTTTTGTAGCACGTTCCCTTATCGTTATTTTTTTTGGGCATCACAAGGTATATTGCCTATAAATTTACTTTGGTATTCTTCAATTGGCATTGGTTTTGCAAACACGTACCCTTGCCCCAATTCACAACCGACTTTTTTCAATAATTCAATCTGCTCATCGGTTTCTACACCCTCACAAATGACATTGAAATCAAGTTCTTTTGCCAAATTAATGATATTTTTTATTAGAATTTCATCTTTCGTAATTTCGTCTTCCACTTTTGATGGTTTGATATTATCAAGGAAACCCTTGTCAATCTTCAAAATATCAATATCAATATCCGTTAGCGTTTGCAAAGATGAATATGCCGTGCCAAAATCGTCAATCGAGACTTTCAAAGATTCCTTTTTGATGGTATCAATGAAGTCTTTTAGCTCATTTCGATTTTCCACAAATAGACTTTCTGTCACTTCGAGTTCCAAATATTTTTGTGAGACATTGTATTTCGTCATCAAACCAACGAATTTTTCAAGGAACGTTGGATCTTTGATATGCATTCTCGAAACATTGACAGAAATCGGATACACTGGAAATCCTTGGTCAAGACAACTCCGAATATATGCCATCACTTTTTCATATACAATGAAATCAAGTGTCAAAATAAATCCATTTTTCTCAAATAAAGGAATGAATTGGTCAGGAAAAATCATGCCTTGCGACGTAACCCAACGCACCAACGCTTCTGCTCCGCAAATTTCTTTCGTTTGCAAGTCAAACTTCGGTTGCAAATACACAGTAAATTCATCATTTTCAACGGCTTGCGGAATTCTTTCTTCTATACTAATTTCTTTTTGTAATTTCAAATCCAGTTCTCTGTCGTAATACGTAAATTTATTTTTCAGCGACCCTTTGCCCATTTTTCTCGCCGTCGTCGCTTGGTCTTTTATTACATTAAAAGGCAACGTTTTATCGACCAAAGTCACACCGCCAATGATTGTAATTTTCGCCTCAGAGAAATGTGTTTCTTTCATTTCATCAAACAAAGTTGACAATTCTCGTACTTTTGCATACAATACTTCTTCGTCTTTATATCGCATAAAAAGAGCGAACTTGTCATCGCTTAAGCGACAAAAACTCTCTTTTTCTGAAGTAAATCCAGTCAAAACCTCTGCAATTTTCTTTAGCACTGCATCGCCAATTTTGTAGCCTAATACTGTATTTAGATATTTGAATTTATCAATATCCAACACACAAAGTGCGTAATTACGACTGCTTTTTGTCACGTAGACTTTGTAAAATTCCTCAAAACCACGGGATAGCAATGCCCCTGTCAACTTGTCTCTTGCCATCAGTTGGTTGATGTAATCTTCATTATTTTTTGCATAGACCATATATGCATCTTTTCCATTGCTCAATTTGAAGGAAATCGTTTTTTTCAACCATTGTTGATCCGAATCGGCCGAGCTAATCAAGACATCTTCTTCAATGACCGAACCATCACTTCTTTTGCAGTTCAAAAGCAATTTACAACACACTTCACCTACTTTAATTTCAGGCAATACATTATGGTACAATTCGTTATGGTACAAGACTTTTGACGTTTCTTTGTCGACCACTGCTATCGGAATATTTTCATTTTTTATGACTGTATCTTTCATCAATAAGTCGTAATTGTATTTTTTTGTATACTCTAATCGTTCAATTTTTGCATTCATAATTCTACATAATGCAGTCATGGCATGGAGTTCATGTTGTGTCAATCGACGCTCGTCGTATCGCTCAAATGCAACGTATGTAAATAAATTTGGCTGTTGCATCGCAAAAAAATAACATTCTGTGATGTCATCTTCTCGTGTCGTCTGGAATCCTACGGCACGAACAACGTCTTTGATTTTTGCGTAATCGTCTGTCCAAACGAATTTTTGCTCGCCACAAACCGTCAAAAAATTATCTCTATTTTGATCGCTTTCATTGTCGAATGTATTTGAAAATTGCTCTGGCTGTAGACCTAAAATAGTTCTATAATCAATGGCCGTTTCATTCGGAAAACACTCCGTCATCACAACATATTCATTAAGTTCTTGTTTGTATACGACAGAAATCCCTCTTGCCATACCGAAAAAATCTGTGATGTCTTGCAACAGCTTGACAACAGATGGCCTTGGCTCTGGATTTACATAAAAGTCAGATATCATTTCAGACATTCTATCCATATTTAATGTTTGATTGCTTGCATCTTCCATGATTTTCACCTCAAATTTCCCTTCAAATTCGCCATATCAAAATAGCAACATAATTGCATTATACACTATATTCCTGAAACGGTCTCATTATTAGAATAAATATTATAAATTTGTAAGAATTTGTATGCTTATGTAAGTACAGCGGTTGCCCGCTGTAAAAATTTATTGTCCTTCGTGCAAATGCGGATCTTCTTGTCCGACCGCTTGGAACATGGTCAAACACCAAATACCAGCAATGCCCACAAGACCAAAAATTACCCTTGCAATCCAGAATAAATTTCCGTTGAATATTGAAGTTACCAAATCATAACCAAAAAAACCAATGAGTCCCCAGTTGAGTGCACCAATGATAATTAACGCTAGTGCAATCCAATTTCCAATTTTCATATACTACCTCCTGTGGTACGAATTTTACATCAGAATGATTTATACTTAATGGTTGCTGATTAATATAAAAATCCTATTATATCAACGTTTATAAGCACTTTTATTCCTTTAATCTGCAATGTTTTTTTCATAAAACACTCAAAACCCTTGCAGTTATAATTTTCAGTAAACGCTAAAGTGAGCAAAAAATAAAGTTTTGCTCCAACTTTTTCAAAAGTTGGCAGAGTTTGAGACGGAGTCTCAAGGTTTTATCCCTTCATTTTAGAATCTTTCACTTATTCAGCAATCATTACTTATATAAATCTCCCTGTGAAATTAGTATACCATTTCTGAAAAAAATTATCTATGATTTTAGTAAATCTGCTTGACACTTCTTTCCAAATGCGGTGCCGAAATTTTCCCAACGCTACACCAACTGACTTCGCCCCACTCAAACATTCGCTCGCAAATCTCCAAAATATCTTTTGCTTCGACCAAACGAATGCGTTCTATGACTGCATCATCAGGCAAAATTTCATTTTTGAGTAGCAGAGCTGCTCCAGCTGAGACCATACGATTCATCGTACTTTCTGCACCGATGATATAGTTGCTGATCATTTGTTCTTTCGTTGCATTTACGACAGCCTGGGCTAGCGGTGTCATTCGCACACGATTGATTTCTTCAGCAATCATCTCAAGCACACGATCGAGATGTGCCTCACTTAAGCCAGCATAAATCGAAAACGACCCCGTATCAGAAAACGCAGTCGGGTAGCTGTAGATGGAATACGACAAAGCATGATCTTCACGGATTTTTTGGAACAATCTCGAACTCATGCCACCGCCAAAAATCGTATTGAAGACACTCAAAGCGTATCGCATATCGTCATTTCTGTCAATTCCTGGAAATGCCAAACAAAGGTGCAACTGCTCGATATCTTTTTCCCACGCAGAGTGACTGACGGCGTACCGCCCTTTCGTATTGTATGGTGCGTACTTTTCTTTGCGGTTCCATTGTCCAAATACACGATTGAGTTCAGCAAACATTTCTTCTTCTTTGAAGTATCCTGCGACAGAAATCACTGTATTTTCTGTATGATAATTGGCTTCGTAGTACGCTCGCACCGACTCATCCGTCAAATTATCGATCGTTTCGACCGTGCCAAGGATCGGAAATCCCAAACTGCACCCTCGAAAAATATGGTTTTGCATTTTATCATGCACCAACTCATCTGGAGAATCATCGTACATATGAATTTCTTCACGAATGACATCTTTTTCTTTTTCGACATCGAAATGCTCAAAAACAGAATTGAGAAACATATCACTCATAATATCAAGTGCTTTTGTAAAATTTGTGTGGAGCATTCTCGTTTGGTATGATGTATATTCTTTCGTCGTATACGCATTGAGTTGCCCACCAAGAGCGTCCATTTCTTCAGCAATTTGCTTTGCTGTCCTTTTTTCTGTCCCCTTAAATAACATATGTTCGATAAAATGAGAAATCCCATTTTCCTCCGCTTTTTCATTTCTCGTTCCATTTTTGACCCATATTCCAAATGAAATGCTTTTCACATATGGAATCGACTCCATTGCGACTGCAATGCCGTTGTCTAATTTTTGAATTTTCACCATAATCATACACCCTTTCGTTATAAATTCTACTTTTAATCTGTACAAAATTTGAATTTATATACAAAAATACTTCCCCCACAATTTGTGAGAGAAGTACAATTTTCATCAATATTATTTTTATAGAACTTCAACTTCAGCTTCAGCTTCAACTTCCTCTTGCTGTTCATGTAAAATGGTATCTATAATAGAAACAACTGGTGCACCAACACCCACAGCCGTTTCCACAGTATGGGCAGAAATATCTCTACCGACTGTAATGCCAATGCAATTTGCCTGTAGCGTTCCTACTGTCCCCGCCCCAGAAAGTGTCATCATGGCATTGACTTCTAAATACGCAACATCTGCTTGGTTTGAGAAATTCACAATAGAGCCAGTTGCACGCTCCGTCACCTCAAGATTTTCAACCATACGCTCAATGACGACAGAAGTCGGTGCGTTGAGTACAATTGTTTCTAAATTCAATCCCAACGTTGTACGATACGATTTTGAAATTTCAGTATTGAATACAACTTTTTTGACCGCACCAGTCAATTCTTTCGCCTGAATGCGACAACTCTTTGTAATTTCAATCGAAGAGAGTTGTGTATTTCCTGTAATTTCAAAATTGACTCCTGTTTGTTCCATAAAAATATCGCCATACACAATCATATTATTTGCAAAAACAGTACCACTTCCAGTACCATTTATATAGACATTACCAAGGACAACGACATCATCAACGAAAATTTCATCTAAGTCGTCTGCCATCGTGATATGCAAATCACCAGAAACAGTCGTAGATTCCAAAATCGTACCCGATTCCGACAGGGTTACCACTTCACGACGTTGCACCATAGACGATTCCACACCAATGCGTACACGTTCCAAAAATGAAACTGCCTCTGCTCGAGTGAGTAACGATTTCGGTGCAAATTCACCATTTGCATTTCCAGAAAGATAGCCGATAGCACTCATCGCTCCAACAGCTGGCACTGCCCAAGGAGAAATCGCATCGTGATCGACGAACTTTGTCGCCATCTCAGGAGCAATTCCAATCGCATGGTATACGAACGTAGCCGCCTGTTCACGAGTCAAATTCGCACTCGGAAGAAACGTCGTTTCCGTCACCCCATTAGCATAGCCCGCTGTGACAGCAATATCTACTGCTTCATGAAACCATGCATTTTTTGGTACGTCCTCAAAAACAACACCACTCGTCTCGGAAAAACCCAAAACAAGATTGATCATATCCACAAATTCAGCCCGCATCACGTATGAATCAGGGCGAATTGTCCCATCTTCATACGGAGACAAAAACCCTTTTTCTACCCAAGAATTCATAACTCCCTCAGCCCAATGACCCGATAGATCAGAAGCAAGCACTTTGATTGGAGTCATCAAAGTCAAAATAAAGGACAACATAACTACCATACGCATCACTTTTGTTTTCATTGAATTGTTCTCCTTTTCGCAATTTTTTATTCACTCTTCGTCTCTATATTTTTCAGTGGTTCATTCGTTCCATATTTTTTGAGATACCGTGCATTGACATACTCCGTGAAAAACATCTTGATCGTCGCCAAAATCGGTACACCGATGAACATGCCCACAACTCCTGCCAAAGCACCACCAACGACAACCGCCAAAATAATCAAAAGCGGACTCAAATCGACGGAATCACCAAGTATTTTTGGGCCAATGACATTGCCATCAAACTGTTGCAATACAACAATAAATACAGTCACCCACAAACCAGTCGTCAAATCACTTGCAAGAATTGTCAAAATGACAACAGGAATCCCTCCAATGAACGGGCCAAAATAAGGAATCATATTTGTCACACCAATGATCAATGCCAAAACGATTGCAAATGGTGCTTTCAATACTGTAAATCCAACAAAAGCAATGATTGCCACGATGAAAGAATCGAGTGCTTTCCCAACGATAAAACTTTGGAAAATCCCATTGACTCTTGAGCAATTTACAAAAAAACGAGAGGTCTTTTTTTGCTCGAACAAAGCATAAAATACTTTGCTTAGGTATGCCATGAACGATTCTTTGTCGTAAAGCAAATAAAACGCAATGAACAGACCCATAATGACATCGACTGCAACGCCCCCAACCAACACGAGATTGCCAAGCAAACCGCCAAATAGTGCGGGGACATTTTGAAACATCGCCATCAATTTTGAAAACATTGCATTTGCAATATTTGTGATGTATTCCATATCAATAAAATCAAATTGCTCGAAAAGACCCGTTAACATCGCTGTATAATCATACGTTGACATCATGGCAATCGTATCCATTACCGCCTTAAAAGACGCTTCAAATTCAGGACCTAAGTACAAAGTAATATACACAAATCCACCAAATATAATCAAATACGAAAATGCCACGCACATTGCACGGATAGATTTTATTTTTTCCTCTTTAATCCCTATTCTTTTGTCTATATTTTTCTCTAAAAATTTCACAAACGGATTCATCAAATACGCAATGGCAAACCCGATGACAAAAGGCATCGTCATATCAACCGTATATTTCAAAAAGGAAGTTGTTCCCCCTACGATTCCATGCACGTTGCTAATTATTTTTTCAAACAAAATAAGCAAAGCCACAATCACAAATCCATATCCTGCTGGCTTTACATATTTCATATCTAGTTTTGAAAAATCAATTTTTTTCATCCGAATCCTACTTTCTCATTATACATTACTCAACATATCTTTCATTATAAACTGTAAAAAAATACACGTCAATCATTATTCAATTAAGATTCGATTAATTCTGTTACAAAAGATACGCTCAATCGCTAATTGGCAAGCGGAAATACTTTAAGTAAAACGGGATGAACATACCGCCCAAGCTATTGCCGATGGTCATCACAATGACATGAATCCACGTATTGAAATCCCAAACTGCCACCAAAGAAAAGTAAAACATATTGGCTACGACTTGCTCGTATCCCGATAAAATAAAGACCATAATCGGCAAAAATACCGCTGGGAATTTCAATGCATGGTGAATTTCTTTGTTTTTGAACGCTTCGACTGCCATAAATGTCAGTACACCGCAGAAAAAAGAAAGTATCAAAATACTAAGCAAAGTATCATCTAATTTTCTACTTGAAAGTATCCTTGCATGTTCTTCAATTGTAGAATATATTCTCGTCAATTTGATTGCCTCTGCCATCAAATGCACACCGACCAAATTGCCAAACCATACGACACACAACTCAGCGATATAATTATGCTTTCTATGTGGCAAATACCCCACACGCCCTGTAAATAAGTGCAATCCAAATACAACGATACCAAACATTCCAATGCAAAACAAAAAACTAGCAATGACAGGATCGTCTTGGCGGAGGGAAACGACCCCCGCAAAACCGATGCACATGCCCGCCAAAATTGCCGATATAAACTCTTTTACTCTATCCATAAATTCCCCTTAATGTTATCTGTCGATCGTGATTTTGACAGTACCTTCTATGATAAAAAGCTATCCTGCTACTATGTTTCTTATAATAGTACAGGAAAATACAGTAGTCGTCAAGCTTTTTAGTCGTTTTGGATAGGTTTGTCATTTAAAATAATCCACAAATCACACTTAGGTTATCTATATCTATTTTTTTAGTACTGCTACTTTGGGCAATCCATACATTGTCATCATATCATCTCTAGGTATGACAATAAATTCTGCACAAGCTTTGAGGTCTGACTCATTCGCTAATCGGCAACCGGAAATACTTCAAGTAAAAAGGAATGAACATGCCACCCAAACTATTGCCGATGGTCATCACAATGACATAAATTAGCGTGTTAAAATCCCAAACTTTCGCCAAGGAAAAGTACACCATATTCGCAATGACATGTTCATATCCCGACAAAATAAATACCATTACAGGCAAAAATACAACTGGGAATTTGAATGGGAGTTGCACAGACTCGTTTTTCGACGACTCCACCGCTACAAACATTAAAATGCCACAATAAAAGGAAAGAATCAAAATACTAAGCAAATCATCATTCAATTTCAGTTGCGAAATCGCAACTACCCGTTCCTCAATCAGCGGATATATTCTCGTCATTTGTATTGTAATTGCAATCAAACACGTGCCAAGCAAATTGCCAAACCATATGATGCACAACTCAAGCACATAATCGAAATTTTTATATGGCAAATAGCCTACACGTCCTGTAAACAATTGAAATTTGAAAATGACCACAGAAAACAAACCGATGGCAAACAAAAAGCTACCAATCATATTATTTTCTTGTTGTAGAAACACCACAGCCCCCATACCTATGCACATTCCTGCAAATATTGCCGATATAAATTTTTTTACTCTATCCATTCAATTCCCCTTACTGTATTTGTCGATTCTAATTATAACAATGGCTCTATGCTGAAAATAATTTCACTACTTTTCACAAAAATATATTTTTCGTTGTAACTATTCGGTACCCTAATAAATATGTTGAAAGATTCAGTTTCGGAAGTTTTTCGGCACGCTAAAGTCTGTAAAAATAAAAGTTTTACTCCATTTTTTTCAAAAAATGGCAGGTGTGGACAGCGTCCACGGTCTTAAAAATAAGATTCTGAACAGTTACTTTTCATTTAAAACAATCCAGAAATCACACCTTGGTTATCAACATCTATTTTTTCAGCAGCTGGTACTTTTGGAAGTCCAGGCATCGTCATCACATCGCCCGTGAGTACGACAATAAATCCCGCTCCCGCTGATACTTTGACGGTTTTTATGCTCACACGGAAGCCCTTTGGTCTGCCCAATTTCGTTGGCACATCTGAAAAAGAATACTGTGTTTTCGCCATACAAACTGGCAATTCTCTAAACCCTAGTGCTTCCAATTTTTCAATTTCAGCCGTTGCTGCTGGTGAAAAATCAACGCCTTCTCCACCGTACACTTTTTGTACGACAGCTGTAATTTTTTCTTTGATAGAAGAGTTGTCCTCATACGCAAATTTGAAGTTATTTTCTTCCGATTCTGCCAAACGTACAACTTCTTTTGCAAGAGCCTCACCACCAGCTCCACCATTTGCCCACACATCAGACAATGCGACATTGACACCGTACGCTTTGCATTTTTCCTCAATGAGTTGCAATTCTTCTTCTGCATCAGTCGGGAATTTATTGATGGCAACGACAGCTGGCAAGCCAAAGACTTCTGTCACATTTTCAATATGTTTGAGTAAGTTTGGCAATCCTTTTTCCAATGCTTCGAGATTTTTCGTGCCGAGGTCAGCAAGGGACAATCCGCCGTGCATTTTCAACGCTTTCACAGTAGCAACGATCACGACAGCCGAAGGACGAATGCCCGATTTTCTACATTTGATGTCGATGAATTTTTCCGCACCGAGGTCAGCTCCAAATCCTGCTTCTGTCACGACGTAATCTGCCAATTTCATAGACAATTTCGTTGCCATTACGCTATTGCAACCGTGGGCAATGTTGGCAAATGGTCCACCATGAATCACTGCTGGATTGTTTTCTAGGGTTTGTACAATATTTGGCTTGATTGCATCTTTGAGCAAAGTCGTCATCGCTCCTTCTGCTTTCAAATCTGCTGCTGTGACTGGTTTTTCGTCTCTCGTATACCCTACGATGATATTGCCGATTTTCGTCTTCAAATCTTCCAAACTCATAGCAAGGCATAGAATCGCCATAATTTCAGATGCCACTGTAATATCAAAACCATCTTCACGAGGCACACCATTGACACGCCCACCGAGTCCGCAAGTAATTCCTCTAAGTTGTCTGTCGTTCATATCGACGCAACGTTTCCATGTGATGCGACGATTGTCAATTCCAAGATCATTGCCTTGGAAAATATGATTGTCAAGCATTGCCGCCAAGAGATTATTTGCAGCTCCAATGGCATGAAAATCGCCTGTAAAATGCAAATTGATGTCCTCCATCGGCACGACTTGTGCGTATCCGCCACCTGCCGCTCCACCTTTGATGCCAAATACAGGCCCCAAAGACGGTTCACGCAACGCAACAATTGTTTTTTTGCCAATGCGGTTCATGGCATCGCTTAGCCCGACGGAAGTCGTTGTTTTGCCCTCACCTGCCGGCGTTGGTGTAATGGCAGTCACCAAAATGACTTTTGCCGATTCCTCTTTGCCTTTTGCGACGGCATTGAAATCTAATTTTGCTTTGTACTTTCCATAAAATTCCAAATCATCTCTTGTCAAACCAATTTTTTCTGCCACTTGCTCAATCGGTAACATCTCTGTTGATTGTGCAATTTCAATATCACTTTTCCAACTTTTCATGTTTGTTTCCTCCTTATGAACTCACTCTATCTAAAAAATTTATCTTGGGGAAATACTTCACCATACAAGAAATGGTCACTACTTTGACTGCACTCATGATAAATACTTTCGAGATTCTAACTGGCAACAGCGAGAGAAAAGGTGTCCCGGCTGTGAGTGTAATCCAGTATGAATTGAGCAACAATGAGCAGAAAATTTCAACTGCAAATGATGCAACGACAATTCGCAACAGCGATTGTTTTTTGTACAAACAAAGTCCATAAATCATACCTGTGAGACCTGCTGTCAACGTATATCCCGGAAAAAATGCACCGAAAGGAAATAAGATTGCACCTACAAAATCACCACACGCTCCGACTAAAAAACCAAATGCTGGTCCCATGAGCATTCCCGCCATGACGACAGGCACGAAAGAAAATCCGATTTTCACATTCCATGCCGGAATCGATAAAAACCGTGACAGCACCACATTGAGTGCAATCAAAATCGCCACCATCGTCAGTTGTTTCGTTGTTACATTTTTGATACCAAAACTGCCTACTTCTACATTTTTCATTGTTTCCTCCTCTGATTTTCGCAACACAAAACGGGAGAGTATTCGTGTCGCTTTGGGTACGGTCACTGCATCGCAAAATAAATTTTTTCGTCCATGAAACAACTCCCTATCTTCATGGCACTGCGGGGAATTGCCCAACGCACAATGACCTTGTTCTAATGTTTGACCGCAATTGCAATCATCACTACATCAGTTTAACACATAAACACAAAATGTCAACTGCCATTATTTTGAATTTATTTCCATTTTTCCATCTAAAATTCCTACAAAAATGCATACACCAGTGATATTTAAGATATATTAAAATGAATTTCCATTTCTGCCACAGAAAAAACAAAGAGGCCTAAAAATTAGCCCCTTTGTTTGTATCATGCTGTCATTTTACATATAGAAAACAACACCAATATTTGCAGTTTGTTTTTCATTCATTGCAGGATTGAGTACAGATATATTTGTAACTGTTCCAATAGAGGCAAGCTCTGCCACCAAAGCATCCACATCGCTAGGCGACAATGATACAATCACAATCCCCGAATTGCTTTCATCGACTGAACTACCAGAAAATTGTTTCGTTGCATCAAGCAATGCTTGTATTGCATTGTTCATATTTCTTACTTTGATAACGATATTTTGATCTACAGATTCCGCTTCAGGTGAAGTCTCCTCCGTTTCACTATCTACAGTTGCCTCTTCCTCTAAGATAGGATTGTTAGAAACAGTCATTGCTTCCTGCGTCGTTTCTGCTCCAGTAGTTTCTGATTGCGATGCATCTTCTGCCATCGCTAGTGGATCTTCCTCCGCCATATCACCTTCTGGAATTGCTCCACGAGGAGCAGGTGCCCCAGTCAACAGTTCTGACTCATTCGACTCATTCATATCAGTCGCATCTTCAAAATTTCCTCTTGCCATGACTGCATCATCAAGTGGCACTGCATTGCCAAATTCATCGACAGGAATGTCTGCCACTGGGCGATCCGTTGTCACTTCCGCCATATCAGAAGCAGAAATCCCACTATAACTCACACTGCTTGGTTTTCCAAAATTCAAAGAAGGGAGTCCACCAAGGGAATTTACGAGTTGATACCCACCGCCGGCAACGAGTAACAAAAACGCAGCTGCTACAACACCCATACCACGCTTCGACAGAAGGACTTTCTTTTTCTTTTTCTTCTCTTTTTCTTTGATTGTTTTTGCTTTGCCTTGAACTTTACTTCTTGGTGTGTACGTACTCGGAGCTGCACTCTTACTTGGAGTTGTACTCGGAGTCGTACTCTTTTCACTCTCTGTTGTTTTGATTGGAGACCGTGTCCCCTCCATTTTTACATCATCAAATCGCTCAAGCATTGCATCAATTTCTTTGAGACCTTCAAACCCTTCGAGACCCTCAATGCCTTCGATGTTTTCAAATCCTCCAAATTCCTCAATCTCATCGTCATGCAACCTTCTTCTTTGTGCAGTTTCTTGCTCTATTTTATCAGATTCTTCTTCGTGTATCCTTCTTTTTACTTTTGAAGACTCAAACGGCCTGTCGGATTCTTCTTCATGCATCGTTTTCTGCGGTGCCACTGCAGCCACAACAGTTTCTTCTTCTTTTTGTTTGATCGCCACAGCTTTTTCTTTTTTCGGCTTCTTCACATCTTTCGGCAATTTTTTCGCTTCTCTTTTTAATTTTTTGACCAAAGACGTATGGTATTGCGGTGGCAATTCCTCAATCGGAAGCTCGTTCACAATTGTTATCATCTTTCTAACGTACATCAATTCTTTGGCACACTCTCTACAGCTGCCCAAATGAGCCTTGACGTCCGGTTTGATCTCAGGTGCAAGTTCATCTTTTGCATAAACCCACAAAAGTTCTCTGCAATCTTCACAACGCATAAACCAATCAACCTCCTTTCATTTTTTCCTTTTTTTACTATCCGTGTTACCTATATTTGTTATGACGGAATTATTTTTTATTTCGTTCCCAAATTTTTAATATTTCTTGTTTGAATTGTGATCTTGCCCTTGAAATCCTAGATTTCACCGTTCCAAGCGACATTCCAACGATACCTGCAATTTCCTCATACGACATTCCATGGATTTCTCTCAAAATAATAACTGCTCTATGTTCTTCAGACAACGCATTGATTGCCCTCGTGATTTCAAGTTGTTCTTCTTTTTTGATCATCGCTTCTTCTGGTGTTGCAGAATTTGAAACAAATTCTTTTTTGTAATGACCGTCATCGCCTTCTAATTCTTGGTCGATCGATACAATGCCTTTGTTTTTCCGCTTCCTAATTTCATCGATACAGGCATTGACCGCAATGCGGTATACCCATGTAGAAAACGAGGATTGTCCATTGAAATGCCTCAAATTCCTAAATATTTTTATGAAAATTTCCTGAGACAAATCGTACGCATCGTCCTTGTTATTGATCATGCGATACGCTATGTTATATACAATACGTTCTTGACTTTTGATCAAATGTTCAAAAGCAGCAACGTCACCTCTTTTGGCTTTGTCCACGTATTCATTTTGCCATGCCGTTTCCGATACATCTTCAGTCGTCGCAAATTCTAAGTCCAATTCTAAGTTTTCGTCCTTTTCATTTTTCTTCATCGATTTCACCTCCACTCCATTTACAGTATATATAATAGGTAGAAACTCATATTTTTTGTAGTGATATTACATTGATTTTTTCGTCCAACCACCTTATTAGACTTGTGATTGGTACGCACTGTCATCGACATTCATCGCTTCTAACAGTGGAAGTTCTGGATTTTTCTGCATAAAATTATTGAGCGTATACTGGTTTGCAAATAGCAAAATCGGTCTCTTGAAACGATCGTACACCAACGCACTACGAGCAACGAGCAAAGATTTCAACATTTCGATGTCGGTATCTTCTTCCACCCATCTCGCCACACTAAAATCCATAGGCTCCATGCGGACTTCTGAATTGTATTCATTTTGCAATCGATAGTCGAACACTTCAAACTGCAACTGCCCCACTGCCCCTAAAATGACATCGTTGAAGTCATTCGTATACACTTGAATCGCTCCCTCTTGTGCCAACTGTTGCACACCTTTTTGGAACTGTTTCGCTTTCAAAGAGTTGACTGGATACACCCTCATAAAAAGTTCAGGTGGAAACGTCGGCAACGGCTCGAAGAACAATTTTTCTTTACGGTCAGTCAGCGTGTCGCCGATTTGGTACGTCCCACTATCGTAAATCCCGATGATATCACCTACCATCGCCGTTTCTAGTGTTTCTCTTTCATTTGCCATCAACTGTGTGGACTGGCTCAATTTCATTTGCTTGCCTGTCCTTGAGAGTGTCACTGACATCCCTCTTGTAAATTGTCCTGAACAGATTCTCAAAAATGCAAGTCGGTCTCTGTGGGCCGGATTCATGTTTGCCTGAATTTTGAAAATGAAGCCACTGAAAAATTCATCCGTAGGAAGGACTTCTCCTGTCGTTGTTTTTCTGACGTTTGGATATGGAGAAAGTTCCAAAAAATGTTCTAAAAATGGTGTCACACCAAAATCAGCCAGAGCCGATCCAAAAAACACAGGTGACAATTTGCCCGCCGAAATTAAGTCGACATCGAACGGATTGCCCGCCCCATCAAGGAGTTCCATTTCCTCTCGTAGCGTATCTAAGTTCGTGTCGGTAATGACACCACGCAATTCTTCGCCAAACACCCCATCTTCACCAAGGACAATTTCACCAGTATTTGACTTATGCAGATAGACTTTATTGTGCAATCTATCGTAAATCCCCTCAAAAGAAATGCCATTTCCGATAGGCCACGTCACCGCCGTAGAGGGCAAACCGAGTGCCTCTTCTAAGTCCGCCATACTTTCTAGCGGATCTCTTGCTTGGCGGTCGACTTTATTAATGAAAGTGAAAATCGGAATTTGTCGCAAGCTACAGACTTTGAACAATTTCACGGTCTGCGACTCGACCCCTTTTGCCCCATCAATGACCATGACGGCACTATCGACAGACGTCAATATGCGGTACGTATCTTCCCCGAAATCGTTATGCCCAGGGGTATCCATAATCGAAACGACTTTGCCTTCGTATTCAAATTGCATAACTGAGGACGTCACAGAAATCCCTCTTTGTTTTTCGATTTCCATCCAGTCACTTTTTGCAAATTTGGAATTTCTTCTTGCTTTGACAGTGCCAGCTTCACGAATCGCTCCACCGTGCAACAGTAATTTTTCAGTCAAAGTCGTTTTCCCCGCATCGGGATGAGAGATGATGCCGAAAATACGTCTTTTTTGTATTTCATCTAGTAAATTCATTTTTCTATTTCCTTCCTTAACTTCATGTAGTCAAAGTTTAACTTTTTTCTAATTAAACCATTACTTCTATTCTACACGAAATTTTGAAAAAAATAAAGGGAAATTTGCATTTTTCGGAAATTTTTTCTGATTTTACTAAATTTTTAACAAAAATAAGCCAAAAATAAAAGCCACAACCCCATTTGGTGTCATGGCTCTGCTTTTTGGTTCATACTGTCGCTGTTTCTACTTCTCTTTCAAATGCAAGTTTGAGCAAAATCGGGGAAACGATCGTCGTCACAATCACCATAATGATGACAGGAGCGAACAAATCCGTCGTCATCAAGCCAAGAGGGACACCTTGTGCAACCATAATCAAGGCAACTTCCCCACGAGAAACCATGCCCGTACCAATTTGGAGCGATTCTTGATTCGTATATCCACAAAAACGAGCCGCAAGACCACAGCCGAAAATTTTAGAAATGATAGCAGTTATAATCAAAACGAGTGTAAACACGATGACTGTCGCATTCATTTCTGGTAACTCGACTTGCAAACCGATACTTGCAAAAAAGATTGGCGAAAGGAGAATGTATGACAACGTGCTGAATCTCGCTTCGATGTAATGTGTATGCTCCGTATTCGCAATGATGAGTCCGGCAATGAAAGCCCCTGTAATTTCCGCAACGCCGAAATATGCTTCTGCGACAAAAGACAACAACAAGCAGATGACAAACGAAATGATGACAAAACGACGCAAATCTTCTTGGTAATGATTGACCCATTTTGCAAACATTTTTTTCACAAAAAAACCAACCACACCTGCAAACATAAAAAATCCAATGATTTTCCCAAGGACAATCGGTATGCTCACTTCACTACCCGCCATACTCGTCACAATGGTCAAGCCAACAATCCCCAAAATATCATCGATGAGAGCGGCACCCAATATGGCATTGCCCGCTTTCGTTGAAATTTTTCCCATCTCTTTTAGCGTTTCCACGGTAATACTGACAGAAGTTGCAGTCAAAATAATGCCGATAAATACATGTTGCAAAAAGTCTCGTTCAGGGTAAAACCACGTCCCGACTGCCATACCAAAAAGCAACGGCACGCAAATCCCCATCAACGCAATCACCAGTGATTTTCTCCACGTCCTTTTCAAACTCGCAATGTCAGTTTCTATTCCAGCAGAGAACATCAAAATAATGACACCGAGGTCAGCTATTTTATTCAGGAAATCAGTCTCTCTCAAAAAATTCAGACCAGCAGGTCCCAAAACCACACCAGCAAGCAACGCCCCCACGACTTGTGGCATCTTAAAACGCTTCGTCGCCAAACCCAATATTTTCGTAAACAACAAAATAATTGCTAGTTCCAATAAAAAATGTTCTGAATACATACAACTCCTCCTGTTCGTCACTAAAACTAAGTTACACTACTTATGTTTCATTAATTCAAGAAACCTATTCTCTGTCAATACTTATATTACTCCTTTTTTCTATATTTGCAATGGCAAAAAGTACTAAATATAACAAAATAAAATAATATATACTATATAATTTTACCCATATCTTTCCGATTTTACGAATATTTTTAAATTTTTCATAACAAAATGTGTGTGGATAGTGAAATTGCACAAGTTTTTTTCTGTTTCACGAAATTTTTCTTCAAAAAGTAGCATTCAGGAAATTAAATTTCTACGAAAAAACTTCCTTTTTCAGCAAAAGAATCCCAGAAAACACCTTGACATCTCACACGCAAAATCATATGATAGATTCAGAACAAGGAAACGAAAGGAGCAAACCACATGACACAATTCAATCACATTGACAAAGACAACGTACTTCACTATTTTCAGGAAATTTCAAAAATCCCAAGGGGGAGCGGAAACGAGAAAGCCATTAGCGATTTTCTAGTCGCTTTCGCCAAAGAACACGGTTTATTTTGCAGACAAGATGCACTCTATAACGTGCTGATCAAAAAGCCAGGCAGTCAGAGTAAGGTCAACGAAAAGCCAATCATCTTGCAAGGACACATCGACATGGTGTGCGACAAAAACGTAGGGACTGCTCACGATTTCACGAAAGACCCAATCGAGTTGGTCGTCAAAGGTGACTACATCTACGCAAACGAAACGACACTCGGAGCAGATAATGGCATTGCCGTTGCATACATGATGGCACTGCTCACCAAAACAGATGGCGTTCACCCACCCATCGAAGGCATTTTCACTTCCTGTGAGGAAACTGGTCTTGAGGGGGCCATTCATTTTGACACCTCCGATATCGAAGGGAAACGATTCATCAATTTAGACAACGAAGAAGAAGGCTTGTTGCTTTCTGGTTGCAGTGGTGGGTGTCGCATGGAGATCGCCCTCCCCTTAGAATTTGAAATTCCACCAAAAGATGCCCTCTCCTACACCATTTCTATAACAGGACTTTTGGGCGGACACTCAGGAGCAGACATTCACTTGCAAAGAGGAAATGCAATCGTAATATTAGGACGAATTTTGTACCAACTTGACCAAAAAATCGATTTTTCAGTGTCAGCTATGCACGGCGGAAGTATGGACAATGCCATATGTAGAGAAGCATTTGCCACCCTCCATATACCGCCCGAACACACCTCTGATTTCCAGCATTATTTGAGTAAATATTCACAAGAAATGAAAGAGGAATATTCTTTTTCCGACGGGAATATAGTAATACATCATGAAGTCTCACAAGAAGAAATTACGAAAACTTGGTCAGAACAAACAAAAAAATATGCCCTATCAATTTTGACGCTACTGCCATACGGTGTGCAAACCGTCGTCAGCGAATTGCCCACACTCGTAGAAAGCTCCAACAATCTCGGCATTTTAGAAACGACTGGCGATGCACTTTTGATTCACAATGCCCTCCGCAGTTCCACAAAAAGTCGAATGACTGCCCTTGTGCATAAAATTGAACTCATTGGGCAAACTTATGGTGCAACAGTCAAACAAAGCCAGTCATATCCAGGTTGGAAATACAATCCCAACTCAGAACTATTGGCTCATTTTGCTAAGGTCTATGAGACGATGTATGAAAAATCGGCGACGATTTCTGCCATACATGCCGGTCTCGAATGTGGATTGTTCGGCGAAAAAATAGACGGTCTCGACATGATTTCTATCGGACCTGAAATGCACGACATACACACCCCACAGGAGCGAGTTTCGATTTCTTCTACTCTACGAGTATGGGAATTTTTACTCGAAGCCCTTAAGGAGTTGCAAGATTAAAATCAAAGGGGCTTTGAATTATGAAATTACCTTGGAACAAAACGTATCTCACAATTTCTTTTCACGTAATCATCACCGCACTCTTTTTATGTATACTCGGTGCAATTTTATTTCAACTTTCCGCAGCAAAAACTGTCGCTTCAGGGGTGATACAGACTTTTTTCGAAGTCGTATCTCCTCTGATATTTGGTATTTTTTTCGCCTCTATTTTGACACCTTTGACCAAACAAATTGAAAAAGTATTAGAAAATGAACGTTTTCCACAACGACTCCACCTGAAAAATATACAAAAAACAAGTGTATTTCTAACCGTTATTATCATCGGAATCACTCTTTTTTTACTCACGCTATTGACCAGAAAACACCTTGGCAATACGAATTTCAATCAGCTCGAGCAACAATTCCTTTCTTATACAGAAAAACTTGGGGACATTTTCGTACTGATCAATATCAAATTGATGCAGTGGGGCATACTCGAAAATACAGAAAGCATTCTCACTTTTTGGATCAATGAAATCACGAAATTTTTCCAAAATTCGTTCGTCCATCTTGGTAGTACAATTCCAAATATCGGTACGAAAATCGTCGATATTTTCCTTGGATTTGTCATTGCCATTTATATTTTAATAGAGAGAACTGCAATTTTACAATTTTTAAGCGAATTTTCCAGAATCGTTTTCGGTGAAAAATCCACAGGTACGATGAAAAACATATGCCTCACCTTTTACGATATTTTCATCGGCTACCTCGGCGGACAATTCATCGATGCCTCCATTATGGCAATTTTATTTTCCATCACTTTTACCATTCTCGATTTGCCTTATGGCATTTTACTCGGTATGATTTCTGGATTTTCCAATATCATTCCGTACTTCGGGAGCATCGTTGCCTTTTTGTTGTCAGTCCTAACCGCCTTATTTTCTGGCTCCCCTGCCACCGCACTCTACGCCGCAATCATGATTGTGATACTCCAACAAATTGACGGTATTTTTATTGTTCCAAAAGTCGTGGGCAAAAAAGTTTCCTTACACCCTGTACTCGTGTTGCTTTCCCTCGGGGCGTTCGGGAAATTATTCGGCTTTTTCGGGTTGCTTCTCGCTGTGCCACTCGGAGCATTTTTGAAAACGATATTTTTCTGGTGGTATGATTCAAAAAAAGAAACTCCGATTGCTTAGAAAATATTGGAAATAACTACCCCAAAATTAATGGTTTCCTAAAACAAGGTAGTAAAAATGCAAGCAGGCGACCACAAGTCGCCCCTACATATTGATATTTCAAGCTGGTACCTCAATAAAAAGATTGCTTTTCCATTTTTTTTATGATATACTACAAAAAGAATAGGAGGTGCCATCTTGTACAAAGCAATTGGTTCAAAAAAAAGAATTTCTACCGAAGTAAAAAATGATGCTGTGATGTCTTTGTATGTAACTGCGATCGAAGATTTGATTGGACACGAGACAGTTTTGGAAATGCGAAACCATTTTCAGCATTGTCACACCTCTCGTTTGCAACATTCAATCAACGTATCTTACTATAGTTTTTTGATTTGTCATTATCTAAAACTTGATTGGCAATCGGCGGCACGGGCTGGCTTGTTGCACGATCTCTATTTTTATACTTGGTCAGACGATGCCGCTTCGCACAAAGGACATATTTCTCGTCACCCAAAATTGGCACTTGAAAATGCAAAAAAAGTGACTGAACTCAACGCCGTGGAAGTCGATGCCATCACCAAACATATGTGGCCTTGCACGTTATCACCACCAAAATACCCTACTTCCGCTGTCGTCAATATCGTAGATACTGGAGTCACTATTTTTGAAGTGCTTGAAAGAAAATATTCCGCTTCTCGTTTGTGTCATCGTCTCCATACTTACGAAAATAAATCTCACTAAAATACAAAAAAGTGCTACTGATTCCAGAAATCATAGCACTTTTTTTTGTGAAATTATATTTGGTTTGACGAACGTCCTCTCAATAATTCATGAATTTTTCCATCAATGATGCAACACACATTTCTTCCGTTTCATCATTAGAAACCGTAAAATCCGCTGCCCGTTCATACAAAGGAAACCGTTCGTCATAGAGTTTTTTCGTTTCTTCTTTCGTACTCGCAAGCGGTCTTGACGTACCATATGCCAACAATTCTGGATTTCTATGTAACCAAACGATGACTCCATTTTTTTTCAACTCTCGTACATTATTGTGATCTTTTATGACACCGCCACCCGTTGCAATGACAAGACCTGTCTCTCCAGACAGTTGTGCAACGACTTCACTTTCCACAAGTCGAAATGGAGCTTCCCCATTTTCTCTGAAAAATTGATGGATTGGCATACCGATTTGCTTCACAATTTCTGCATCGGTATCGACAAATTTTTTACCGAGTTGATCCGCTATTTTTTTACCGAGTACGCTCTTGCCGCTGCCACTCATTCCAACCAAAACGATATTATTTTTTTCTCGTCTGATTTTCTTATAAAGTGCATCTAGTGTATCTTCGCCTAATTTTTTTTTCATGAAAATTTCCGCAGCAAATTTCGCTTGTGCAATCAACATTTCAAGTCCGCCGATGGCTGTAATGCCCAATTCTTCCGCTTCAATCAATAATTTTGTCCGCAAAGGATTGTACACCACATCGATGACTGTACGCAAATTCGGAAAAAAAGACAATTGAATTGGCGAGTTTTGGTCATTCGGGTGCATACCCACAGGTGTTGTGTTGACAATGATTTCCGCATCAGTATGCGAGGTGTAACACGTCTCATACGTCAAAAAGCCCTCTTCTTGTTTATAGTATACAAAATACACTTCTGCACCGAGATCCGAAAGCACTGCACTACAAGCTTTCGCTGCCCCACCCTTACCTAGAATGAGCGTTTTTTTGCCCTTTACCTCAATATTATGTACTTCCAAAGTGTACAAAAATCCATCATAATCTGTATTGAATCCAGTCAACATACCATCACGATTCACAATTGTATTCACAGCCCCTATTGATTTTGCCTTGTCATCAATGTGATCGAGGTATGGCATCACCATTTCTTTATATGGAATCGTCACATTGATTGCTGTAAATTCTTTTTTCTCCATGAATTTGGGGAATTCTTCTCGTGACAAAGGATATAAATCATACGAGTATTCTTGAAACTCCTCGTGAACCACCTTTGAAAAGCTATGCCCCAATTTTTCACCTATTAAACCGTACATGATACGCCTCCTTCAAAATTTATAGTTTCCCTAATATTATAGTATCACAAACCCTTGATTCCGTCAAGTCCACACCAAAAACACAGACCGTTAAAAGAAATTTGTGCAAAAAAATCAGCTTGAATCGATTTCATTCAAACTGATTTTTTATATTACATATTCACCATATTTGATGCAAGAACCCTTATGGCAAAGTGAGAAAACGCACTCTTTTTTTAATATTTAGAGGAGCGAAATTACATAGAGATGAATCGCATTATAATCGCAGCCACTTCCGCTCTCGTTGCATTTCCTTTCGGATTCAAATTGCCATTTGCTCCGGCAATAATTCCTTCTGCTACAGCCCAGTTCATGGCATCCGTTGCCCAATCACTTACAGCTCCGCTATCGCCAAAACTATCGAATTGACCAGAAGTCGCTCCTGTGCCACCCATTCTATAAAGCAATGTCACAAGTTGTTCTCTTGTCATTTCGCTACTTGGATTTGTACCATCAGAAACACCAAAATCGATTGCCCAAGCTTGTGCAGCAGCATACCATTCTGTGCCACTTGTTGCTACTTCTTCGCCTTGGTAATTGAAAAGTACTTGCCAAATCATGGCTCTTGTCATTGTGCCTGTTGGGGCAAAAACACCTTCTTCCATTCCAAGGAATAATTCTCTTGAAGTGGCAAAAAGAACTGAATCTTCATACCAAGAACCAGCAACGACATCGTTAAATGTTTTTGCATTGTCAACGACTTCAATTTTTGCATCGGAACCCAAAATGATTTTTAGTCCATCAGCAGTAATTGCAGTATCTTTTATGATTTCACGAGTGCCATCTTCATGGACAATCACAACAACGTCAGTAATAGAAGGTGTCTCATCGAGAGGAATTACCATTTCAGTTTTCGTTGTAATTCCAGTAATTTCAGCTGACACGTTACCCGTTGCAGTGACAGTTTGCACGACTTCCGCTCCATTTGAGTATGCAGTCGTTTTCACCGTATTTCCTGTTGCTTCATCGATAGCTACAACCGTATCGACTACAGTTACAGCCGTAGCTGGTGCAACGATCGGTGTATTCGTTGTTGTTGTTGTTGCTGACGAGTCAGTACCTGTACTCGGTGTAATCGTTGGCACGAAAGTAGAATCTGTATCAGTTGTTGTTGGACTTACCGTTCCACTGCTTGAGCTACTTCCACTACTTGAACTACTTCCGCTAGTTATGCCACCAGTCGTACCACCAGTTCCGCTATCACTTGATGTCGCTGCTGTGATTGCATACTCTACGTAAGCAACGGCTGGTTCTTGTATATTGAAGTCAAAAGAGAAGTACGCACAATATGAACCCACAGCAGTTGGTGCAGAATCGAGTGCTTCATTTGTAGCGAGATCTTCGTAGTAAATCTCCACATCATCAGTCAAAATATCAACTGCAAACGCTGGCAACAAATCACTGCCATTGAGCGTTGCTGGTTTTGCTTGACCTGTATACGTTGTGTTTGTTGGTGCTTCGATGGTCACAGAACCAAAATCAAATTCCTCTAAACCATTATTTCCCAATGTCACACCGATGGTGTCATCGCTGAGTAAAGTATATACCCATTCTGGAGTCAAGATATTGACCTTATCAAATGCAGTATAGCCTTTTGCCTCTGGTGTGCCATCGCCTGCGGCTACGGAAAATACAATGTGATTGTTGCTATCTTCATCTACATGATGGAAGAAATCGTCACTGACTTCCTCATTTGTCGTTGCTCCAGAATCGCCGACAAAAATCGTGTAATTGCCTTCTTTTGCTACGTTGAACATTACATTTGCGAAGAGTGTTTTTGTGTAACCCTCTCCATCCCAACTTGGCGTTATGTAAGACACTTGCACTTCCTCGAATACATTTTCATCTTCATGGTATGCATAAATAGACAAACCATCTTCAAAATCATCTGGATCTATATAACTAAATAAATTGTCTGTGAAATTCAAATCCATGAGTGGCAATGCAGAAGATGGTGTGTTGCTTTGGTATCCTGAAAACGCAGTTTCTGTTCCATTTGCAAGTACATTGCTTGTATCTTCCAAAATCAATTCTCCTGCGATGCCGATTTCTCCTGTGGCAGCGAGATAACTGGCCTTTTCCAAAGTAATGGATCCAGAAATGCCCACACCATTATTGCTTGTTGTCGATGAAACAACGACACTTTCTGAAATATCAATATCGCAATACGTATTTCCTGTGGTTTCTGAAGTTGTTGCATCAATTCCAACAGTTTCGCCAAATGCACAAATGAAAGAATTGTTGATTGAGATCGTGCCATCGACAACTTGAATCCCGCCAGTTTCCACAATTTTGCCTGTATTATCGACAGAAGAACCTATCGCAAGCACACCAGGGAGAGGATCCACCGACGTTGCAGCAGGCGTTTCTCCACAATCTTCAATGACGAGATTCCCTTGTGTTAAGTGAATGCCATAACCGGAATCTCGACCATCTTCGGTAGACACATCACTATTGACATATAAGTAATTAATGTGTTCGCTTCCGTCCCCATTGATTGTGAGCGTCCCTGTGCTATCACTCATAATGCCATCGCCAGCACTACTCACCAAAAAGACCCAATCATTCAAATACAAAGTGACATTCGCATTACCAGAAGCAATTTCGAGGGCATGCGTACCTTCAGGAGCCGTATCAGGTATGGAAATGAAGAGTCCGTCTAAAACCAATTCCACATCACCCGTTGCGACATCAACTTGAATCGGTATGGTGGAAATTTCTGTAAAATCAGAGTTATTCCTGATGATGTAATTTCCTTCTTTTATGATACTAAGAACAGTACTTAAACCATCTTCAGATGTAACATATTTATAATCTGTACCTACCACCGCATCATCTCCATTAGCACGTGTGATGATCAACGCATCTTCAATTTCGTAATCGACATAACCTGTGACAACGTTTTCAAAATTCTCTGCTGATGCATTTTTGTCCAAAGAGAAATACGCACGGTACGTACCAGCCGCCGTTGGTGCAGAATTAAGTAGTGTCGGAATTCCTGTCATATTTACATACACAATGCTTTTTTGGACAGTTTCAGTCAAAATATCGGTTGCAAATGCTGGCAACAAGTCAACTTCCAACACTGCTTCATAGCCAAGAGCAAAATCTGGTTTTGTGATTTTCACTGAACCGAAGTTGAATGACTCAAATCCTGTATTGTCCAAACCGACAGAGATGGTGTCTGTTGTGCCAACCACTAATTCATACGTCCAATCTGGTGGCAAGATACCGACAGTATTAAATGAAGTATATCCATTTGTGTCTATCGGGTCAGTGATATCGCCTTCGGATACGGAAAATACAATGTGATTGGTGCTATCTTCATTTTCATCTACATCTACGTGATAGAAGAAATCGTCACTAATCTCATCATTTGTTACCGCTCCAGAATCACCTACAAAAATCGTATAGTTGCCTTCTTTTGCCACGTTGAACATCACACCTGCATAGCTTGCCGCTTCGTAATGTTTGTGATCCCAACTAGGACTTAGTTCATCATCCCATTCCCAATCAGGCTTTATATAAGACACTTGTACTTCCTCAAAATCTTCTTCGTATTCGTGGTATGCATAAATAGACAAACCGTTAGCTAAATTCTCTAGATCTAGATAACTAATTAAATCGTCTGTGAAATTCAAATCCATGAGTGGCAATTCAGAGAATGGTTTCGCACTTTTATCGCCAGAAAACGCAGTTTCTGTTCCTTTTGCAAGTACAGTACTTGTATCTTTCAACTCCAAAAGCCCAGCGATTGCTGTGACTCCTGTAGCACTGAGATGACTTGTGCCATTCAAAGTAATGTACCCTGAAATTCCACAACTATACCCACCTAATTCAGCTGAGTCGGTTGATGCAAAGACCTCAACTAGGCTGTCGCCTGAAATGTTAATTGTATTATAACCGTTCGGAGTACCTTCATCTCCATCTGCTACTTGAATTCCGTAATCATCACCTAATACATGAACGTAAGAATTTTTAATGTTAAGAGTACCGTCCTGTACGTAAATACCAGTAGTATTAGTATCAGTAATAGTAATAATATCCGTATCATTATCAATCATACCCAACGCAAAAATGCCTGAAACGCCTTCAGTAGGGATACAATTTTGAATCACAAGATCCCCAGCAACTACATGAATGCCATGTACAGAATCGTCTTTTCGACCAACTGCAGACAAAGTACCTCCATTAGTATTACCATCAATGGTCAATGTACCTGTTACATCTGCCAAAAGACCTTCGCCATTGCTACTACTCAAGAAGTTGGTGTCTTCCAAGTGGATTGTCGCATTGCCGTCTAGCGTCTTAATCTCAAGAGCCGCAGTTCCTTCAGCAAAGATGCCTACGTTATCTAAAGTCAGTTCCACATTGCCCGATTCTGCGACATCAACGACAACAGCAGTTGAGGAATAACCAATATCATCAGCAACACCAGTTGCCAGTGCAATTGTGTAATTGCCTGCTTTTGTGATTGTAAGTATGTCGTTTGTACTGTCATATGAATATCCTGTGCTATCTAACGTGCCACTCATAGCAGTAATATCCAAACTACAAGTACTTGATACGGCAACGGCACCATCATTAATCAACTCCGTAGACATTGGTGCAACGTCATATGTCGTCGCAACTACTAGATCTGCAACTACTTCATCTTCATCTTCTTCCGCTTCTGCTTCTACTTCAGTTTCCGCTTCTACTTCTGTTTCCGCTTCTGCTTCTACTTCTGCTTCTACTTCTACTTCTACTTCTACGTCATTGAGTGATTCACCCTCAACTTCTGTCGTTTCTTGCACCACTTCCGTTGGCACTTCTACCTCGTCCGTTGCAAATACAGGCACAATACTCCCTGCCCCGACCATCTGCAACGCAGTCGTTGTTGCTACAATTTTCAAAAATGTTTTGTTTCTTGTTAATTTCAGTTTTCGTTTCATTTTAAGAATCCCCCTTTTTATACGATAGCAAATCTGCTTTATTTAAAAGTAGTATACAATATTTATTCAAAATTGTAAAATCAATTTTTTAGAAAAAATAAGCGATTTTACGGTGATATCACTGAAATAAAGCATCGATTTTTTTCAATTTTATATATATTTTATTAAAGTTTCATATATTGTCAACTGATTTTTATTTACTTTTTAAAATTATTTTCGCATAGATACACATGATTTTTTGTACAATATTTTATTTTTGTATATTTTTCACAAATTTTTATAATTTCAAAAAAATTATTTTCAACATAGGAAAGCCAATGTATATTGCCACAATATTTTTTGTGAACTTTTTGACAGAAGAGACTTTCCTTTTGCAATCAACCATTACGATTTTTTTATAATTTACTGAAAAATATGTTGAAACAGCTTAAATATTGTGTTAGTATGAATATGTTAAGCAATTGTCATTTCAAATCAAATATACAAAAATCAAAGGGGGTATTACAATGATTGCATCTCCAATCTGTGATATTTTAAACATCAAATATCCAATTTTTCAAGGAGGCATGGCTTGGATTTCTGACGGCACTTTGGCTGCCGCCGTTTCCAATGCAGGCGGGCTTGGCATTATTTCAGCAATGAATGCCAATGGCGAGTACTTAAGAGGACAAATCAAAATCGCAAAAGAAAAAACAGACAAACCATTTGCTGTCAATATCATGCTAATGAGTCCATTTGTCAATGAAGTTGCCAAAATTGTCGCTGAAGAAAAAGTGCCAGTTGTCGTTACAGGGGCTGGTTCACCAAAAGAATATATGCCAATGTGGCTTGAGGCTGGAATCAAAGTCGTTCCCGTTGTGGCTTCCTCGATGAATGCCCAAATGATGGAAAGTCAAGGTGCAGTTGCTGTCGTTGCCGAGGGTTGTGAATCTGGCGGACATATCGGCGAATCGACTACAATGTCTTTGGTACCGCAAGTCGTCGATGCCGTTGATATCCCTGTTTTGGGGGCTGGTGGCATCGGTGATGGACGTGGGCTTGCAGCTTGTTTGCTGATGGGTGCTGTTGGTGTACAGATGGGTACGAGATTTTTGTTGGCAGAAGAATGCGGTGTGCATGACAATTATAAAGATATGATACTCAAAGCACACGACAGTTCCACAATGGCAACTGGTAGACGTTTTGCGAGAAATACTTGTCGTGCATTGAAAAATCCGTTCACAAGAAATTTCGTAAAAACTGAATTTCTCCCTGACATTACGACAGATGAAGTCGAAGCCTTAGGAATTGGTGCGTTGCGAAAAGCAGCAATCGACGGCGATTTGGAAGATGGCTGTTTCATGGCTGGTCAAATTTCTGGAATGTTGACAAAAAGACAAACTGCGAAAGAAATCATCGATGAAGTGATGGCTGAAGCGTGCGAACTTTTGAACAACGCAAGTAAATTGACGAAGTGATTTTTTAAAATATAGAAATGGTTGTAGATCAAAAATGGCTCTTTGTCAAGAGTCGAGGACGGTTTGTAGGGGAGAGGTTCCACCCTCTCCCGATCAGCAGTGCAGTACTACAGATTTGATTTTTTAATTTACTCCAAAAATAAAGTTTACAACCAAAAAAATACCGTTTCCCACAAGTTAGAACTATAATCTACGAATGGGAAATCGGTATTTTTTTGTATCGACTATTTTTCTTATTTGCGACAACCCCCTATAAGGATTCCCCAACATTTGACAAAGACCAAACAAATATAATTTCAGAAAACAAAAAACCATGACATTCATCATGGTTTTTATCATATGCCCGAGACCGGACTTGAACCGGTACGAGTGTAACCTCGCAGGATTTTAAGTCCTGTGCGTCTGCCGATTCCGCCACTCGGGCAAGCTACTCTCTACTGCTTAATTATTGTATCAAATTTTACTTTCTTTGTCAACTACTTTTTTCAAAATTTCCAAAAATTTTTCATAATATTCTCAAAAACAATGCTCTCGCTTCAGGAAGAGCTGTGTAATCGCCCTTCCTAAAACGACAGACAATTCTTATGCTTCTTCTGGTTTTTCTTGTTTTGCAATTTGTATACTAAGTTCGGCGAGTTGCACTTCATCTACAACACCAGGAGCATCGGTCATCGGACAAGACGCATCCTTGATTTTAGGGAACGCAATGACGTCACGAATGCTTGTCGATTCGCACATGAGCATGGCAATGCGGTCGAGTCCAAAGGCCAAACCACCATGTGGAGGCACACCATATGAAAACGCATCGAGCAAAAATCCGAAACGTTCTTCGGCATCTTCTTTCGTAAATCCAAGCAAAGAAAACATTTTTTGTTGAATGTCTCTGCTGTGAATACGAATCGAACCACCACCGAGTTCATAGCCATTTAACACGATATCATACGCTCTGGCACGTACTTTTTCAGGTGCAGTTTCAAGCAATGGAATGTCTTCGTCCATCGGTGCAGTAAATGGATGATGCACTGCTGTGAAGCGATTTTCTTCCTCCACCCATTCGAGCATTGGAAATTCCGTCACCCACACAAAACTATAATCATCTGATTTTGTAAGTTCTAAAATTTTTGACAATTCCATACGCAACGCACCGAGAGAATCGAATACGACTTGTGTTTGATCGGCACAAATTAAAATCAAATCGCCTGCTTTGCCTTCGGCTTTGTCCACAATTTCTTGCAATTTTTCCTCAGAGAAGAATTTTGCGATTTGTGATTTCAAACTGCCATCTTCATTGACGACAATCCATGCCAAGCCTTTGGCTTTGTAGGATTTCACAAATTCCACGAGACCATCAATTTTTTTTCTAGGGAATCCGCTACAGCCCTTGGCATTGATTGCACGCACACTGCCCCCTGCTGATAGAGCCGATTGGAATACGACAAATTCGCTTTCTTTTACGACTTCCGAAATATCAACTAGTTCCATACCAAAACGAATGTCTGGTTTGTCTGAACCGTATTTCTCCATTGCTTCTTTATAAGTCATGCGTGGCATAGGCAAAGAAACCTCTACATTTAGCACATCTTTGAATACTTTTTTCATCATGCGTTCATTCAAATCCATGATATCGTCTTCATCAACGAAAGAAAGTTCCAAATCGACTTGTGTAAATTCAGGTTGGCGGTCTGCACGCAAATCTTCATCACGGAAACATTTTGCGACTTGGTAATAACGATCCATACCAGAAACCATCAAGAGTTGTTTGTAGAGTTGTGGCGATTGTGGCAAACCGTAAAATTCCCCACCGTGTACACGACTTGGCACGAGATAATCTCTCGCCCCTTCTGGTGTACTTTTTCCAAGGATTGGTGTTTCGATTTCCAAAAACCCCTCTGTATCAAGGAAATTTCGCATACCTTGTGTCAATTTGTGTCGCAACACAATGTTACTAAGAAGCACAGGGCGACGCAAATCGAGATAGCGATATTTCAAACGCAATTCATCATTTGCAGTGATGGAATCTTCAATTTGAAATGGAGTCGTTTCCGATTCTGACAAAATACGAATTTCGTCCGCAATGACTTCGATTTCCCCAGTTTTCATATTGGGATTGATATTTTGCTCCGTACGTGCCACTACAGTCCCACGCACAGCCAAAACGTACTCACTACGAATCGTTTCTGCTTTTGCAAATAGTGATTTTTCTGCGGTATTGCCATCGATTGCAATTTGCAACAACCCACTTCTATCACGCAGTGCAATGAAAATCAATTGCCCCAAATCACGTCGTCTTTGCACCCAACCCATCACGGTCACTTCTTGCCCGATCATGTCTTTTGTAATTTCAGTCACCATGGCGGTGCGTTTCAAACCTGTCAATAATTCACTCATTTTTCTTCTCCTTACGCAATTCAATCAAAATTTTTATATAATAATAGTAACCACATAATACCACAAAACCGCTACCACGTCAAGCCATCGAAATATGTAAATTGCATTATTTACTCTCGAACCGCATAAAATCCCCCACCCGTTCACAGGTAGAGGATTTTGCTACAAATTCAAGTATTGCTCCCACAATTAAATGTTTCCTAAAATAAGGTGCTGGACATGCAATCGGGCGACCAAAGGTACGCCCCTACGTATTGATATTTCAGCCTTTGTGTAGGGGCGACCTGTGGTCGCCCGCTCTCGATAAAAGAATAATTCTAGCAATATTTAGTTGGTATCTCAATAACTGTTTCTTTTAAGAAATTATACTTGTTTTTTTGTATATACTATGCTATAGTGAAAAAAAGGAGTTGAATACTATGCATACAATAAATATGGCTCTCAAATTAGATGACAAGAAAATCTCACAAAAAAAATCAAGAGCAAGATCGGAAATGAAGTCAAGAATAATTTCTAGACCATCAAAATTAAGAGTAACACCTAGACCTAGACCAATAAAATCAATGTCAAATGATACAGAAAAAAACAAGTCATTTAAAACAATAGAGGAGTTATTCGAAGGCTATGAAGGAGAGTATGAATCTCCAGAAATAGATTGGGGCAAACCTGTCGGCGATGAGGTGTGGTGAATTATGTTAAAACAAGGAGATATCATAAAATTAAACTTCAACCCTCAAAGAGGACACGAGCAATCAGGATATAGACCCGCACTTGTAGTCAGCAATAATTTCTTTAACCAAAAATGTAATCTTACAATAGTATGCCCGATTACGAACACAGATCGGGAGTTTCCTCTGCACATTCCTCTTGATAGTAGAACCACTACAACTGGATATGTTTTGTGCGAACATATAAAATCTTTAGATTTAAAAAATAGAAATTATAGATTGATTGAAAAATTACCTCCTGATATATTGGAAAATGTGCTTAACGTAATTTTTGCAGAATTGAAACCATCACAACGATAATAGTATGACTGAAATGTAGTCTATCCATATAAAATAAATCCCCTGCCCTTTATGGGTGGGGGATTTATTTTGCAACTTACTTTTTTCTGACTACTGTTCACTAATTACTGATTTCTAACCATTTATCTTTTTTCACGTTTTCTCTTTGCCACTTCCACATGAATTTTTCTATTTTTAATTTTAGCGTGTTTCATCGCCATCAAAATATCTTTCACATTTTCATTCGGCACATCGATAAATGCATAATCGTCATACAAATCAATCGCCCCAAGTGATTTCCCTGAAACACCTGATTCATTGGCAATCGCCCCTACGATATCTTTTGTGCGGATTTTACTACTTTTCCCCGCATTGATGAAGAGTCTCACCATTTTATCTGAGCTGTGGTGTTGGAATCGTTGTGACGAATCGATGTTGATATCATCAATCACATCAAGCTCATCTACATTGACATCCGCAAGGTGATGTTTGAGCAATGCCGCCGCAATATCAATGACATTGTAATCTTCCTCCACCAAGTTGTCCACAAGGTGAACGTATTTCGTCAAATTGTCATGCTCAATCGATTCTTTGATTTTTTCTAGGAATAGATTCGTTTTCATTTCTTCAACATCAGTGAGTGTTGGTAATTTTTGTTGTGCGATTTTCGTTTTTGTGTAACGCATGATGTCTTTCAATTTGTAGATTTCTTTGCCGACACAGAACGTAAACGCCTTTCCTTGTCGCCCAGCACGACCTGTACGCCCGATACGATGTACGTAATATTCCTCATCTTGCGGAATGTCGTAGTTGAACACCACGTCAATGTCATCGACGTCAATCCCTCTGGCTGCCACGTCTGTTGCAACTAAAATATCAATCGTCCCATTACGGAATTTTTGCATTACTTTGTCACGTTGTGGCTGTTTCAAATCGCCGTGCAAGCCCTCTGCGAAGTAACCTCGCCCTTGCAATGACTCCACCAAGTCGTCAACTCTCTTTTTCGTATTACAAAAAATCATAGCAAGTTTTGGATCGTACACATCAATGATACGAGTCAGTGCATCGAGTTTCGTTTTTTCTCGTACATCGAAATACGCTTGCTCGATATTTGGCACAGTCAATTCTTTACGCACAATTTTAATAAATTCTGGATCAGTCAAAAATCGTCTTGTGATATCTAAAATTTCAGGTGAAAGTGTCGCTGAAAATAGAAGTGTTTGGTGATCTTCTGGAATTTTAGAAAGTATCATCTCAATGTCTTCACGAAATCCCATATCAAGCATTTCATCCGCTTCATCAAGAATCATCATTTTCACAGATTCCATTTTCAGTGTGCGACGTCTCATGTGGTCCATTACTCGCCCAGGTGTCCCGATTACGACTTGTACCCCTTTTCTCAGTGCAGAAATTTGGCGGTCGATGGGTTGTCCACCGTAGACCGGCAAAATGCGAACGTCTTCTTTGTATTTCAAGAGTTTTCTAAATTCTTCGCTGACTTGTATGGCAAGCTCTCTCGTTGGACAAAGAATGAGTGCTTGCAAACGTCTGTCTCTTGGGTCAATGCCCTCCAAACAAGGGATACCAAACGCAGCCGTTTTTCCTGTACCTGTTTGTGATTGCCCGATGATGTCTTTTCCATTGAGTACGTGACCGATGGCTTTGGACTGGATTGGTGTTGCTTCTTCAAATCCCATATCGAGTACGGCTTTGCAAATTTCTTTTGATATTTTCATATCTTCAAATCTTACTGTTTCCATAAATTTTTTATTTCCTTTCATGTTGCATTCTTCTATCATAGTAGTATGGTCAAATTCTATTTTTTTCATCATATACTGGCATATTTATTTTTTAATAAAATATACTAAATAAAATATATGAAATAGATTGCTGTAGTGTTTGTATGTTTTTCACAGAAAGTGGGATATTTTCTGATTGGAAAATTTTCATAAAATTCTATACAAAACTGTTTTTATCAACTATACTATAATAACAGTAAAAAATAGTAATTGCAAGAAAGAATTTTATGAGTTATAATAAATTGTGACTAATGTCTATTAAATGTAAAATTTTAGGAGGTTTTTTGAAAATGCAGATACTTCAAGGGTTCATTTTAGGCTTAATTCAAGGGTTGACCGAATTTCTCCCTGTCAGCAGTTCTGGGCATTTGGTCTTATTTCAGAATTTATTTGGTATGGAGGGTGCCACACAATCGTTTTCCATCTTGCTACATTTAGCAACTTTGATTGCCGTATTTATCTATTATTGGAAAGATATTTTCGAGTTGATTTGCCATCCGTTCCAACGCACAACGTTACTGCTTGTGCTAGCAACACTACCAACTGTCATCATTGCGTTACTCTTTAACGATACGTTTGATTCTATTTTTGGTAGTGGAAAATTCATCGGCTTCAATTTCATCATCACGGCAGGTGTTTTGATGTATGCACAAAGACAAACAGTCGGCAAGAAAAAAGTGAGAAATATGTCACTACTCGATGCGTTGATCGTCGGAACGTTGCAAGGACTTGCCATATTGCCTGCCATTTCTCGCTCTGGAATGACAGTCAGTGCGTGTCTTTCTCGTGGTGTGAATCGTGAAAATGCAGCGAGATTTTCGTTCCTTCTTTCCATTCCTGCCATATTAGGTGGAGCTGTTTTTACGATCAAAGACATGATCGGCGGAGAAAATACCGTCGTAGACGATTTCGGTATTATGCCTATGGCTGTGGGCTTTGTCACAGCTGCAGTATCAGGATATTTCGCCATTCGATTTATGGTAAATATCATCAAAAAAGGTCGACTCGAGTGGTTTGCGATGTATACCTTTGCACTCGGTGTGGTGCTTTTGCTCGACCAATTTGTACTACATTTGATTATTACATAAAAACCGCATGACCCTAGAAAGTATAAATTCAAAAAAATGTTATATACTAAACTCCAAGACAAAATTGTTTTGGAGTTTTTTATTTTTAAGGGAGTGATTCGCATCGACATTCATATCAAAACGACACAAAAATACCAACTCGCACAGCGAAAAATCGTGAAACTTAGTGATGTCGCCGATGTTTTTGTTAGCCAGAGAAGTCTACAAAATAAAGTTGAAGATACGGTCATTTTTCAAATTCCAGCTGATACAGACAATACGTATTTGATTTCCATCATTGAGGTCGTCAAGGCGGTTTCACTTGCTTTTCCAGATGATACAGTATCAACGTATGGCGAAGACGATATCCTTGTGGAGTACCACCAAAAAGCGAAAACCGATCCGCAATGGTTCATTTTTTTGAAAGTCGCTCTCGTTTGCATTATTTTATTTGCAGGGGCAATGACGACGATTATGTGTTTCCAGTCGGACGGGCAACTCGCAAAGATTTTTGAAAATTACTACGAGATATTTACAGGTGAGCAAGTGGTCTTGCCAAAAATATTCACGATACCGTATTCCATTGGATTGGGGCTTGGGGTCATTGTATTTTTCAATCATTTTTCAAAAATCACATTGACAGACGATCCGACACCGATAGAAATTGAGATGACGACGTACGAGCAAGATACGAATGCCAGTGTCATTGACTGTGTCAGCAGAAGACAATCTGCCAACAAAGAAAAAGAGGAGTGAGACAATGACGAGTAAAATTCTAGTCGATGGTTTGATGGGATTTCTTGGACTGTCCTCAGGGGTGATCGTTTCAGCTGGCGTGTTTTCGTTCATCAATGCCATGGGGATTGTACCTCGTATGGCAGTGCGGACGAAGACGAAACCACATCTTAGGACGTATGAAGATGCCATTGTTTTGGGTGGGCTCGCCGCTGCTTTATTGGAGATGTTTGAGATGAATTTTCATTTTCCACTCGTTCTCATTGGAATTTTTTCCTTGGCAACAGGTATGTTTATGGGCATGCTTGCCGTAGCCTTGGCGGAGGTATTAAACGTCATGCCGATTTTAATGAAGCGGTTTCGCATCAATACAGGACTTGCGTACATGATTGTATCTTTGGGGATTGGCAAGTCCGTTGGGTCTTTGATTTACTTTTTGGTGGGTGGATTTTTTGAACGATAGCTTCACGACGGGCGACCACAGGTCGCCCCTACACCTTGAAATTTCAGGCTTTTTGTAGGGGCAACCTACGGTCGCCCGTTAATGAGACTATTGTAATTTGGCAATATTTAATTAGAAGCAATACATTTCATAATAAGGAGGATTTATATTGAATACAGACGAACAATCGAAAAAAGAATACGAAACCTTGGTGGAACAAATTTCACCAAACAGCCCTATTTTATCAAACTGCCTCCGTGCATTTTTTTCAGGCGGATTGATTTGCATTTTAGGCGAAGTGCTACTACAACTACTCGAACAACGCTACACAGAAGACGAATCGGCACTCATCACCTCCATTATTTTAATCGGATCTGCCGCCATTTTGACTGGCTTTGGTCTTTATGAAAAGATGGGGAAATTCTGCGGAGCTGGGACGATTGTACCAATCACGGGCTTTGCAAATTCCGTCGTATCGGCTGCCATTGAATTCAAAAAAGAGGGATTCATTTTGGGCATGGGGACAAAAATGTTCATCTTAGCTGGCCCTGTCATCGTGTTTGGGACAGTCACTTCTATGATCGTTGGCTACATTTATTATTTGATAGGATAGGTGAAAATAAATGAAAAAAAATCAAAATAAGAAAATTGGCAAGCAGACCATACGCTTTGCAACTCCAGTCCGCATCGCCGAAACGAGTGCCATTGTTGGTGAAAAAGAAGGTTCAGGACCACTTGGCAAATATTTCAAAAAAGTCATTCCCGAAGCTACATTTGGCGAAGATTCTTGGGAGCAAGCAGAAAGCAAATTCGTCAACGAAAACATGAAAGTACTCATCGAAAAATCAGGGCTTGAGAAAGAAGAAATCGACTATATTTTATGTGGCGATTTGCTCAATCAATGCAGTGCCTCCACATTTGGTGTGGCTCCGCTTGAAATTCCATTTTTCGGCTTATTTGGTGCTTGCTCCACCATGGGCGAGTCGATGTCACTCGGGGCAATCTTGATTGATGGCGGTTTTGCCACGCACACAATTGCTGGGGCTTCGAGTCATTTTTGTGCAGCTGAAAAGCAGTTTCGGACGCCCCTTCCAGTCGGGAATCAGCGACCACCAACGACGACTTGGACAGTCACAGGAGCAGGAGCAGTCCTCCTCACAAAATCAGGGGATTATCCACTGATCACACATGTGACGACAGGCAAAGTTGTGGATATGGGGATCACTGATCCGAATAATATGGGGGCAGCTATGGCACCTGCCGCAGCCGATTTGATCATCGCTCACTTTCAAGATACAGGCACAGAGCCTAAGGATTACGACTGGATTGTCACAGGCGATTTGGGTGACGTCGGCAAGCAACTACTGATTCGCCTCGTTGCCGAAGCCAATTATTCACTGATTCCTGAAAAAACCACGGACTGTGGCATTGAGATTTTCGACGATGACTCGCAAGATACACATTGTGGCGGCAGTGGTTGTGCGTGTAGTGCCGTGACATTTGCGAGTTTTTTCTATCCAAAATTGTGTAGTGGTGAAATCGAGAAAATGTTATTTGTGCCAACAGGGGCATTGATGAGTACCACGACTGCGGGGCAAGGGTTGAGCATTCCGGCAATTGCCCACGGGCTTGTCATTGAAGGTAGAAAAAATAAGAAAGGAGATGTGGACAACTAATGGAATATATAGATATCGTAAAAGCATTTTTTGTCGGCGGACTCATTTGTGTCATTGGGCAAATTTTAATCGACAAAACGCAACTGACTTCTGGGAAAATTCTCGTATTTTACGTGTGCTTGGGCTGTGTGTTAGGGGGACTTGGTTGGTATGAAAAATTAGTGGAATTTGCCGGAGCCGGGGCAACTGTACCACTGACAGGTTTTGGTTTTCGACTGGCAGAAGGTGTCAAAGAAGAAATTGATACTGCCGGGGCATTGGGGATTTTCACAGGCGGACTCAAAGCTGGAGCTGGCGGAATTACAGCGGCCGTTGCCTTCGGATTTTTGGCAGCACTGCTATCAAATCCAAAAGAGAAATAACACATTTACTTGACAACAAAAACAAACAGAGCGGATTTTGTAACGATTCCACTCTGTTTGTTTTTTTCATGCAATACTTACTTGAACTCCCCCGTACAATTTACTCTCGAAAGCCTCTGTAAATTCAGTATTTTAGGTCGAAAATAACTATCAATTTTTTGATTCTATTCACCAAAATAAACATTATCTAAATCAAGTTGTTTTCGGACGGGCGACCACAGGTCGCCCCTACATGAGACTACAATTAGGTAATATTTAATTGCTACCTCAATACCTTTGTTTTATGTAGGAAGTTTCAGATACTGACTATTTTACGCTTTCTTTTGTTTTGACACAACATCAAAGATAACTGCCGCCAAAAGTACCGCACCTTTTACGACTCTTTGGTAGTTGGCATCCACACCCATGATACTCATACCGATGTTGATGACACCAAGAAGTACTGCACCAATGATTACACCAGGCACTGTCCCAACACCGCCATACGCAGATGCACCGCCGATAAAACAAGCACCGATGGCATCCATTTCATAGTTTGTACCGTACGTTGGTTGTGCAGAAGTCATACGTGCAATCGTAAGCATACCTGCCAAAGCCGACAAAAGTCCCATGTTTGTATACGCAATGAAGTAAATGCGTTTTGTGTTAATCCCTGATAATTTCGTTGCTTTTTCATTGCCACCGACTGCGTAGAAATGACGACCTACTGTCGTTTTTGCCGTAATAAAAGTGTAAATTCCGATAACGAGTGCCACCCAAACGAGTGCTGTTGGAATGCCTTTGTATTGGCTAAATTGGTAGAAGAAAAAGATGACAACGCCCACCACACAAACATTTTTCACAATATATGATGACATACTTTCCACTTCATACCCTTTGTCGATGCGATTTTTTCTCGCCCACGCTTGGCAACCAATATAAGCCACAGCAATGATTCCACCAACAACGAGACTCAACATATTTGTACCTTCGCCCCCACCAAAAATGTCAGGGAAGTAACAATTTGCTCCACCACCAAAAATTTGAATGAACGTTTGGTCTGTCAAGGAAACGGTTTGTCCTTGCAATACCACATTTGAAAGACCACGGAAAATCAACATACCAGCAAGTGTCACGATAAACGGAGGCACTTTGACGTAAGCAATCCAAAATCCTTGCAACGCACCAATGAGCGTACCAACGATGAGCATTGCAAGGACTGCAACCCACATATTGACACCCATTTTGACCATGAGCATCGCACCGACTGCCCCAACGAAGCAGACCACAGAACCAACGGAAAGGTCAATGTTCCCACCTGTCAAAATACAGAGCAACATACCAACTGCCAACACGAATACATACGCATTTTGGGCAACGATATTTGTGATATTTTGTGGCAACAAGATTTTTCCTCCCGTTTGCCATGCAAAAAATCCAGAAACTAAAATCAAACAAAGTACCATTGTATATTTTTGTACCCAATCCATTACTTTCGCTTTATCCATACTGTTACGCTCCCTTCTGTTTATCGTCTTTTTTCTTTACGATACATGCCATAATTTTTTCTTGCGACGCTTCGCCTTCTTGAAATTCACCTACGACTTTGCCCTCATTCATTACGTAAATGCGGTCACTCATGCCCAAAACTTCGGGCAATTCCGAAGAGATGATAATGACAGTTTTGCCTTCCGCTACCATCGAATTGATGATACAGTAAATTTCATATTTCGCCCCAACGTCAATCCCTCTCGTTGGTTCATCAAGGATTAAAATATCAGGGTCAGTGAACATCCATTTTGCCAACAACACTTTTTGCTGATTCCCACCAGAAAGATTGCCGATTGGCTGTTCAATCGTTGCACATTTCGTTTTCATTTTCACTCGATATTCTTCTGCAACTTCGACTTCTCTATCTTGGTTGATGATTCCTTTATCTGATACCCCTTCCAAATTACTCAAAGACGTATTGATACGAATCGGATTCGACAAGATCAAGCCATTGCCTTTTCGATCCTCTGTCACGTATGCCAAACCGGCTTTGATTGCTTCTTTTACCGAAGTGAGTGTCGTTTCTTTTCCACCAAGAATCAAAGTACCTGAAACATTTGTGCCATACGATTTCCCAAACACACTCATTGCAAGTTCTGTTCTTCCCGCTCCCATGAGTCCAGAAATCCCTACGACTTCGCCTTTTTTGAAATGCATATTGACATTATTCACTACTTTACGCTCTGGATTTTGTGGATGATGTACCGTCCAATTTTTGACTTCCATGGAGATGTCGCCGATATTTTTCGTTTCTCTTTTCGGGAAACGATCGGCAATTTCTCGCCCAACCATGCCTTTTATAATACGATCTTCATCGATTTGGTCGATGCCTTTTTGCATCGTTTCTATCGTTTGTCCATCACGAATGACTGTAATATCATCGGAAACGTAAGCCACTTCATTTAATTTATGAGAAATAATAATCGAAGTGAGTCCGTCTTTTTTAAATTGCAATAATAATTCGAGAAGTGCTTGCGAATCCGCTTCATTGAGTGAGGAAGTTGGCTCATCTAAAATCAAAAGTTTGGCATTTTTTGCAAGTGCTTTTGCAATTTCAACGAGTTGTTGTTTCCCCACACCGATATCTGATACCAACGTCTGTGGCGATTCTGATAACCCTACTGTTTTCAAATACTTTCCAGCTTCGTGGTACGTCTCATTCCAGTTAATGCAGTACTTATGGCCACGTTCATTCCCTAAAAACATGTTTTCACCAATCGTCATATTGGGAATGAGTGCCAACTCTTGGTGAATGATGACAATGCCTTTTGCTTCACTTTCAGGAATATTTGCAAAGCTACATACCTCACCATTGTACACAATGTCACCCGTGTAGCTTCCATGCGGATATACACCACTTAACACGTTCATCAAGGTGGATTTTCCAGCTCCATTTTCACCAACTATGGCATGAACGCTCCCTCTTTTCACTTTCAAATTGACTTGATCCAAGGCCTTGACCCCTGGAAACGTCTTTCCTATATCTTTCATTTCAAGAATATAATCCACAAGAAACACCTCCATCTATGATTTTGAAGAAACCGCCGATTCCTTCTAGGGAATCACTGATTAATTATGGTCGTTAGATTTTCGTGAGAATTTTTTCGTCAATATTCACAAAAAACGTAGGCGATATCGGAAATATCGTCGAGGCTTTTTGGGGATAGTGACGGGAAAATTATCCGGAAAGATAATGGCTAGAATTAAATCAGTGGTTCCCTAGCCACTTTCTCTATACTTCATCAAGAAAAATGACTACAAGGAATCAGTGATTCCTTAAGAAACCGCTATTTTTTTATAGAAAAAGGGCAAGGAAAATCTACAATATACTATTTAAAATATAGAAGAAATACCTTGCCCATTTACTGTGTTACTTTATATCTATAAACTTTTTCCGAATCTAATTAGCTCAAATCAGATTCAGCGTAATATCCTGTGTCAACCAACAATTCTTTGTAGTTATCAACTGTACAAGAAACAGGTTCGCAAAGGAAACTTGGAATGATTCCAGTACCATTGTCGTAAGTTTCATTGTCATTGACTGGAGGTTCTGCACCTGACATGATTGCATCGACCATTTTTACAGTTTGTTCAGCCAAAGTACGAGTGTCTTTGAATACAGACATAGATTGTGTACCTGCCAAAATGTTTTTCATGCTTGCGATGTCACAATCTTGTCCTGTAAGAATTGGGTATTCTCCAGTATAGTTTGCTGCCAAAGCATTTGCTACACCAAGAGCAGTAGAGTCATTAGAAGCAAGTACAGCGTCTAATTGTGTGCCATCAGAGTAGTAAGAAGCCAAGATGTTTTCATAACGACTTTGTGCTGCATCAGTTGCCCAGTTTGCAGTTGCGACAGCTGTTTTTTCAGTTTGACCTGATGGTGTAACAAGTGTGCCAGCATCTACATAAGGTTGCAATACGCTCATCGCTCCGCCAAAGAAGAAGTTGATGTTGTTATCCCCTGGGTCACCTGTGATGTATTCGATGTTAAATACTTCGCCACCTGCATTGTCAAGATCCAACGAATCTACAATGTATTGACCTTGTTTGACACCTACATCAAAGTTATCAAATGTTGCGTAGTAAGAAATCGCATCTGAATCCATGATCAAACGGTCATAAGCGATGACTTCAACGCCCGCTTCTTTTGCTTGTGCCATAACTGTACCCAATGCACTACCATCGATAGAACCGATAACCAATACTTCACAGCCATTAGAAATCATGTTTTCGATTTGAGATACTTGTGTTTGGATGTCATTTGCAGCAAATTGCAAATCCACTTCATATCCAGCTGCAATCAATTGTGCTTCCATGTTCGATCCATCTTGGTTCCAACGTTGCAAGTCTTTTGTAGGCATTGCTACCCCAACTAAGCCAAGACCTGTTTCTGGAGCACCTGTGTCCTCTTCTGGTTCTGGAGTTGCTGCTGGTTCTGGAGTTGTTGGTGCTGGTGTTTCTACCGCTGGTGCTGGTTCTGGAGTAGAAGAAGTGCTGCTGCTACCTCCGCAGGCTGCCAAACCGAGTGACATAACGAGTGCCAAAGATGTTGCTACTAATTTTTTCATTTTGTTTCCTCCCTTTTGTTTCCTAATGAATAATAAGTAATGTTGAACTTCTCTAAATAATACAATTTACAAATCTTCAAATTTTCCATATACAATGATGAAATATTTTAATGAAAAAATATCGGCATAGCCCAAGCGTATATACAAAATCATCGAATCAATAGACCGCTCATTTTTTGAAATTCAATATATAAAGTAAATGAAACTACTTTGGCTGTTTGTCAAA
>JAWXUZ010000079.1:0-11611 GCA_044425835.1 Bacillota bacterium | reverse complement strand
TACCTGAAGTTTGCAGTATCTCTTGGGTGGCGACCTTTGGTCGCCTGCTCCCCCGTAGAGTACTTATTTTTGGCAATATTTAATTGGGGGAGCAATAGAGTCTCCAAAGAGAGATGAAGAAAGTTATTCCTCTTTCTTCACAAAGTTAGCTATGCAGACCGCCCTTCCCTTTGGCAGTCAGGGATACGAGGCATTGACCTGACTTGGCGAAGCAGTGGGTAGAGAAAGTCGTGGTGCATGGGGAAGCTCGTATATGTGTTATGATAAAAGATTGGGCGGAGTCACTGCACAGGCGTTGCATATAGCTATTTTGTGGGAAATTAAAAGTTTTTTTGCAGGTTTGGACAGCATCCAAGATCTTGCTTCTTTGAATTTTCTTGTGTGCTTGTAATTTTGTCGAAATATGGTATAATAGAGATATGAAGAGGGTGACGAAGCTCCTCTCAAATCGGCAAAACAAGGGGATGCAAACACCCAATATGAGCTAGGGCATCACTCTCTATTATTCAACACGCCCTACCGAAAGAATGCAGAAAAAAATGATTTGATACCATACATAGAAAATATCAATTTATACCTGAAAGGAGTCTGTATGATAAAGAAAATGACCAGAAAGGAACTAGACGCATTGTATGAGGCAATTCCGTTGAAAAAGTCAGAAAGTTTACTACTTAGAAAGTATTGCAAGGCGGCGGCTCATCTCTATGGAATGATTCCCATGAAAAAACTATGGGAAATTATACTTCTTCAAAACAGCGGGAAGTTTACAAAAAAACAATTCAATGCTTTCGCAAACATTGCAACAATGGAGTCAGAGGATTACGCTATTTTGGGAGATGAAGACGTTTATGCCGATGGCAAATATACAACTCCTGTGAATCGAACTTTGTATTATGAACGGATACTATGGTATGATGACGAATTGTTTTTCGAACTACAAAATGCACAAAAATCAAAAACATATTATATACCGTCAAAAGAGGAGTTTTTAAAGTATGCAAAAAAAGGATATTACGAAGAAACAATACATTCTCAAAACTTGAAAGAATATATAGATTCATTATTTCCAGTTGAACCCCAAAAAGCTGAACGACTTTTCAAATCCTTGATTGCTATTGACAGTAGCCAATTGCGACATGCTGCAACGTTGGGGCGTATATTAGAACAGCATCAATTGGATATAGACCAAGTCCAGAAATTATTGGATCTATATATGCGTTTTGGAAATTATTCAAGGCTTCGATGGAATTTGGGGCATACACCGCAAGAAATATTTGAAATGCATCAAATACATGACAGAGAAATTTCTTTGGATGAGAATATGTCTCCATATCCAGAGATTCCATTTGAGAAGACACCTGTTCTTGAGCCTGTCGTCCGTATGACACCAAAAATCAATCGCAACGACCCTTGTCCTTGTGGTAGTGGGCAGAAATACAAGAGATGTTGTGGAAAGTTGAATCCGTAATCGGCAAAGAGACATAATCATTTCTTGAAAACAAAAACAAGCTTTCGGAAACTATCTAGTGTATGTTAATATTTAGAGTGATGCTTAGGGAACTATATCACTTTCTAATTCTTAAATTATCATTAATTTTTTTGTTTTATATTGACAGCCCAAGGGTTGATAATCCAAAAAAGATAATTCACCCTTAAATCACTGATTCCTATAAAATTGAGTTCAATATTCATGTACTTAATTGAGGGTGTGTTGAATAACTCAAGCAACGCTTAGGAATATCTATTTTCTACACTACTCCCACAGAGCTTCGTCAGGAAATTTCCGACATACTATCCTGTGTCTAACGAAAATCCCCTTCCTCGTATTGTGAAAAATATCTTATACCTAAGCATCACTTTTAATTATTCGACACACCCTAGTATAAAAAAGTGGGGGGGGAAATGGGAAATTCATACTTTTGGATGATTGCAATATTCTTTCAAAAGGTGTATATTAATAATAAGTAATTCGTATTATGGATATTTATACTTTAATGTGCAACAACATACGTGTCGTAGTACAATAGGGCAACACAATGTATTGGAGTACATCAAAGATTGGTGCTAGAGGTTTTCGGAGGTTGCCATTTGTCTTGTCCGATTGCACACGCAGTACCTTACCCATTTTAAGGAGGAAATAAGATATGAAAAGAAACGTGATAGCAAAAAGAATTGGGGCTTTGGCTTTGTCAGCTATGATGATTGCCCCTACATCATTGGTTTTGGCAGCAGACAATGGTGTCGTATACATGAACGACACGAAAATTACAGGAAATATTCTAATCGACAAAGCGAATACAAAAGTACTCGTATCGGGCAATACGAATATTCCATCGATAGAATTTACAAGCTACGCAACTCTTACAAGTGAAGATTTTACTGGAACTGTTGATCAGATCGTATTTTCAGAAAATATCTCGCTCGATAATCAAACACAAATCGATGTCGATGTCGCAGAAATTATTATGGATGCAACGGTTGCTGTCACTGTAGCAGGGAACGTTGGCAAAATCACAATTACTGAAACTAGCAAAGATGTTGAGATTACAGTGTTAGCTTCTGCAACTGTAGATTCTATTGTTGCCAATGCCAATGTGACTCTCAAAGGCAATGGTAAAATTACGGAATTAGAAGCCAATGCCGACGACATTACGATTGCCTCGGGAATTACAGCAGGCGACATTGTGATCGCTGACGGCATCACTTCGCCGACGACGTCTACAACGACTTCAAGTGGTGGCTCGAGTAGTAGCTCAAGCAGTAGCAGTAGCAGCGGAAATGGTGGTAGCAATAGTGATTCAGGTTCTACTGATGGTTCAGAAGATAGTTCAGATGATGGTTCAGATGAAGAAGAAGATGGTTCAGAAGATGATTCAGATGATGGTTCAGATGACGGTTCAGAAGATGATTCAGATGATGGTTCAGATGATGGTTCAGATGATAAAGAATTTACTTTGTCCGTGGACGGTGATAAAGATACCGAACTCGTTTTAGGTATTAATAGCGATGTGCATTTGACGTTACAACCAACAGGTGTCACGGGTGGCACAATTACCTATAAATCAACAGATGCATCAGTTGTGGATTTGACTCCTGATGAAATTGATAAAACAAAGCAAGTTGTGAATGCTATCGGTGTTGGTGACGTGCGAATCATTGCTACGTGGGTATCTGACGATAAAACAAAAACGAAAGAAGCGTACATCGATGTTACCGTGCGTAACCCCGCTGCGGAAGAAACATTTGTTGCAGCTGTTGATTTTGAAAATGGCACGATAAAGCTGACAGAAGATCTCGGTGACGTGACAATGCCTATGAATACAGGAAAGAGTATTTCGATTGACCTTGATGGGTATACATTGAATAGTTTCACTGTGACTGTTCCTGACAGTGCAAAGGCAACTCCTGTAGCGGAGATTATGGCAATTTCTGATACATCTCTGCGTAATATTGAGATTAGCGATTCAAAAGCGAGTGGAAAATTAAACTCACTCAATGTGGAAAGTGGCTCGACTGCGGCTACAGTCACGTTGTCCGCAGAAGTTATGACTGCCTCCATTGCAGATGTGAAAGATGTAAACTTGAGTAGTGCGATCGATTCCTTGGAAGTACAAGATGTGCAGGGTGTAAGTTTGACTGGAGCAAGCGTACAATCTATTTCTGTACTGAATGATCATACGAGTGAAACACCTGTAGAAACGAAAATTAGTGGGGATGGAACGTCTGAACTACATACGATTCAAACAGAAAAAAATGTGACAATTGCTGCTGATGTTTCTAAAATTGCGACACAAAGTGAAGCACCGCTCACAATTACAGTGGAAGATACCTATACAGTTGATGCACTCGACACAACAAACGGTGTGACCGTACTTGGAAGTGGCGATATCGGTGAAATCAATGTCGATGCTTCCGAAGCAGAGGCAACCAACCCAATCCCTGTTGTCGTTACTAGTGCGATTAATGGTGGTAAAAATGAAAATATCGTCAATGTAAGTGGTGGCGATGCTGACTCTGTAGCGGCGGTACAAACAACGGATACTACTGGTGGAACTGATGGCACGACTACAGAATTGAATCTTACTAAAAAATTACCAGAACCAAAAGTGACACTCGTTTACGGTGACGATGACACACCTTACACTTTCGTCAATGGCATTGCAGACATTCCTTTTGGTGAAAAAGCAACTCTGACACTGACAGGTTATGACACAGATATCTCTCTCTACTATTTAGAAGATGTTTCTATGACAACACTTGTAGTGGAAGAAGATGCGACACAAACTGGATATTACAAATTGGCAGATTCGGCAGTTGTGGAAGTGAAAGATACAACCAATGACAGTATGGAATTTGCTGCACTAGCTGCGAAAGATTCACCAGCAGATGTACATTCATATAATGTGGTTTTGGCTCAAAAAGATTTGAATGATACGACTCCAGCTGCACTTGATGAAACTGTCGGCAAACCGTCTAGCGTAGCAAGATACTTCATAAGAATGCAAGCAGCGGACTTAAAAGCATTTTATGCCAATACATTGATCACAGAAACAATTGAAGAACAACAGCTATTCAAAGGGAACGATGGCAATGGTGACCCTGAATATTACAATCCAGACACAGACCTAGATCTCATCGAAACACCTTACTATGACATGGAAGCCTTCAAAGAATATTACGATAAGATGATAGAATTGCTAGAAGATGTGTATGACCCAGCGACAACACAATCTGAAATTGATTCTTTCGTTGACCAAGCAACTACACTCAATGATGGCATTCTTGCAGAAAAATTGAATCGTTTGTCGATGCAAGTAGTGGGCATGTCCATGTCGACTGCCGAAGCAAATAAAAATGACTATACAACTGAAAGTTTCACAGCGTATGAAGAGGCAATCACTTTGGCTGAAGCAATGCCTGAATTGTCTCAAGCAAATATCGATGCCAAAACAGAAGCGTTTAGTCAAGCCTTGGATTTGCTTGTGATCGATACGTCTGAACCTACAGACCCAACAGTTACTTTCGCAAGTACACAAACAGGTGTAGCAGGGCAATTGACTGCAAAAATTAGCGATACTGAACCAGTTGTTTCGGGGCAATCATTCCCAAAAGGTACAGAAATTATCTTCAATTTCACAGCTGATGCGGCTCCTGAATCAGGAAATCATATAAAATTGGGTGACTCGGTTACAGATGATAATGCGGAAACGAATGGCACAGTGAGTGCGTTCATTTTCACAATTGTTGTTGGTGATGAAGATATCAATTTTGATGAAGAGGCAATCACACTCGTTTCAGTAAATGAACTCGAATTGGCAAATGCAAAAGAAGCAATTGCACTGCTTGTAGTGCGGGATGAGGCATTTGATGATGGATATGGAGTCGATTTGACAAGTTGCTTGATTCCAGATGGGGAAGATGGCGGAACAGCACCAACGTCGTTAGAAGAATTTACAGATGCCTTGACAGCGTATGTTGAAGATCCAACGAGAACATTAACTGAGATTAAAAACGTAACAAATGCAATTAATAGCGGACTTTCCACAGGTGAGAGTGAAGAATTTATCGCTGGCACACTAAAACTTGCAACTGTTGCTGGGGTGATCCCGCACATCCTATTTTTTGATGACAACGACATCAGGCTAACTACGCTATTGGTTGGTCAAGAAGTGTTTGTGAAGTATCATTTGGCGGAAGCGGATGCTTCTGTGGGAATTGAATGGTTCGTGGACGGCACGAGCGTGCAAGCTCCTACTGCTAGTGATACGACAGACAATACGTATGTTGTGAAAAAAGCGGATTTTGGTGGCGAGATTTCTGTGGAAATCAATGGCGGTGATCCAGTTGCAATCGAATCACAAAATGGAACTCTAACAGTCTCAGGCGATGGAACCATCAGTCTCAAGTTTGAAGGAACAGCACCAGCTGGTCTTTCCTACAGTGACGGTGCAGGTATGAGTGTCAAAAATGGTGTCGTTGGTGATATCTTCAGTGTTGAGACGGTTGCTCCAGAAGTAGGTGCGACTAATGGCAGTGCCTCATTGTCTGTGACAGTAGATGGTGACGATGTCGTGTCGGTTGTCATTTCCCTAGCAGCTCCAGATGGAAGTACGAGTACAAAAACGATAAATGAAGCTGTTGAAGAAGCTGTGGAGGCATATGATGGCGAAGGTTTGTCAGGAGATGCCAAGGAACTTGCAATTAAAATTGTACAAGGCGTGAATATTAGTTTTGGCCAAATGAATTTTGCGACGGATTCCACGCCGACAGAGAATGGTGTTCTTCTTGAACCGACTGCTCTTACAAAAAGTGAACAGACGTAATTCGTTTTGAATTGCTGTTGAAATGAATGCACTGAACGATATAAAATGAAATTGCAGTTATTTTGCTCAAGAGTTAAAATAGTGAAATGCTAAAGTAGGGGGGTGATTTTTTATCAGCCCCCTATTTCAGCCCGATTTTAAATTGCAATTTACAAGTTTTTGAAATTAAGCAAAAAGGGTTAAAAAAGCACTTGTTTTCAGGTATATAGTAAGGAGGTTTGGGGCAAAGCAATAAGGGTTTTCTTTTTTAATTGCATCAAAAAGCTGTAGGCACGGAGTCAATGACTTTCGTACCTACAGCTATTTTTTTATTTTACATTAGTTTTTCACGAGTTTCGTTCACCACTTCATCTTCGAGGTATTCATCGTACGACATACTGCGGTCGATAATGCCTTTTGGCAATAACTCAATGATACGGTCGGCAATTGTATGCACGAATTGGTGGTCATGCGATGCAAACATAAGCGTCCCTTTGTATTCCATGAGTCCCTCATTGAGGGCAGTAATTGCCTCCAAATCCAAATGGTTCGTTGGCTCATCGAGGACTAAAATATTCGCTCCGCTGATCATCATTTTACAAAGCATACAACGGACTTTTTCACCCCCAGAAAGTACTTTTGACTTTTTGAGTGCTTCCTCGCCACTAAAAAGCATGCGACCAAGCCAACCACGAATGTCAGCATCGTATTGCTCGCCTTCTTTTGCATATGGACGAAGCCATTCAATCAACGTATTGTCGTTGTCGTCAAATTCAGCGTTATTGTCTTTCGGGAAATATGCAGTTTTCGTAGTCACTCCCCATTTGAACGTACCAGAATCAGGCTCGATTTCACCCATCAAAATTTGGTATAATGTCGTTCTTGCCACTTCATCTTTGCCAACGAAAGCCACTTTTTCATTCGGACGAATCATGAAAGATACATCGTTTAAAACTTGTTTGCCGTCAATGGTTTTCGATAAATTCTCAATCAATAAGACGTCATTTCCCACTTCACGGTCGGGCTTGAAATGGCAAAATGGATAGCGACGACTCGATGGTTTTATTGTATCCATCTGCAAGTTATCGAGTAATTTTTTACGGCTCGTTGCCTGTTTTGCTTTGGACGCATTGGCACTGAATCGTTGGATAAAGTCTTGCAATTCTTTCATTTTTTGCTCGGCACGTTTGTTTTGGTCTTTCAATTGTCGTTGTGTCATTTGCGTATAGCTATACCAGAAATCGTAGTTTCCAACAAACTCCGTAATTTTACCGTAGTCGATATCGGCAATGTTGGAACATACTTTATTCAAGAAATGTCTATCATGCGATACAACGATGACTGTATTTTCAAAATCGAGCAAAAACTCCTCAAGCCAACGAATGGAATGGATATCCAAATGGTTGGTAGGCTCATCGAGGAGCAAAATATCAGGGTTGCCAAAAAGGGCTTGTGCCAAAAGGACTTTCACTTTTTGTGTACCTGTCAAGTCTTTCATTGTGGAGTAATGCAATTCGTTTGTAATGCCAAGACCGTTCAGTAAAATCTCTGCATTCGATTCTGCTGACCAACCGTCAAGGTCTGCAAATTCGCCCTCAAGCTCGGATACTCTGATGCCGTCGTCGTCGGAAAAATCTTCCTTTGCGTAGAGTGCATCTTTTTCGTCCATGATTTCTGTCAAGCGTTTGTGACCAAATAGTACAGTTTTTACGACTGTATGCTCATCAAATAAGAAGTGATCTTGTTGAAGGACTGCCATTCTCTCGCCCGGGGTGATGGAAACGGAGCCTTTGTTTGGCTCAATGTCTCCTGATAAAATTTTTAGAAATGTTGATTTTCCGGCACCATTTGCTCCGATCAAACCGTAACAATTGCCTTTTGTGAAATTGATGTTTACATCATTGAATAATACTCTGCCGCCGTATTGCAGGCTGACGCCATGTGCTGATATCATAAATTTTTCTCCTTTTCTCATAATTCAAGTGCTATCATTATACCATTTTTCGGTGGGAATTGCACTTAGAATTGCAAAAAAATACAGGGGTGATTCCTTGGTGGATTCTCGAATCTGTAAAAATGAGACAAATCATATAATTTCTGTGTGATTTATTCGTGATTTTGCTATATTATTTTGTTAGCCCAAGTGATTTTCTGATGAAAATTTGTGATTATGTATAAATTTCATTGTGAGACGGTATTATTTTCTATTTTCTGTTTTGCTATGGAAAGGTATGTTTCTCAAATTTTTGCATATAGTCGTATGAGAAACGAAGGAGGTGACACACAATGAGCGAAAATCAACAAAAAGAACCAGATAGATTCAACTCACAACAAGCTTTGTTGGGTCAATTGTTGGGTGGGCAAAATGGCGATACAGAAGCCATGATGGAGCGTATGCAACGCATGTCAAAATTATTTAGAAGCCCACAAGCACCGTCAGATTCGCAAGCACCAAACCTTGCTATGCCACGGCAAAATAAGGGCATAGAACATATGTTATACGCAGCACTTCCATACATAGATGCACCATTTCAAAAACATATGCTGATGATGTCAAAAGTATTTGAAATTCAGCGGGTCATGGGGCAACGTGAGGAAGATGTCATTATGGAAGCAAGGGAAAAAGTGGAAAATCCAGCGGAGAGAAGAATGCAAATGCTCCAAGCGATACAGCCGTTTTTGCAAGATGGCGAGAGGGATCAACTTTCCCAGATGATGAAAATGGTACAGATGAAAGATATTTTCTCTATGCGAGAAAGTGCAGAATAGGAGGCAAATACTATGGACGATGCTTTTTTTACGAAAGAAGTACAAGGGTTGAGCGAAGAACGACTCAAACTCATTCGGCAAGCGGCGAAAGATTGCCAAGGAAAGTCAGGGCTAGAACGGCTTGACGTGATGATTTCTTATGCAGAAAAAATGTCCGAGGGCGGACAACTAGGACAAGAGGAGCAGAAAGCATTGTTGGCTGCGGTGGCAGCGACGTTGAAAGATGGGGAGCGGAAACAGCTCGAGCAGATGATGTCGATTTTGGGGATGTAGGTGGGATATTGAGTTGATATTGTGGTATTGGTCTCTCAATTAAGTGTTTCCTAAAACAGGGTTGCGAAAATGCAAGCGGGCGACCACAGGTCGCCCCTACATATTGATATGAAAATGCAAGCGGGCGACCACAGGGTCAGTTCTTCCTACAAAAACTATGTAATTTTCAATTATTCAGGCGAACCAATATAAAGTTTTTGTCCACTTTTTTCAAAAAGTGGCAGGGGTCAACTCACTTTGCTACGCAAAGCGGCTACGCCGCCGCCTTTCATGGCGGTGAGGGTTTGGGACGGAGTCCCAAGGTCTTTCTCTCTTTTTTCTCCCTCTTCCCACACCAACAAAGGAGGTGCATTTTTTGAATTTCAAGAAAACAATTGCCAACTCACTCGCTCTGCCAAAAGAAGTCGTACTGCAATTGCCCTTGGTCACACTCTTAGGCAGAGAAGAACTCTCCATAGAAAATCACAAAGGCATTCTCCTTTACAGCGAAAATTGTATCCGCATTGCAACGAAAATCGGCACAATGGAACTGACTGGCACAACGCTTTCACTGAAACAACTCGGCGGCGATATTCTCATCGTCCACGGCACAATCGACTCGATTTTATTCCTAACATAATGAGGTGATCTCTTTGTTTTTCTCAATGTCAGCTTGGCACCAATTGCGTGGGTATCTCGTCCTCCGCATTACAGGTTACGGTGGTGAACGCTTTATGAATATGCTCTCGTATAAAGGTGTATACTTATGGCACGTACAAAGAAACGGCAGAGAAATTACCCTGAAAACAAGCAAGGACGCTTTGCCACTCATCGAGTATTGCATGGAAAAAACACACTGCCACGTCGAAATTTTAGAAGAACGTGGCTTGCCTGCTGTGGCGAAAAAATCAAAGGGCAGAGAACTTCTGGTCTACGGCTTTTTCAGCTTTATGCTGGGTCTTTACTTACTGTCAACACTCATTTGGAGCGTGGAAGTCACGGGCAATACAAGGGTTTCCACGGAAGACTTACTCGCATTTTGTGCGGAGTACGACATCTCTTCTGGGAAACGCAAAAAAACCATCGACCAAGACGACGTGGCAAGGCGACTCTTGCTGTCCTTCCCTGAATTGTCGTGGGTGAGCATTGCCCTAGAAGGTACGAACGTCCATATCAAAGTCGCAGAAACGATCGTACAACCCGAACTCGTCGACAAAGAAACATTGACGGAAATCGTGGCAACGTCAGAGGGCGTCATCACAAAAGTAGTCGTCAATCGTGGCACACCACTGGTGGCAATTGGCGATGTCGTCTCGAAAAATGATGTCGTCATCGGCAATGAAATTATAATGGGTGAAGAGGGGAGCGAGCAACAAATCGAATACGTATCGGCAGATGGGGAAGTCTATGCGAAAATGTGGCGGACACTCCAAGAGGAAATGCCTCTTTCTTATGAAGAAAAAGTCTATACAAACGAAAATACGACGAATACAGCGGTGCGGATTGGCGACTTGCGGATTGATTTTGTCCAGCCTACACTCACTGATTTATTTGAAGTGGAAGTTGTGAAAGAACAAGAACTCGCACTCGGTGAATTTTCGTTTGGCATTGCAATCATTACAGAAGAATATATCCCTTATATAGTAGAAACGCATACAAGGACGGAAGCGGAAGCGAAAATATTGCTAGAGGAAAAATTGCGTAGTGTGCTAGAAGTTGGCTTGACGAAACAAGGCATTGTGGAGTCCGTGAATTATACGTATGAGACGTATCTGGACTGTGTGAGGGGGATTGCCCAAGGGGTTGTGGTCGACGAAATTGGCGAAAAAATAGAGTGGGAACGTGATTTTTTAGAAGAAGAGATGCAATGAAATAGAATAAAATAAAACAAAGGAATTACTGATTTATGGGGGATTCAAAGTGACAATCGAATAGGGCAAAATCTACGTTTCAAAACGACAAAAACGTCCCCAAAGGTTAGACTTTTAAAAGCTTGAAAAGATTAAAAAGATTAAAAAGATTAGTCTGACTTTTTGGGGACGGTATCATTTTACGAATTTCATTACCCTTTTCATAACGTCACCATGCCCTTTCTGTTATGCCATAAGCCAATACATCGAACCCCTAGCAAGTAGAGAAAATAAGTTCTACTTTAGGGAATCACTGATTAATTATGGTCGTTAGATTTTCGAGAGAATTTTTTCGTCAATATTCACAAAAAACGTAGGTGCTTCCTCACCGCCAAGACAGGCGGTCAGCGTAGCTGACTTTGCGTAGCAAAGTGAGTT
>JAWXUZ010000078.1:0-11839 GCA_044425835.1 Bacillota bacterium | reverse complement strand
TTAATAATAAAATTAAAGTACTCAAACGAGTGTCATATGGCGTAAAAAATTTCAAAAGATTTCGGAATCGTATTTTACTTACAACTACAAAAGGATGGGATTGAAAACAATCCCACCCCAATATTTGACAAACAGCTACAAAGTATATTTTCCGTGGAGTGATTCGCATTTGTGATTTATCCCTCGATGATAATTGGTAAAATCATAGGGCTTCTTTTTGTTTTTTGCCAGATGAAACTTTTCAGTGCATCTCTGACTTCATTTTTGACTTGGTTCCAGTTTGTAACGTGATTGTCTTCGCATACATCTAAGGCTTTGTTGATGACACCTTTGGCTTCGCCCATCAAATCCTCTGCCGCTCTGACGTAGACGAATCCACGAGAGATGATGTCAGGACCTGACACAACTTGACCTGTTGCACGCTCCATAGCCACAACAACGACGATGAGACCATCTTCGGATAAGTGTTTTCTGTCACGCAAGACGATATTTCCAACGTCGCCGACACCGAGTCCATCGACCATAATTTGACCTGTTGGTACAGTACCGTTGAGTTTCGCTTCATTTTTCGTAATTTCAAGGACTTCGCCGATGTTCATTACGAAAATATTTTTCTTTTCCATACCCATAGTAATTGCCAAATCTCTATGTGCCGAAAGGTGTAAAAATTCACCGTGAACAGGCATGAAATACTTCGGTTTTACAAGTGCCAACATCAATTTCAATTCTTCCTGTCTAGCATGACCAGAAACATGAATGTCTTCGATATCGCCATAAATGACGTCTGCCCCACGTTTGAGCAACGCATTGATTACACGAGTGACACTCTTTTCATTTCCAGGAATTGCCGAGGCACTAATGATGATTTTGTCATCAGGGCGAATGGCAATTTGTCTATGATCGCCACTGGCAATGCGAGAAAGGGCCGACATCGATTCGCCTTGGCTACCAGTTGTTACGATGGTGACTTGCTCATCTTTGTAATTTTTGATTTCGCCGATTTCAATCAAAATGCGTGGCGGTACGTGCAAGTACCCAAGCTCCGAAGCAATTTTGACAGCGTTGACCATACTCCGACCGCTGATTACGACTTTTCTATCGTGCTTGGCGGAAGCATCGATAATTTGTTGAATTCGATGGATATTTGACGAGAACGTAGCAACCATGATCCGATTTTTTGGCGAATCGTCGAATATTTTTTCAAACATCTTCCCGACATTTTTTTCAGAAATGGTAAAGCCTTTGCGTTCTGCGTTTGTGCTATCACTTAGGAGCAACAACACACCTTCTTTGCCCAGTTCAGCAAATTTTTGTAAGTCAATGACATCACCATCAATTGGTGTATAGTCGACTTTGAAATCGCCTGTATGCACGACAACACCGACTGGTGTATGAATGGCAAGTGCCACAGTGTCCGCAATGGAATGGTTTGTATGAATGAATTCCACTGTCATAGGCCCTAGCTTGATTTGTTCCCCAGGTACGACTGTATGGAGTTTCACCTTATCGAGTATTTTATGCTCTTTCAATTTATTTTGCAATAGTCCGAGTGTGAGACGTGTCCCAAAAACAGGTACATTCATCTCTTTCAAGACGTATGGCAATGCACCGATATGATCCTCGTGTCCATGTGTCAATACGATGCCTTTGACTTTTTCTATATTTTTTGCAAGATACGTAATGTCTGGAATGACAAGGTCAATCCCCAACATATCATCTTCAGGAAAACCAAAACCACAGTCGATGATGATGATATTTTCACCATACTCTACTGCCGTCATATTTTTTCCGATTTCATCTAATCCGCCCAAAGCAACGACTTTCAATTTTGCTCTGGATTTTGGTTTTTTTACTACCAAAAAACAACACCTCCTAAATTTAATTTTAATGATTGATAGTTACGTTATTAAAGTATATTATAGTGAAAAATAGCACAAAAAATAAACCCTTTGATTTGGGCAAATTTGCTAAAAACTAACGTAAAGTATGCCACCATAAAAATTGATTGAATCTCCATCAAACATATTTCGCCATAATGATTGGTAGAAATTCATTTCCATAGGGGAATACTTCGAGGGGATTTCCAATGACCAAAGTTCAATACTTTCGAGTACATTTTTTGATTTGACAAGAAATGCTTCGGTAATATTGTGTGCCATAAGTTTTAGAAATGCCCTTCATTTCACTATATTGAAAAAGAGTTTCTTCTATAAAATAGAGTGTCCTCTGTCCCGTCAAAATCATTGTGCTTAGTCGATTTGCACTTCGTATTCATCGCCTTTTTTGGCAAACAACTCTGCAATGCGATCAAACTCTGCATCTTCTTCTAACAAATCGTACGTCACATCGTCTGAATTGATAGAAATTTCCTTCAAAATCAAAGCGTACGATGCGTCATCGTCATCGTCATCGTCTAAGGCTTCCGTCTCGACCACCAACAAATAGCGATCGCTTCCGCTTGTTACATTATCGATAATAGAAAATTCAATTTCCTCACCATCATCATCTAGCATGGTAACGACTTCATATTCAATTTCGTCTAAATCATCGAAAGGTTCTGGCATGTCCTTTCCTCCATTCGTTTACTGTTCTTTTTTCTCGTTTGCTAATTTATCTAAATAGCCTTGTAAAATATGGACAGCCGCCATTTTGTCAATGACGCTTTTTCTCTCCATACGGCTTAGATTCCCTTCCATTAAAGTGCGATTCGCCGCCACAGTACTGAGTCTTTCGTCCCATAAAATGACTGGGATTTTCGGGAATCTCTTACGGATTCTTTCTGCGAAATCCTCTGTTTTTGCACAACGACTGCCCTCTGTATTGTCCATGTTTTTTGGAAAGCCCAAAACAATCGTTTCGACTTCCTTTTCTGTAATGATAGTTGATAATTCGTTCATCGGTTTTTTAAAGGCATTTGGATTTTCTCGTGGAATGACACAAAGACCTTGTGCCGTCCAACCAAAGGGATCGCTGACTGCTACGCCGATGGTTTTGTCGCCAAAGTCGAGTCCTAAAATTCGCACGTGTTACCTCTTTTCTAAAATGTTCTATTTATTTTCGGGAGGGGGTGGAACCCCTCCCCTACAGATATATTGTTCTATTGATTGGCAGTAGAGAACCTCTCCCTACCAATACATCACTACAAGCGTTGATAAAATTACATTTGTTCTTCGTTGCGTGTGAGGTAATCTTTCACCAATTCTTCTAATAATTCATCACGCTCTAATTTGCGAATCATCACACGGGCATTGGAATTGCTCGTAATATACGTAGGGTCGCCTGACAAAATGTACCCAACGATTTGATTGACTGGGTTGTATCCTTTTTCTTTCAGTGCGGAACTGACTGCCATAAGGAGTTTTTTGGCTTCGTTTTCTGGTTCTTTGTCGAGTCTACCGAAATATTGCGTTTCATTGATGTTGTTCATATTGTTTCACTCCTTATCTTTTCCTAATCCACGGACTCAAATTTTTACTCTCCTTATATCATAATACAAAGTGAGAGGGATTGCAACTATTATTATGTGAGAAAATCATATTTTTTTCACAAAAATGGTACTATTGTGCATTTTGTCTAATTTGACTGCAATTATTTCATTTTTTATATTCATTTCTGAAGCAATTCTCACAGAAATATAGTTCTCTGTATGCCCCTCGTAAAGTCCTTCGGCAACTTCACGCTCCACAAGTACGGAAAGTGAATTGTCCCATTGTGATTTTATGAAATCTTCTTGCAACTGGTCAGCAATTGCTTGAAGTACTTTCGCTCTGGCAGTTTTTGTACCATCAGCTACAGGGTCAGGAAAAGCGGCTGCCCTCGTGCCTTTTTTTGCCGAAAAAGGGAATACGTGAATCTGCAAAAAACCAATGTCTTTGGCAAAGTTTTTTGTGATTTCAAACTCCTCGTCTGTTTCTCCTGGAAAGCCCACGATAATATCTGTCGTCAGTGCCACATTTGGCAAAGCTTCTTTTAGTTTTTCGACAGCAAGTTTGTATTGTGCCGTCGTATATTTTCGATTCATGCGTGACAGCGTGGCATCACAACCACTTTGCAACGACAAATGAAAATGCGGACAAATTTTAGGCAATCGCTTGAGCAAAGAAATAAATTCCGCCGTCACGACATTGGGTTCGATTGAGCTTAAGCGAATTCGCCGAATAGAGTCGACGGCGTGGACTTTTTCGAGTATTTCAAGGAAGGTAATGTCGTCACGGTCTTTGCCATAACTCGCTACGTGAATGCCTGTCAAGACGATTTCGAGAAAGCCATTTTCTCCTAGGCGAGTGACTTCTTCTACAATGTCTTTTGGGTCACGGCTACGAATGGGGCCACGGGCATAAGGAATGATGCAATACGAACAAAATTGATTGCAACCATCTTGAATTTTGACGTATGCTCTCGTGCGGTGTTTCAAATCGCCGATTGCAAGTGGCTCAAATTCCTTTTCTTTCATGATATCCACTACGTGATTTTCTATTCCATTTTCTAGGGAATAGTTTGCCACCATATCGACAATATTCGATTTTTCCTTCGTGCCGACAACGAGATTGACACCGTCAATTTTCATAATTTCCTCAGGGGCAACTTGTGCGTAGCAACCGACGACAACGACAATTGCATTTTCATTTTGACGTTTCACTTTGCGAATGAGTTGACGAGATTTTTTGTCGCCAAAATTCGTGACCGTACACGTATTGATGACGTAAACATCGGCAACTTCATTGACATTGACGACATCATAGCCACGATCGGCAAACGTCTTGCCGATGGCTTCGCTTTCATATTGATTGACTTTACAGCCTAAGGCATGGCTTGCAACTGTTTTCATAGATTTTAACTTCCTTACTGATTGAATTTTCCGAGGAATTGTTTCGTCCTCTCTTCTTTAGGGGCTTCGATGATTTGCTTTGGCGAACCCTCTTCGACGACGACACCGCCGTCCATGAAAATAATGTGGTCGGAGACATCTCGGGCAAAGGACATTTCGTGTGTCACAATGACCATCGTCATTTTTTCGCTTGCCAAGTCTTTCAACACTTTCAAAATTTCACCTGTCAGCTCTGGGTCGAGTGCTGATGTGGGTTCGTCAAAAAATAGGATTTTCGGTTTCATAGCTAAGGCTCTCGCAATGGAAACACGTTGTTGTTGTCCGCCTGAAAGCTGAAATGGATACGCCTCTTTTTTATCAGAAAGACCCATTTTTTCAAGTAGTGCTTCGCAATCCTTGTGGACTTCTTTTTTGTCTCGTCCGCCAATTAAGATTGGTGGTTCCGTGATATTTTTCCAGACAGAATAATGCGGAAATAGATTGAAGTTTTGGAATACCAAGCCGAAATGTTGCTTGATTTTTCGCAATTCTTCTACAGTGGCATACCGTGTTTTTCCTGTAGCTTCACTATGTTTGCCGGCGTAGTCGCCCACGTAGATTAAGTCGCCACCGTCCATGGTTTCTAGCAAAGTGGCACAGCGAAGCAACGTCGATTTTCCAGAACCCGATGGTCCTATAATGGAAACGACTTGGCCTTCTTCTATCGATACAGAAATGTCTTTTAGTACTTGGTTGTCGCCGAAACTTTTGACACAGTGATTGATTTCTAGTAATTTCATAAGCTTTCCTCCGCTCCGACTTATCGATAGTAACTCATTGATTTTTCAGCACGTTCCATGACATAGGCAACGATGGCATTGAAAACAAAGTAAAATACCCCTGCCATAAATAGTGGAGCAATGCTTGTTTTGGCAGCAGAAATTTGTTTGGCAAGCGTGAACATTTCAGCGTAACTCAAAGCGTATGCCATCGCCGTATCTTTGACCAAAGTAATGACTTCATTCGTCACAGGAGGCAGTATGCGTTTGACCATTTGCGGAAAGACAATGCGTATGAAAATTTGAACACGATTGTAGCCGAGTACCGTTGCCGCTTCGTATTGCCCTACGGGAATGGACTCAATCCCAGCACGGTAAATTTCAGCGAAATAGGCAGCGTAGTTGAAGGCAAAGCCGATCAAAACGGCAGTCAAGCGGTATCCAGTCGTCAAGCGAATGCCAAATAAATAATACGGTGCAAAATACACCACGAGCAATTGTAACATCAGCGGTGTGCCACGCACAATGGAAATGTAGATTCGCATCAACCATTGTAGGGGAGCGAATTTTGACATGCGACCAAATGCAATGACAAGACCGAGTGGCATTGAAAAAATGAGCGTCGAAACGAAAATGGTGAGCGTGGAACTCATGCCCTCTGCGAGTTGTTTTGCGATATTTAGATATTCAGCTACTTCCATACGGGATACCGTCCTTTCGTTGGTGGTTTTTCGATGGTTTACTTTTGTATATTTCCAAATTGGATTTGACGATATACAAAAATGAATCATGGAATCACCGCATACAAATTCTAGTTTTGCTGTCTTTTGTGTGATTTAAAGATGCAAACTAGAATTTGTAGTATGCGTGCCTATGGAGACACGCATGGAGCGATTTTTACTAATTGATATATTACTCGCCTAATTAAATATTGCCCAAAAAGATAATATTTTGTAAGTACTTAGGCGAACAAAAATAAAGTTTTTGTTCGCAAAGCCTAGCTTCCACTTTTTTCAAAGGTGTTTGGTGGTGGGGGTCAACTCATTTTGCTACGCAAAACTGCTACGCAGCCGCTGTATTCTTCAGCGGTGAGGGTTTGGGGCAAAGCCCCAAGGTCTTTTCTTTGTTTTCAAAATGAAATATTTAGTTGGTATCTCATTATCTTCCTAAAGAAATCATTTGGTCTAAATTGTAGTCCGCATAATTTGCCACAATCGAATCGAATGTGCCATCGTCTACCATTTCATAAAGTGTTTCTTGCACTTGGTCTCTTAAGAGTGTGTCGTCCAAACGGAAACCGACTGCATATTCTTCTTTGGAAAGTGGTTCTTCCATCATCGTAAATACATCATTTTGACGAGAAGTGAGTTGATATTGTGCCACACCGATATCGACTGCAATGGCATCGATTGCCCCAGATTCAAGGCTCATAAACGCTGTATTATAATCAGGTGTCAACTCAAGAGCCGCAAGGCTTGCATACAAATCTGCATTGTCATCGTTTTCAACGAGAGCAGTGTACGCTGAAGAGTCTGTCTGTGTCATGACAACTTTGCCCGCCAAATCAGCTTTTGTCGCCAAATTGTCTTCGGATCTCGTTACAAATACAATGCTGTTGTCTACATATGGGTCAGAGAAAGTGTAAAATGGCTCACGACCAGTCATCGTAAATCCGTTCCAGATCGCATCAATTGCACCACTGTTGAGTTCCATGTCTTTTGCTGACCAATCGATTGGTTGTTTGATGAGTTCCCAACCACGACGGCTACAAACTTCTGCTGCCAAGTCGAGGTCAAAACCTACGTATTCCCCAGAATCATCAACAAAACCGTAAGGAGGATACGCTGCATCAAAACCGACAATGAAAATTTCTCTGTCGTCTTCTACAAGAGCAGTTTCTTCTGTATCATCAGTTGCAACGGCATTGCCCTCAGGCAATTCCAAAGACACCATTTGGTCTAAGTTGTAATCCGCATAATTTGCAACAATACTATCAAAAGTACCATCAGCTAACATCTCATACAATGCATTTTGCACTTGGTCTCTCAAACCAGTTTCGCCAAGACGGAAGCCAATTGCATATTCTTCCTTAGATAGTGGTTCGTCCATCACTGTAAATACATCATTTTGACGAGAAGTGAGTTGGTATTGTGCCACACCGATATCGACTGCAATGGCATCGATTGCCCCTGATTCCAAACTCATAAATGCGGTGTTGTAATCAGGTGTCAACTCAAGGGCTGTAAAACTTTCATACAATTCAGTATTGTTTTCGTTTTCGACCAAAGCAGTATATGCAGAAGAATCTGTTTGTGTCATAACGATTGTGCCTGCCAAGTCTGCTTTTGTTTTGAATCCGTCCTCTGCTCTTGTCACAAATACAATGCTGTTGTCTACGTATGGTTCAGAGAAGGTGTAAAATGGTTCACGACCTGTCATTGTAAATCCGTTCCAGATGACATCGATTGCACCGCTGTTGAGTTCCATGTCTTTTGCTGCCCAATCGATTGGTTGTTTGATGAGTTCCCAACCGAGTCTTTCGCAAACTTCGGCAGCCAAATCGAGGTCAAAGCCAACGTATTCCCCTGAATCATCAACGAAACCGTATGGAGGGTACGCAGCGTCAAACCCTACAATCAGCTGAGAACGGTCTGGTTCTGGTTCAGTGGTCACGACTGTTTCTGGTGCGGGTGCGGCTTCTTGTGTGGCTTGTGCGTCCGTAGTTGTGGTTGTTGTAGTGCTACTGCTTCCGCAACCTGCCAAAGTCCCAAGCCCAAGCACCGTTGCCAGTGCCATTCCTAAAATTTTTTTCATTTGTTTTCCTCTTTTCTTTTTTATTCTTCCCTTTTCTTTTTTATGTAAAGGAATTGAAATTTCAACTAAAACTAAAACGCATATGAAATTCATAATTCCTTTACCCATTTATTATAATAACACACTACTACACTAAAGTAAATAGTTTTTTAAGCAATCACTCATAAATAAAATCAGCCAAGATTTCAGCCGCAACAGCAATGGCTTTTTTGCAATTTCTCTTTCTTTCCACACCCTCATGGTCAATGTATCCTTTGCACATTTCATGGCAAATCGTCGTCGTAAATACTTCCTCAAAACGATTCGATAGCGTTGCAAAATTCGGATAAATTTCTCCATTGAGTTCCATGATGCGTTCTTTTGGTGTTTCGAGTGCAAATGGATTTTGCCGTCCTTTTAATTCCCCAAGTGCAACGCAGGCACCGAGCAAGGCACCACACGTATTGTGACTCGTCTTGCCGATGCCACCGCCAAAGCCTGATACGAGTGCCATCACCGTAGGATCTAAATTCGATTCCCCCGTGTCTAAGTACGTTTGCATGACACATTCGGCACAATTGAGTCCTTGCTTGAAATAATCTGTGGAACGTTTGATAAATTCTTCTTTGTTGGTTATAACTTCCATTATTTTCAGCTCCTTTTTCATAAAAATATGATTGATCTCAATTCAATATTGCCAAAAATATAGAGACTTGTATGTATTTATATAGTAGAAATAAAATTTTACAGCCCAAAGTCAAGGTCTTTTTTTAAAATGGCAATTTTTAAAAATTTGAGATTATGTTATGTGAAATTATTTTTATCATAAGTGAAGATCGTTGCAATGTCAAGCAATTTCAGCGAATCTAATTTCCGTCTGACAATTATTCACCTGTATAGCTTTTTCGATTTTTGCCCACATTATGATAAGCAACTGTGAAATGAAAATTACAGTTGCCAAAATTCATAACAAAAATCGACGACCACATGGAGGTGACATTTTGTGGAAAAAGATTCATTTTAGATATTGCTTTTGCATGTTTGTATTTGCAGTTATTTTGCCCATATTTGCAATGCATTCGCTCAAGTATTTCTTACCAAATGATTTGCTCTTGGTGGAGGGTCAAATCACAGAAATTTCGTCAAAATTGCCAATATCAGCAAAAACGGACGAAGAAAGTATAGGTGTGATACAGGTGGAGACGGCATCTCTTGCCGATGCATTTTCGCTCGACCTTGGCACGACGATTACCGCCGAACCAGTTGCAATTGGCGAAGCGGACATCACGTTTTATCTATGCAATTCTTTGCCAATCAAAACAGTATCTGCTCGAGTAATGGAAGAAAAAGAGCTGATTCCTATAGGGTATTCCGTTGGAATCACACTCGATACAGACGGACTTTTGGTGCTTGGCACAGGACAAGTTGCAATTGATGACAGCGAAACACCAGTTGTCGAACCAGCAAAAGGTGTCGTCAAAGTAGGCGATTTGCTCCTTGAAGCCAATGGTGTGCCACTCATTAATAAGGAAGCGTTCCAGAAAGTCGTACTGGAAAGTGAGGGCGAGGCGATTGATCTTTTGCTCGTCCGCAATGACGTGCAAACGAGAGTGGAGTTGCAACCAGTGTATGGAGCACTCGAGGAAGTCTACAAAGTTGGGATATGGGTACGAGATAGCATTCAAGGTATTGGTACCATCACGTACTATGATCCGAAAACAGAGGGATTTGGAGCGTTGGGACATGGCATTTTCGATGTCGATACTGGAGACTTGATGCCGATGAAAGAAGGGTCGCTCATTGGATCGAATTTAACAGAAATTGTACGTGGGGAAAAAGGTACACCAGGGGAGCTTACAGGATCGGTTTCTCATAATGAGACGATTGGCACAGTCGAAAAAAATACACCGCTTGGTATTTATGGCACGATGGATTCTAATCTTGCTTTTGGAAAAATGCCTATGAAAGTGGCGACGAAACAAGAAGTGGAGTTGGGAGCTGCTACGATACTTTCTAACATTGAGGGAGAAGAAATCAAATCGTATGATGTGGAGATTTTAAATCTCAATGGAACGGAAGGAAAAGAAATTAAATTGGAAGTGACAGATGAAGAGTTGATTGCAAAGACGGGCGGTATTGTGCAGGGAATGAGCGGAAGTCCGATTTTGCAAAATGGGAAGATTGTAGGAGCGGTGACGCATGTGTTTGTGAATGAACCAACAAGAGGATATGGGATATTTATTGAGAATATGCTGCAAGCAGCGGAGTAAGAAAATGTAAAAACCATACGATAAAAATACATTTAGGGAGCAGAATTGGATTGTTCCCTAAATGCTACATATAAAGAATCGTTGAACCAGTTTGTAAAAATGAAGTGTGGACTTGCATGTTTTCTAAAGGCAATCTCCGAAAATAATATATACAGTGGATTGACAATAGGTACATATTGTACTATACTGATTATATTTATAATACAAATTAAAATGGAGGTGTACGTATGGCAAATATGAATATCAGAATGGACGAAACCGTTAAAAAACAGGCAGAAGAACTTTTTTCAGATCTCGGAATGAACATGACTACCGCAATCAATATCTTCTTAAAGCAGGCAATCAGAGAAAATAAAATCCCGTTTGAGATTCGTCGAGTTGTGCCAAATCAAACAACTATAGACGCATTCGCAGAAGGCGATCGCATTGCTTATGATAAAACTGTCACAGCATATAACGATATTTCTTCTTTAAGAGAGGCTTTGGAAGTATGAAATTAGATATTAAATTTACATCACAATTTAAAAAAGACTTGAAACTAGCGAAGAAACAAAACAAGCCAATCGACGAGTTATTTGATGTAATTGAGCAATTGGCAAATCAAGAAAGTCTATCTCTACATTACAAAGACCATGCCCTGATTGGAAAGTATTCTGGATATCGAGAATGCCACATAGAACCCGATTGGCTTTTGATCTATACCACTAAGAATGATATTTTAACGCTTGTGTTGTATAGACTTGGAAGTCATTCAGATTTATTTTAGAAATTTATTTTATTAAAATGTTTGTACATTACTTGACACAATCCTGAGCGGAAGTCCGATTTTGCAAAATGGGAAGATTGTAGGAGCGGTGACGCATGTGTTTGTGAATGAACCGACGAGAGGGTATGTGATATTTATTGAGAATATGCTGCAGGCTGCGGAGTAGGAAAATTTTTAATGTTCAATAAATGAACGAAACACATATTATGTTGTATAAAGAATTGACTTGAGTTTCCGCAAAATGCAAATTAAAATCAGTAACTTTTGGGCACATTGCTATTTTCATACAAAAATAAAAATGGTAAACGATAACGACTCAATAAATTGCACAAAAATAAACCCGATAGTATCGAGCAAAAAAAATAACTATTCTTTTATTCGTGTTTATACAACAAATTTTATACACAATTGTTGATATTTGGGT
>JAWXUZ010000077.1:0-11861 GCA_044425835.1 Bacillota bacterium | reverse complement strand
GGGGGAACACCTTCACGGAATGGACGATGGGGAACGTTGCGGCCGACAAATGGGTGGCAAACTCCTACAAGCAAGCACAAGAAGAGCTTGAGTTCACACAGGACTTTTTCGACTCGTGCTACAACGAGCCTTACGTAAAGCATTTTTATACTGACGAGGACATTGCAAAATTCAAGGCTAGATGGCAAAAAAATGTTAAGAAATAAAATAGAAAATTAGAGATTGAAAAATGACAATGCTAAAAGGAGATTTATGCCATGATTGGTTCAGTTATGAATACTTTTAATTTCAATTCACTATACTAATTCTCTATACTATAGAAGAAAGGTGTGTATATTTATGGAAAATCTCGTCAAAAAAGCAATCGAGGCCCAAAAATTATCGTACTCTCCATACTCCAATTTTCAAGTTGGGGCGGCATTGCTTGCCAAAAATGGAACGATTTACAAGGGTTGTAACATCGAAAACATGGCATATTCCCCTACGAATTGTGCCGAGCGTACTGCCATTTTCAAAGCCGTTTCTGAAGGTGTTTTGGAATTTGAAGCCATTGCTGTCACTGGTGGTTTGAAAGGTGCAACGGATGAAGAAAAAGAATTTTGTCCGCCATGTGGTGTCTGCTTACAAGTTATGACTGAATTTTGCGATCCGAAAACGTTCAAAATTATTTTGGTGCGGACAGAATCAGATTACAGAGAATACGTCTTGAAAGATTTGCTTCCATTTTCATTTGATTTATTGGAAACTACTGAAAGCTAAAATACATTGTATCGCTCCCCGATTAAATGTTTCCTAAAATAAGGTGGTGAACATGTCAACGGGCGACCAAAGGTACGCCCCTACGCATTGATATTTTAAGCTTTTTGTAGGGGCGACCTGTGGTCGCCCGTCTCAATAAAACGATAATTTTCAATTTAAATTCATTTATAGAAACAACTAAAAACTAACCAACCTCATACAATTCCAAAATGTTCCTAACATAATTTGATTTTCTCGTGTCATACTATCTATGTACCACAAAGCAACACAATCTCAAAAATCAAATTCAAACAAACATTTAGGAGGTAACACACTATGAGCGGAACTAATAACACAAGTAATAAAATCAATGTACCAGAGGCAAAAGCAGCAATGGAGCAATTCAAATATGAAGTGGCAAGTGAAATCGGCGTACCACTTAAAAAAGGATACAATGGCGATTTGACATCAGCTCAAAATGGCTACGTTGGTGGCTATATGGTGAAAAAAATGATCGAAGCCCAAGAAAAATCTATGGCTCAAAAAAACCAAGGATAATCAAATTTTCCTTGATGAGATGTAACTAAACATCTAAAAAATGGAGAAAGCCCCGTATAGCGTAATATACCGGGCTTTCTCTTATTTTATTTTTTGTACGACATAATATCTTTTGCAAATACAACGACTTGTTCTTTTGTCGTCGCAAAGCTTGTGCAAATGCGTACTGCTTGGTGTGTCGCATCGACTTTGCACCACGTAAAAAATGCATACTTTTTCCGCAATTCTTCTACCATTTCATTTGGTAAAATCGGAAAAATCATATTCGTTGGCGAGTCAAACATAAACGAAAATCCGCACTCCACAAACGCTTTTTTCAGTTCCTCTGCTCGCTCAATTGCATTTTTTGAAATTTCAAAATAGAGGTTATCCTCATCAAAAAGTGTCATGAATTGCACACCCAAAAACCGCCCTTTTGCAAGCAAAGCACCTCTTTGTTTGATGAAGTAGCGGAAATCTTTTTGGTACATTTTTTTCGTAATTACAACGGCTTCACCAAACATCGCCCCTACTTTCGTGCCACCAATATAAAAGATATCGCACATCGTCGAAAGTTCTTTCAGTGTCATGTCGGCTTGCTTGGTGGCAAGTGCAAAACCAAGCCTTGCTCCATCAATGAACAGTGGCAATTGCAATTTTTGACACACCTCATAAATTGCTTTCAACTCATCCTTGCTGTAAATTGTGCCATGCTCTGTCGGATAGGAAAGATAGACCATACCCGGTTGCACGGTATGTTCGTGGTTTTCATCGTTCCAATGTATATTGTATACTTCTTCGATTTGTGTAGCGGTAATTTTGCCGTCATAGTTCTCCACTTCAAGGACTTTATGACCGCTGGCTTCAATGGCTCCCGTTTCGTGCGTGGCGATATGTCCATGTTTGCTCGAAATGACACCTTGGTGCGGTCGAAGTATGGAAGAAATGACAATTAAATTCGTTTGCGTACCTCCAGCAATCAGATGGACTTCCGCTTCTTTGCAGTCACACAATTTGAGTATCCTTTTTTTCGCTTCCTCAGAATAGATGTCGTTGCCATACCCTGCCGTTTGGGCTGTATTTGTATCGGCTAATGCTTGTAAAATTTTAGGGTGCATGCCCTCAGCGTAATCACATTCAAATCGTATCATTTTTCTCTCCTTCATTCCATTTTAGTATACACTTCTGATTTTGGCGTATCGATCCATCATAGCACAATCGTATGATTCAAGATTCGACAACAAAATATTCTATCTCTTTCATTTCACTATGCGTATTTTACAGAACAATCGGGGAAAGAAACAGTGTTTTAATTGAATTTTAATCCAAATATCCTATTTTTTTTTTATTTACTATAGAAAGTTGTGCAATAATCGTGTATAATGAAATTCAAACGGTATGTTAAATGTGTAAGTATGATATAGTAGGAGGGGTTTTTTTGTATGATATCGACGTTCCAATGAGTGGCATGGCAAATATAAAAGTAATTGGTGTTGGCGGTGGCGGTAATAATGCCGTAGATCGTATGATCGAAGATGGCTTAACAGGTGTAGAATTTATTTCTATCAATACAGACGGACAAGCTTTGACAAGAGCAATGTCTTCGACAAAAATCAGAATCGGTGAAAAATTAACAAGAGGTCTTGGAGCAGGTGGAAATCCTGACGTAGGTGAACAATCTGTTGATGAAAATAAAGATGAAATCGCAGCAGCGTTGCGTGAAACTGACATGGTATTTATCACTTCAGGAATGGGTGGTGGTACAGGTACAGGGGCTGCACCTCGTATTGCGGCAATTTCAAAAGAATTGGGCATTTTGACAGTTGGTGTTGTCACAAAACCTTTCAATTTTGAAGGCAAACAACGTATGAAAAATGCAGAACGTGGCATTGCGGAATTGAAAAAAAATGTAGATACATTGGTCATCATTCCAAACCAACGTCTTTTGAGCATCATTGACAAAAAAACGAGCATGATCGATGCATTTAAAAAAGCTGATGAAGTGCTAAGACAAGGTGTCCAAGGGATTGCGGATTTGATTTCCAAACCTGGTGTCATCAACTTAGACTTTGCTGATGTGCGTACAATTATGGCGAACAAAGGCATTGCACATATGGGTATTGGGCAAGCAACTGGTGAAAATAAAGCTGAAGTTGCTGCGAAAATGGCAATTGAAAGCCCTCTACTTGAGACAACAATCGAAGGTGCATACAGTGTACTCATCAACTTCAATGGCGATGACAATCTGACTTTGATGGAAGTCGATGCAGCAACAGAGTTGATTCGTGAAGCAGTCGACCCTGATGCAAATATCATCTTTGGTTCTACAATCAATGAAAATTTAGAAGATGAAGTAGTTGTCACTGTCATTGCAACAGGTCTTGATGGTGAAACGACTACACAACAAATTAGAAAAGAAGAAGTGCCTCAACAACCAGAAGCACCCCAACAGCAACAACAGCCTCAACAACAAGCAGCACCTCAACAAGAATTGCAATTTGCAGGTCAAGATCAATCGGGCGAACTTCGTCAACAAAGACGTTTTACAGAAGCAGATGATTTTGATGGCGATTTGAAAATTCCTGACTTTTTGACACGCAAAAAGTTTTAAAAAGGTTTAAAAAGGTTTAAAAAGGTTTAAAAAGGTTTAAAAAGTCTTAATAAAAAAATAAAAGTATACTATAAAAGTGATGATACTCCGTGTATTGTCACTTTTTTCTTCAATCGTGTATTGTTTTTTGAAAAATCATGTGGTATACTAATGGAATTAAACAGCGATGAGAATGTATTTTCGTAGAAGGAGTTGCGATATTCGTATGGACGGAACAAAAAAAAATCAAATTAAAATCGGTGCAACAGTCGATATCGTCTTGAAAAAAGACCAAAGAACAGGTACACTCACTACTGGCACCGTCGCAAAAATTTTGACAAATTCATCTTCACACCCACATGGAATTAAGGTGATGCTATCTGATGGGCAAGTGGGTCGTGTAAAAAGTTGTTAGGAAATTAGAAATGAGGTAGCTGAATTGGATAAGAAAAAAGCATTTTTATACACCTTTTTCGGTGCATGTTGCTGGGGGCTTGCTGGCTGTTTTGGTGAGTACCTTTTGGTAGAAAAAAATCTCGATCCCATGTGGATTGTCAATGTACGCTTGCTACTCGCTGGCATTTTGTTGCTCGGCTTTGCACTACGTTCGCAGTCAAAGGAAATTTTTCTGATTTTTCACGACAAAAAAGACAGGATACAATTGTTTTGGTTTGCTTGTTTGGGGCTTGCGACGTGCCAAGCCACCTACTTTATTGCAATACAACATTCCAATGTCGCAACGGCAACGGTAATTCAATCCCTAAATCCGCTTGTCATCATCATTTATCTCGCACTCGTGACTAGAAAAATGCCAAAAACAATGGAGATTCTCGCCATCGTCGTTGCCTTTACTGGTGTATTTTTACTCAGTACAAAAGGCGACATTTCCTCCATGGTATTGTCGCAATTCGGACTATTCTCGGCTTTGGTATCAGCTGGGTGTGTGGCGGCATTTAGCCTATTGTCGAGACGACTTTTGCAAAAATTCGGTTCTAATATTGCAATTGGATTTGGGATGTTGCTTGGCGGAATTGCCCTCACGCCATTTGTCCGTTTTTGGGAAGTACATATCGACTGGGACTTGGCAACGTTTGGTGCAATGGCAGGTGTTGTCGTCCTCGGCACTGCGATGTCGTTTACTTTTTTCCTAAAAGGAGTGAGTGTCATCGGCTCATTTATGGGGAGTTTGATTGGTATGGTCGAACCCGTCATTGCCGTTGTCGTGTCCGTCATGATATTCGGGCATCATTTTACGATGATTGAATTTTTCGGATTCATTTTAATTTTAGGTGCTGTACTCGGTTTGACGATTTATACGAAAAAGCTAGAAGAAAAGGAAAAAGAAAAAGAGAGTCCAAAAGAACTCCCAATCGAAAAATAAAAAAAGGCGGTCGCAAATCTCAACGAAAATGCGACCGCCTTTTTTTATCTAAACAACGAAACTGCACAGTAAATGAGCAACAATGCCATCACTGTATTGACAATTTTTGCATGCTCCGAAAATAGTTTTTTCAGCATCGATCCGCCCATTGCCCAAACGAGATTGGCAAACGAACCCGCACTCGCCATAATTACAGAAAATCCAAGTAGTGCTGGCCAATTCCCTTGGTAATATGGCAAGACGTACACTTCCATAGACACGATGCTAAATATGTAAAGTTTCGGGTTGACAAATTGCAACACAACCCCCATCTTATAACTAATCGAGGCTTCTTTTTCCTCAATTTGGTTCGTGCGTTTGACGGTTTTCCATGCCAAATACAGCATATACCCCGCCCCGATAAAGAGCATCGGTGTCTTAATGATTGGCAAAACTTCCGCCAAGTAATTGCAAAATATCATACATAGTATGGTTACAATTGTAAATCCAGTGAATACCCCACAATTGAAAGGCATTGCTTTTTTCAGTCCAACTCTGCTTGCATTGGACATTGACATGATGTTATTTGGTCCCGGTGTCATTGTTGTTGCAAGCATATAAATTATGAAATTAAACCAATCGAACATAAAACCATCCTACCTTTCACTTATATTACATCACGCAGTTTCATATTTCCCAAGCAAAATTTGCACGAATTGTTCCCCCTCCAAATTATGGAAATACTTACCAATATCAAACGGTTGCAGTGCTTTTTTGATTTCATCTTCTTTCAGTTCTACACCAACCAAAGCACCTACAATATCGTCAAGATCAAAACTACCGAAGAAGTCACCGAAAATGACAAGTTCTGAAATTTTTGCATCTTCCACATTCATTTTCACTTCGATTTTGCCAAACCCTTCAATGCGACAAGACTCTTGCATTGCGTAATTTGCGGACTTTCCGTAATTCCACTCCCAGAGTTCATAACGTTCTTTTTTGATTTCTTCGATGCGTTTGATGTCTGCTTCTGTCAAGGTATATTCCTCGATTTTGTCCTCTAAAATATAAGAGATCAGTGACTTCTTAAATTCAGGCAAAGTCATATCGCCAACGTATGGCTTGATATTTGTGACACGACTTCTCACTGATTTCGTTGCTTTTGATTGGAATTTCTCCCCTGCCACATTCAAAACTTCTGCTACTGTTTCAAGGTCAGATTCAAACATAATCGTTCCGTGGTGCATCACTCTGCCTTTTCTCAAATATTGAGAGTTCCCCGAGAATTTTCTCCCCTCGATTAAGATGTCATTTCTGCCATTGACTTCTGCTGGTACAGAGAGTTTTTGCAAGAGATCTGCCACTGGTTGGCAAAATAGATGAATATCGAGTTCGCTCGTATTTTTTGCGTCCATAATAAAAGTGAAATTCAAGTTGCCCATGTCGTGGTATACCGCTCCGCCACCAGAGAGACGACGCACGACTGTCACGTCTTTTTCTTCTACTTTTTTATGGTTGATTTCCTCGAAAGTATTTTGATTTTTGCCGACAACAATCGTATTTGCATTTTGCCAAAGCATGAAATATTCTTGCCCTTTATCCATTTCTTCAAATACGTATTGCTCGAGTGCCAAGTTGAATTTTGGATCTGTGCTTGGTGAATTTAAGTAAATCATATTATTGTTCCTTTCTATATTATTGTTCCACTAATTAAGTATCTCTATTTTTTTAAAAAGAAAAGACCTTGGGGCTTTGCCCCAAACCCCACCAGCTTTTAAAAAAGCTGGAGCAAAACTTTAATTTTGCTAACCTTAGACTTAAAAGATTTTATATTTTTAGCTATATTTGGTTAGTAGCTCAATTCCACGTAATCCTTTGCCCTGTTTCATTCCAAAGAGTTGCTTTTGCATTGTCCTTTGTATGTTTTTTGATGTCTCGCTGTGCCATTTTGCAATACGAAAATTTATCATCTTCTGGCGAGGGCAAATGGTAGACCACGATTTCTTTCGCTTTGATGTGATTCCACAACAACTCACGGCCATTTTTATGATTGAAAAATACAGAAGTCACAAACGCATAGTCACATTCCAACTCCGCTACTTTCTCATAATCTGCAATATGGTAATCACCGTCGGAAATGAATAAACTCTTCACTCCGTCCATCTCAACGATAAAACATGCCACTGGTAGATGATGAAACTGCTCGCCGACGTGTCGCACGACAAATCGAGAAACGAAAAGCCCCTCTTCGAGTTCAACTTTCGTATTTTCTGGGATTTCGATGTGCTTGTCGCCGTACAATTTCCACGCTTCGTCTAGTCCATTCGTGTCGTCTAAGTCAGGCAAAACAAGTCCTTTGACTGTATTGTGTTCCATATATTCAAAAAAATACGGGCTGTAGTAATGATCGTAGTGAGAATGCGTAAACAAAAGGTAATCTACATTGCCCAACTCGCCTTTGCCCGCTTTCATGGTATTCCAAGCCCATTTCGGCAATTGTGTAAAATTTTGACCCAAGTCGTTATAGATGCCATCGATTAAAAGTCGTGTTTGGTTATGCACCAATACGACACCTGCATTGGCAACCAATAAAATTTGATTCTTATCCATACTGCCCTCTTTTCACTATTCCATTCATTCGCTTGAAAAAGCATTGAATCAATACACGCAATTCAATGACTTTTCAAAAAAAGAATCACACTACTTCGTGACACAAACACAATCTATTCCACGCAATGAGTAGGGGCGACCTGTGGTCGCCCGCAGCTTCCAAATTAAGGGCAAGATTCCCTTTATTTTCTACACCTTATGTTAGTGGTATCAGAAAAATTACTTCATTGTTTCTGGTCTAAAAATAAACACTTCCAAATCTTCATCGTATGCACGACCCATTTTGAGACCTTCCACTTCAGCAATCATGATATCGACAGTCAACAATACTTTGTTGCCCTCAATCAAGTGACCGCCGTGGCCATTTGCATATACATCAGACAAGCTGTAGTGCGCGTGGATTAAAATTTCACCATCATCAGAATGGCAAATCATACCAGAAATACTCACAAGCTCGATTGGTCCACTGAGTTTTGTTGGCTCACTATAACCATAGCCCGCTTTTTTTTCTGGAATTGGTACAGGATTGAACAAGTTCGCTTCTGCCAAGCTACCAATCCCCTCAACGATAATCCCATTTTTGATGCCTTTTTCTTTGCATACTTGCTCGATGCCTTTTAGCACGTCTTCGCCAGGACCCATACGAACCGCAACGACTCTGCCAAATTTGCCTTCACCAGTTGTAATCATAATTTTTTCCTCCTTCATATAAGTTCAAAATCAATTATTTTCCCGCTTTCACTTCCGTACCCATATCGGCTTCAAAGATTTTCACCAATGCACATTGGTCTTCATTGATTACACCGATTTCTTCGCTCTTGTCCATATATTGTGCCACCAATTCAGACACCGGAATAGAAATACCCAAATCATCTGCAAATTGCAAGGCATTTTTCAAATCTTTTCTATGTACTGCAATTCTTGCCCCAGGAGTGAAGTCACGTTTCATCATTTGAGGTGCTTTCACCGCCATGATATTGCTTTGAGCGTAACCATCTTTGATGGCATTGTATAGCACTTCTGGGTCAAGACCTGCTTTTGTTGCGAACGCAAAGCCTTCTGATATTGCAAGCAAGTACGCTCCAGCGATCATATTGTTTGCTAATTTTGCAATATCGCCAGCACCCGATTCGCCGATATACGTCACCGTTGCACCGATGCATTTGAGCAAAGGAGTGACCTTGTCAAACGTTTCTTTGTCGCCACCGCACATAATCGCAAGTGTGCCAGCAATCGCACCGATATCGCCACCACTGACTGGGGAGTCGATCAAGCTGATGTTTTTCGCTTTTGCTTCAGCGTAAAGTTCACGAATATGCTTTGGTGAAGACGAACTCAAATCAATAATTGTAGTACCCTCTTTTGCTGTTGCGATGATTTCTTTTACCGTTTTCACTACGAGTTCATTCGTAGGCAAGCAAAGGAAAATAATTTCACTGCCATAGACTTCTGTCACATCGTTTGTTGTGAGACCGCCCGATTGTTTGAATGTTGCAAGAGCAGTTTCTTGTACGTCAAAACCGATGATGGTTTCGCCACTTTTTTTCAATAAATTCGTTGCCATAGGCAAGCCCATAAGCCCCATTCCAATAAATCCTATTTTTGCTTTCATATAGTATACCCTCCTCTATCCAATCTGTCAAATTTTAAAAAGAAAAAGAAAAGACCTTGGGGCTTTGCCCCAATCCCTCACCGCCAAACACCTTTGAAAAAGTTGAAGCTAAGTTTTGAGAGATCAAAACTTTATCTTTGTTCATCTAAGTATTCGCAATATTAAATTAGTATCGCTCCCCCGATTAAATGTTTCCTAAAATAAAGTGGAGAACATGTAAGCGGGCGACCAAAGGTACGCCCCTACATATTGATATTTCAGGCTTTTTGTAGGGGCGACCTGTGGTCGCCCGCTCTCAACAAAACGATAATTCGGGTAATATTTAGTTGATATCTCAATACCACAATACTCAAATAGTATGATAGACCTTTGCAAAAATTGAATTTCTACAAAGGTCTAATCGCTAGTTTCAATTTTTATTTGTTCGGAATATGAATCGCAATTTTTTCCGCCGCAAGAGCCGCTTCACGAACTGCTTCTGTCACAGTTGGATGTGCATGGATTGTCGCAATCATATCTTCGACAGTCGCTTCCATACCAATTGCCAACGCACACTCACCAATCAAGTCAGTCGCTCTAGGACCTAAAATATGGACACCCAAAACTTCTTTGTATTCTTTGCCGAGGATAAATTTCACCATACCCACGCCACCATTCATGATCAAAGATTTTCCATTTGCCATGAGTGGGAATTTCCCAACGCTGACTGCAATTCCTTGTTCTTTTGCTTGTTCTTCTGTCAAGCCAACACCTGAAAATTCAGGATCGGTATATACACAAGATGGGTTTGTTTTGCCGTTGTATGCCACAACTTCACCCATTGCATTTTCAGCAGCAATCTCGCCTTGTGCAGAGGCCACATGAGCAAGCATGACTTTACCCAAACAGTCACCAATTGCATATACACCCGATTTATTTGTTGCCATATAATCATCAACCGTGATGCGACCTCTATCATGAGCAATGCCCACAGCATCAAGGTTCAACGCTTCTGTATCAGTTCTTCTACCAACGGCAACGAGTACTTTTTCAGCTTCAAATGTTTCTACTTTTCCACCGATTTCTACGTTGATTTTTGTAAGCTTTCCTGATTTTTCAACGGATTGTACTTTCGCATCGGTTTTGATTGCAATGCCACGGTCTTCCATCATTTTGCGAAGCATTCCTGTCAATTCACCGTCCATCATAGGCAATAATTTTGGCATTGCCTCCACAACAGTGACTTTTGCACCGAATCTTGCGTATGCTGTTGCAAGCTCGATTCCGATTACACCACCACCGATCACAAAGAGTGATTTTGGAATGGAATCAAATGACAATGCACCTGTAGAATCTACGCAATCTGCATTTTCTTTCACACCAGGAATTGGTGGAACTGCTGGCACAGAACCAGCTGCAACGATGATTTTATCGAATGATTTTTCTTCAGTCGATCCATCTTTTTTCGTAATTGTAAGTGTTGAAGTTGTTTTGAAAGAGGCAACGCCATCAATGACTTTGATTTTGTTGGCTTTCATAAGCCCTGTGACTCCACTCACCAATTGGTCAGTGATAGAGGCTTTTTTCGATTGTACTTTTGCCCAGTCAATGCTTTTGAGTTCTGCATTGATACCGAATTCTGCCATATGGCTCACTTCAGCAACAGCCTCTGCACTATGGAGCAATACTTTGGTAGGAATACATCCCACATTCAAGCAAGTACCGCCGAGTTTATTTTTTTCAATCAAAGTGACTTCTGCACCGAGTTGTGCTGCACGAATCGCACACACATACCCACCAGGGCCACCACCGATGACAGCAATTGTTGTTTTGCCGTCTTTTTTCGGTGCAGCTGCTGGAGCTGGAGCTGGAGTTGGACTTGCAGCCGCTGGAGCTGGAGCTGTACCACCGCCAACTACTTCGCCTTTTTCACCGATATACGCAAGGAGACCTTTGACTGGAATGTCCTCGCCTTCTTGTGCTACGATTTTAAGTAAAGTACCAGCGACTTCACTTTCAATTTCGCTTGTCAATTTATCTGTAGTGATTTCAACAATGACATCACCCACATTTATTGTATCACCCTCTTGTTTGACCCATTTGGAGACAGTTCCCTCTTCCATCGTCAAACCAAGTTGTGGCATTATAAGTTCAGTTGCCATTTTCTTACCTCCCAATCTCATTTTCTATTAATGTATGATACGAATTTCATATGAAGATAAAGATATCTAAACCACCAAAACCGTCGTGTAGGGGCGGGCTTTGCCCGCCCGTTCGGGCGACCACAGGTCGCCCCTACGTTCATTCCCTAGCAATTCGATAGTCTCTTTTGAAAGTATTTAGGTGAAAGAGTAACCATCACACCAAAACCGTCGTGTAGGGGCGGGCTTTGCCCGCCCGTTCGGGCGACCACAGGTCGCCCCTACGTTCATTCC
>JAWXUZ010000008.1:0-49016 GCA_044425835.1 Bacillota bacterium | reverse complement strand
GACGTTCGTACCAATCGTCCCATTGGTTAATCCATGCAACGTAAGCATCTTGAATTTCTTCTGTTTTATCAGCAAACCATGTAGACCACTGGTTTTTCCAAAATTCATTTGTGGCGGTCATATCATCAGTTTGACGTTCGTACCAATCATTCCATTGGTTTGTCCATGCGAGATATGCATTTTGTATTGCCGTTGTTTGTGCAGTGAACCAAATCCGCCATTGTTCCTTCCAAAATTCATTTGTGGCGGTCATATCGTCAGTCTGGCTTTTATACCAATCGTTCCATTGTTTCGTCCATGCAGTGTAGGCATCATTGATTTCCTTGATATGGGTATCGTAGAAATTATCCCATTGACTTTCCCATTGTGCAAATACATGGTCAATATCAACCACTTCTAAAATACCAGTGATGTATGGAGTGGTTGATGTGCCAATCATGTTTGTGATATCAGCTTGTGATATTTTGGTACTATCTGCTTTTCGATAAATATACGCAAGAGGGTATTGGTTGACTTCTAACGTGTGTAACATGGTCGGTCGTTTTGGACTACTTGATGGCGTCCCTTTGACGATTGTTATTGAGCCACTCCGAACGGCGTCGGTGTGATTCATCTCTATGACTACAGCATCGATACGGTGTACCAATATTTCTGAAACACCCATGTCGATTGGCAATATCGAGTCATTGAGTAACCATGTACTATTGAACCATGCCTTTCCAGTATCCACAGTAATCGTATTGTTTTCTAATACTTTGACGACAAATGCATTTCCAATGTTTGCAAAGATACCGTCATTGATAATCCCGTCAAATATTGCTGACATTTGTTCTGCATTGTATTTTCTATCGCCATTTTTGGAGTTAAAAAATCCGCTTGTGACACTCATAACTTGTTATTCTCCTTCCTCTACAACAGTTTGGAATGTCGGAAATATTGATGTACCTGTTTCGTTGAAAGATAGCACTAGTTCGATAATGCGTGATTTCGTTTCATGTCCGTAAGCATCGGCAATTTGTACGATATCACCATCGAAAAAGTCGACTCCATATTGGAATAACTGTCCTGTTTCTACCTGCCCTTCAAAAGCAATTACTTCTATTTTTTCCGTCAATTTTTCCTTTCCTCTTTGTTGTAGTAATTGGGTATACGCCGATTCGGTCAATGATTGACCATCCCCTAGGTCTGATGAGAGATCCCTTGCATCTGTAAATAATTCACGTCGCAAAAGACCTGTACCAGCACCAACGGTGGCATACGTCCTGTCACTGCCTTCGCCCTCACCACCGACTAAGGTTATATTTTTGAATGCTGAATTGCTCTCTATGTATTTGCTATTGATGATGTTTTCAAAATTTGGTGAGAATACTACATACGGCAATTCATCTTGTTCATACGAACGGTCGACTCCTTTATAAAATTGAAATGCGAAGCCTTTCGTATCAGTAAGTGTGACTTGAAAGCCGATTCCGTGTTCCTCGCAGAGTTTCGTAACAATAGAATACAAATTCGTACCCGTGTATTGCACTTCCAACTCCAACGCATTGATATCGGCATTATCAGAGTGTACGAAAACGAAATCATCAATTTTTCGTGATGAGTCCGTGGGTTTTATAAAACTGTTATTGAACAAGGATTCCACTCCATTTTGAAGTGAACCGTTCACAGTTTGTGTACCCCAAACAATTCGCCTATCTAAAATGGATTCAAGGGAACGACCCGTCACGGTGATGTGATTTCCGTCTTCTGCATCTGACTGAATGTTGATTGTTTCAATAATCATGACATGTTCTGATTGTCGAATCGTCAGATACCTGTTCAAACGAATCGTATCTAATATGGTATCTGTCATGGCAGTGTATAGCTCGAAGTCGCCATATCCGTTGTATCTATCTGTCCATATGAATGATTTATAGGTATCGATTATTTCGATTTCCTCTCTATCCTCATCTAAAACGATAATGTCCATGTATCACACTCCTTCGTATATCACTTGGTTGACGATTGTAAATTGTAAATTACTACTCCCAGTTTCGGCGATATATGAGAAGATGTTATCACCTTTTGCGAGTTGAAACCAATCAGCGTTTTTATCCAAACAATTCAAGATGTTGATGATTTTCCCATCACGTTGCAAATGGATATACTTATTGCCTCGCAGAGTGGAAATGATAATGTCATCACCTGTAACGATACCGCTACCCGTATACTTTTCGATTTTGTCTGTATCGATTCGCATAACTTCTCTTGTACCGATGTTATAAACAGATATATGACTCGCTTCACCAACCGCATGAATGGTAATCGTAATGCCTATTTCAGATTCACCATGGTATACGATGACTCTTTCAGTTTGGTTTTGGATAATGCCCATTTCTAGCAAAGGCAATGTAAGGGAATCGTTACAAAACGGAAACTCAAACATTGGCTCAATCCCATGAAAAACGGTCACATTCTTCCCATCTGAATAAAAATAGGGGTTCGGACAAATGATTGAGATGTCCGAACCCTCTATTTTACTAAATATATTCGGTTCGTTCGACTCCACGTATCCTTGTATTTCCGCTGTACGATTGTCCGTTTCAATCAATAGAGTCAGTGGTTTTCCTAAAGGAAAGTATTTGTAGGATAGTTGCCGAATGTCTTCGATTGGATCATTGAAAAAGTAACGTAATGACAACACAATATTTCGACTATCTTTACGAGATGAGTTGAAAATTGACCCATCATTGGTGGATACTTCTGTCGTATTGATATTCGCTTTTCCCGAACCCAAACCTTTAATCTCGGTGATAATAAACCCTGATTCTTCTGGTTTCATGAGATCCATTTTGAGACTATCCCCTAAGTAATTCGTAACTGTAACGGTGTGTATCATACTTTGACACTCCTTTCCAATATAGCAAATTGATTGCTCGTTTGTCTGTAAATCTCGACTCTTGATAATGCTTTAGGGGAATAATTGTTTTGAGTGAAAGTGTACGTATTTGCCGCCGATGTGCCAGATGTCATTTCTGGTTGTATGGATGACATAATCCCTTGGGAAGCGTGTGTTTGAATTGAGAGTGCTTGTTGTCTCGAAAATAGGGTGTTGAGACTTTTGGCATGGGTTGTAACTTCAGATAAATCCAACACTGGGCGTATCGTAGGCTGTGTATCAATTTCTGCATTTAGCAAATCATTCGCTGTGGCAATTATACTTTGCAAACCATTTTTTGCCGATGAGGCCATACTTTCAGCAGCTGTATACGCTTTTTGTCTATACGAGTCTAATGCATTGACGAAGCCACTGCCAAAATATGAACCAGACTGGAACGCAACTCTCGATGGAGAATGAATGTCCAATTCACGATCCACTGCGGCTGAGGCTGCGGATGCCATATTGCTCGCTGCCCGTTCAGAGAGATACGCATAATCGCTAATCCCATTTGCAAAGCCTTGTGCCATGCTTTTTCCTGAATTATAAAAATCTCTATCATATCCCGATATGCTAGATAATGCACTGGAACAACCCGAAGTAAAGCTACTACTAATATTACGGTCTTGTGATTGTATACCATTGATGAAATTTTTTACTAGTGTTGAACCTGCATCGTAAAAATCATTCTTCTTGTTATTTATTTTCGTTAAACAGTCGTCGATTATCGAAGTGAATGCCGTTGATATGTTACTATCTTGCGACTTGATACCTGAAATAAATTCTTTCATCAAGTTCGATCCAGCTGTTTCAAAAGACGATTGTTTATCATTTATCGCCGTGATGCAGTTGCTTAAAATATTGGTAATCGCTTGCTTTGTGTTGCTGTCTTGTGTCTTGATGCCAGCGATTAATTTTATCATCAAGTTAGACCCAGCTGTTTCAAAGTCTTTTTGTTTGTCGTTGATTATTTTTAATATATCATTGACTAATGTTTGGAACGCTGTGGTCAGCTGTGTTTTGTTTGTAGATACAGCATTGGTGAATTGTGTAACCATATTTTTTGCAGCATCTGTAATGCGACTATTGGCATTCGTAAACGCAGATATAAATCCGTCTATTCCAGCTTGACCTAGAGCCGTCAAATCTTTGGCAAACGTACTCATCTTGCTTGTATCTAAATTCGTCATGCCCCTTGCCATATCAACCAATTTATTTACTTCTTGGATAACGAGACCCAATTGTAATGTCGATATGCTGCTGACATTACTAGCATACGAGGCAATAGAGCGACCGAAATCAGATAACTCTTTACCAAAATCTTCTAATGAGGTGTTGTCGTTGAACCAACCACCACTTTTAGGTAAACTATTTTGTAACTCTACAATGGATTTTGCAACATTCGTGGTAGACGAAACGACACTTGTGTTGACGTCTTTCATATACAATGAATATTGTGAAAAGTGACGACCAAATTCAACAAGACTCGCCCCAAACGTTCCAATGTCATTGTTACCCGTAAACCACCTCAATACACCACCTGTATTTGGTAAGGTGTTTGCTAGTTCCACTAGAGCTTGCCCAGCCGTTGCCGAATTTACAATTGCATCTGCATCCAACCCTTGAACGGCTATAGAATATGATTTCATTGCCATACCAAATGGTAACAATTGTTGACCAAATAACTGCATGTCGTTTTCGCCTGTAAACCAACCGATAACGCCACCTGTGTTTGGTAACGTCTGTGCCAATTCTGCTAGAGCCTGACCAGCAGTTGCAGAGTTTATAATTGCATCTGCATCCAGTCCTTGCACGGCTATAGAATATGATTTCATTGCCATACCAAATGGTACGAGTTGCGTAGCGAAGTCCGACATATCATTCTCGCCCATAAACCAACCGACCACACCGCCTGTATTTGGCAAAGATTGAGCCAATTCTGCCAGAGCTTGTCCCGCAGTTGCAGAGTTTACAATTGCGTTTGCATCCAATCCTTGTACTTCTAAGGAAAATGCATTCATCGCTCGTCCAAATGGTATGAGTTGCTTAGCAAATTCATCCATATCATTCTCGCCCATAAACCAACCGAGAACGCCACCTGAATTAGGTAACGATGATGCCATTTCAGCCAAAGCTTTTCCTGCGATAGCTGCTCTCTCCACAACACCTGAATCTAAGTCCTTGATTTCTTTTGCGAATTCGCACATTGCTTTCCCAAAAGGTACGAGCTGTTCGGCAAAATCCGTAGCCGATGATCCGCCAGTAAACCATTTTGAAACGGTGTCAGCAATATTGATACCGATGAGTATTAACATCGTTTCTGCCAATGCTTTGACACCATTAGCTGCTGATTCGTCAATGTTTTTCACATTGGATAGGAACGGTTGTAAGTTTGTCATGAACTCGGACAAATGTGTTCCGATTTGAGGCAGTCCAGAAGTCGCCCCAGCAAGAAACCCGCCAACTAAGTTGCCAGCGAATGTACCTAACCCCGTTCCTAGTTGTTCAAGCAATGATAAACCTTTGGTCAGAAACTCTTCCATAGCTGGAAAGTACGTAACCAAAGCCCCGATGCCGACCATAAGACCTGTAGTCGCAACAATGAACGCCATCAATAAACCGATGCCAATCAATGCAGCAGGTCCACTCGTTCCAACCATTGCAACGAGTAGTAGCGAGGCAGACATTGCCGTCAATAAAGTTGCTAAGGCTTTCGCAATGCTCAACGATGATTCCATAGGTAGCTCAGCCAATTTGTACAAGACGACTCCTAGAGCGACGACCACAGCTGTCAGGATTACGAGGGTAACAACTGATTGTTGTGCCAATGAAGTTGACGCAACAAGTAGAGCAAATACTCCTATAAGAATAGAAAGTGCAGCTGTTGCAGTTTGCAATCGTACTGGGTCTATCATAGATAACGTCCCGAGAGCAATCGCCAGTACTGCTATCGTGGCTGACAGAATAATTAATGTCGCCTTGCAGTCTGCGGCTAATTTTGTTACCGCAATCAACGCAGCAAATACAAGACCTAGTGTCGTAATCGCTTTCATTGCTTGGTCCAAACCACTCGCATCCAAATGACTCAGAGCAACGATAACTGCTGTCAAAATTAAAATCGCACCAGACATTAAAAGTAACATTACACCTGCTTTGAGTGCATTGTCACCCGCATATTTTGACACTACGACAATGACTCCAAATAGTGCCAACAGCTGTGTGATGACGGACATACTATGATGCAAATCATTCATCTCAACATTGGCAATAATTTTAACCGCTTGCATCATGACGATGAGGGCAACAGACATTGCAATCATTGCAACTCCACCTTGAATTGCGTTGCTTCCAGCCAATTTACTAATGACCATCAAGGATGACATCGCAACCATAATTACGATAAACGCTTCAATATTATCTGTAATGCTCGATGTATCGATAGTGGCTATTTTTTCAATTGCATCGATTAAGATATGCAAGGCGGCAGATATCGCAATAATACCGATGGCATTACTCAAATTAATGCCTTTGGCAGCATTTGAAACCAACGCCAAACCGGCAATAATACCTAGTAAAACACCCACTATTTGTTCTGCATTTGTAATTTCTATGGATTGTAAATCCTCCAATGCACTAATGAGTATTTTTAGTGAGGCAGCTATCGCAATGAATGTGATTGAACCACCAGAAAGCTGAGGTGCAACTTTTGATAATATAGTAGCAAGGGTAACTAAGCCCAACGCCATGACACCCAAAGCAGTCATGTTTTGCAATAGTTGGGCATTGTCTAAGTCCTCCATTTGCTTCAGTGCAGTGACTAAAATTAACAAAGAACCCGCCATCATCACGAAAACACCTGTAGCTGACGTTGTACCTCCGACTCTTTCTAAATATCCCAATGCAGCCGTCACAGCGATTAATCCTACTGCCAAAGCACCCAATGCCCCGATTGCCGACCATACTTTTGACTGGTCAAGCAACGTCAATAGAGCAATAGATCCTGCTAAAATAGCAATTGATATCGCCACTTTCATCAGTGCTTCGGATTTTACTTTCAACGCATACGCATTGAGTACGCTTGTGAACCCGCCCAATACATCGCTAACACCTAGTATTACTTTGTTCAAATTAGCCAAAGGTTCACTAATCATCGTCAGGGCATCTGCGATTTGCTTCGTAAATGAAAGTAATATGACGCCCAATCCAATTGTGAGAATCTCACCAAAGTGATTTCCCAAAAAAGTCGCAATCGAAGTGAAAAAGTTTTGAATGCCCTTGGCAAAATCATTCATTTCGCCACTTATCCCAGAAAAGTAATTTTGAATATTGGTTTTTACATCTGCAAACACACTCTTCATTTTTTCAACCATGCTTGTGACATCTAAAAAATGAGATGACACGTTGCCATTGAAATCGGCGAACATCGTTGTCATACCATCTAAAGATACAGTATCTAGGTTTTTCCATTTCTCAATGAACGCACCTATTTTTTCGATACCATCTGAAAAATAAGTATTCGACAGAGAAAACATATTTTTGAATCCGTCGACTAGTGTGCTGATACTTGTCTGAACCACGGGCAATTGCATAAATTCCTGTATCCATTCCTTGACAACAGCAGTCATGCTTTTGAGTATGTCTATTCCCTTAGAAATACCAGTGGTGAACAAGTCTTGTTCTTTCAACCAATCTCTAAATTTAAGTATCGCCTCACCAACTGAAGCACTTACCGATAAAATATCGACGTTTGTCTGACCAAATAATTGACATATGACTTGCATACCGACTTTCAACGTTCCCCCAACAAGGGTTGCTAAAATATCGAAAATAGCGAATACACCCTCAAATGTTTTTTTCAGTTTTTCAGCGTTTTCGTCCGATAACTTTAAGGTACTCGTGATTTCCTTAAACGATGCCGTGATATTGTATAAATCTTCGGCGGTTGCTGGTGGAAATATCGTCCGAAACGCTTCTTGAATCGGAGATAGTACACTCAATAAAGCTTCAAGTACATTTCTGCATCCGTCAATTAAATCAGTACGACCACCCAAATCTTTCCATTCTTGTAATGTTTGGTTTCTGGCATCAGCCGAGGCACCAATAAACACACCAAACGCATCACTAATTTCTGTCAGTAATAGTTTGGCTTCTTCAAAGTCACCAATTACAATTTCCCAAGTTTGCGACCAACCCGATTGTACAGATTCTTTCATCGTGTCCCATAATTGGGTGAATGTTTTTACTTTTGTAGCAGCATCGTTTGCCATTTGGCCCAGGGCTATAATATCTTTTGTTTGTTGCTCGGTATATCCCATGGAAAGCAGTTGTGCCTCAGACAAATCCCCAGTGAATTTTTCTAACGTGGCAATCAATATATCAGAAGTAAGCCAACTAGCACTACCACTGATTGATTCTCTAAAAGACAATGACTCATCGATAACAACACCCATTACTTGGGCTGTTTCTTTTAAGGCATCTTGGAACAATTGTCCACCCATACCGGCATTGACCACGGAGTTCCAATCCTGTAAATTCACTTTTCCAGCAGCAATTGCTTGTGAAAGTTGATACATCGCAGTGGATGCTTGTAGCGAAGATGAGCCTGAAGCTGCCGCCAAATTGGCAATCCCTTTGATTGCGGAGGCGGAAGTTTCCAAATCAACACCAGCTGCGGTGAACGTACCAATATTACGTGTCATTTCAGCAAAGTTGTATATTGTTTTGTCTGCATACGTATTCAACTCGTCTAATGTATCTGTTACTTGACTCATTGTTGTACCTTTGCTGGCAGTATTTGACATGATGGTTTGAATCGCATTCATCTTTATTTCATATTCTTCAAAACCTGTTTTAATCGGGTCTATCGTCAGTGCAGATATCATGCTTTTTCCAGTATTGATCGCCGAATTTGTAATATTGGTCAAAGCGGCAATCCCCATAATTTCCAACGCTGAAAATTTCAGTTTGACCTGTTCGATTGCAGTACTCATCGGATTGAATGTCACTTTATCAGATGTGCTTTGCAGAGTAGTCAAACCCTTTGTAGCACTGTCAAAATTCAATGTTGATTTCAATTTATCTAAAGTGGTCATGGTTTGTTTTGCGTTGCTCTCGAAATGTGAATTGTCGAATCGCATTTCGACCACTCTTTGGTCAATCGTTGTACTCATAGTTTTCCCACCTCCTTCCATAATTCTTTAGATATCTTGTCGAAAAGGGGATATAGGGTGGGATTGATATAATCTCTCCCTTGTACCCATCCTCCGTTTTTCGTCGCATGACCATACTGCAAGATAATTGCGATGGGTACTCCATTTTGAATGTTTGAATTAGAAAAGACGATAGAAGCACCGTTTGTTGTCGTTTCTACATGGTAATTCCATGAACGAGCCGTTTCACCACTGTCCATAGGAGTTGATGATTTGAGTGCTTCCACACATTCTTTTCCATACTTTTCTAAAACCCTTTTTTGTATGACATCCTTTGATTTCGACAACAACTTAGTTAAATTGGCGAACTCACCTGTCTGTTTGAATGAAACCATATACAGACCTTTACTTACATAACTGATTGACGATTACTTGTACAGCATTATAATCGTATCCAGCTTCAGTCAGTCTTTGTTTTCGTTCTGCACCATTCCCCCAATTGCCTCGAATGACTTCAGTGGCAATTACATCTAAAGCCTTTAATGTGTTTGGTGTGGAGGTTTGCGTTGGCTGTTGCATTTGACCGCTCGTTGTCGCATTGGAAACACCGAGTTTTTGGTTCACTTCATTGGCGATTTGTTCGTGCAATTGGTAGAGATAGTCGCCCGGACACGCTTTATTGGCAAACCATCTATGTACCGTCATGTTTTGTTGTTGCACTTGCCCGATGAGCGATTTATCACCTTTCCATCTCAATCCGCTTTTTAATTTCGGATTGCGGTTGCAAATGTCGACCAATAGTCGAATCAAGCCGTCATACGCTTCTTTAGATACGGTATACGGATGCACTTTGCCACTAGATACTTCAATGGTAATCGCACGATTGTCGTTTGATTCACTAGACGAACACCAACTTCTATCTTGCTCACTACAATACATGCCGATGCGACCATCTGTACCTACACCGTAATTCGATGATGCTTTTCTTGACGTAGGAGCAAAAATATTACCTAACGTTTCGACTGAACACTCGCCCGCCGTACAGTGAATTGTAATCGTATCGATTTCACGATTTCTAGGACTGTTTCGATTCGGACTGATTTTCGTATAATCTACGATTGACGTACTCATTTGTGATGCCTCCTTTGTTGTGTCGTATTGTTCTAAATTGTACTTTTGAATGACGTTGACTAAGTTGGATACGTAGTCTAATGACGTTGCATATCCAGCATTTTTGATGTTTTCCAAATATGTACGAGGATTGGTTACTCCTTTCAAGTTGCTATAATTGGAAATATTGATGAAATCAAAGTAACCAATGACACCATTTTCCATGTTAAGAAAGGAAAACCATTCCATCGATTGCGATGTGTATGATCCATCGGTATTTTGTTCACTGCCCACTTTTGTGTACTTACCATTGGCAGTTTTGCATCTGCCTGCTCGGTACTTCAAACCAAAATAATTATGGGCTTTCGTTGCCAATTCCGATGTTCCAGAACCACTTTCCAAAATTGCCTGAGCAATAATTGGAGAACATACACAAATACCATATTGGGGAGCGTATTGTTGCACGTAGCGTGCAATGTTTTCAATAAATTGAGACATGAGATTCCTCCTATTTTGATTTCATTTGGGTCATCGTTTGGACAACTTTATCATATCCAACCATTGCACATAACCAACTCATGAATACCAAAGCCACCAAATAGACGGCCAATTGCTGTGTAAATTGTAATCCTGATAACACGACGTATCCAGTGCCAATCGCTGTAGATATCGCCAAAGATATCAATCCAGCGAGGGTGTTGGTCGGGTGTGGTTTGTCTAATTCAACTAACATGTTCTTTACTGCCTCAGTCGTCAAACCAGTGATAGTCGAGACCAAAAGTAAACCCATTAAAAAATGTTCTAAATTTATCATGGTGTATACACCTCCTCTTTTTCAATCGTTTCATATGCACCATCTGGATACACAGCAGGGAAATCGGGTTGTACAGATGCCCCTTTTTTATTACTTAATGCGTGTTGTACAGAATTTTTTACCATCCATAATGCTCCTCCACAAGACAATGGTATGGACACATTATTTCCGATGGAAGACCACATCGACGTATCGTACATAGACATACCAAGCTCATGACTAAGATATACTGAGCTAATCGTGATGACACTAGCCATAATTGATTGGTATACGTTGTCTACAATCCACATCAACACCATTGCGATAATAAATAAATCGGAAAAGTAATTGATTGGTGATTTTTGCAATTTTTCAGTTATACGAATGATATCACCCCCTAGTCTGCATTTCTTGTTTTCTACGTTCGTTCAATTCATGATTTTGTACCATAATCTCTTTTTGGTTTTGTTTTTTGGGTGGCTTATTTTTCACATTACACACCTTGATTAATGTCAATAAACGATTGAGATGCCATTTTTGACATTCAAGCGGTATCTGAAAGGCAATCATCCAATAATAAATCAACTCGGCTGTCACAACCTCTTTTGACGTATTTTCTTTTATACTCTCACGGATTACCGTCGCAGTCATCGGATGGGCAATGTATTCGTTTACAATATTGATATGGGCATGCGTTAGAAAAGTATAAGTCGTATCAGGTACGTTTTGGGTAATGGTCATGCATCGAATGTAATCAATCGTTTCCTCGAACGTTTTTTCTTTCGGTGACAAAAACGCTTTCCCCCATTTCGATTCCCATTTCGATACAGAAACCAATGAATGCTCTAGTTGCAATTTTTGGTCTTTTTTCAAACATACAAATTCTTGTTTTTGTTCGTCCCAACATTCGGTTGCCTGTATTGTCAACTGCAACATTTTAATTTACCCTCGAGATGTGTCAGTGATCATTTTGGGTTGTGCTTCTTGTGCTACCCGTATCTGTTTTAATACGTCAGCAGAGAATAATCCTTCCACAAATTTTGTTGACATATCAGCTTCTGTCATCAATTCAACAACAAATGTAGAATATGCTTCTGTCTGCGAAAAGGCAGTAGAGAGTTCCTCCGATTTTACAAAGCGTTTTCCGTCTTCGCTTTTTTCGCCGTAAGATTTGAAAATCAAATCTTTGAAAATTGAAACCATTGCTGTGGCATCTTGTGTGTCTATTGCATTTTGTAATTTATCCACCATTCCGGCGAAGCTCATTTCTGTAAGTTCCATTCTTGTGAGGTTGAAGTAGAAATCTTCAGTTCTCTCCACATCGTTGTAGTCTGTATACGTAATTGTTTTCTTAAACATAATGATCTCCTTTCATGAAAAAGGGTCGAACGGACTTAATTGTGTCCGCTGACCCATACTCATTTTTATTTACTTGTTGTAGTTGTAGTTGTCGTTGTCGTTTTACTCGATGCTGTCAAAGCAGTTGGTGTAGCAGATGCATTGAACATTGCGATGATTTCATCTGGCATAGGTAAACGTGCTTCAGTGTCTGTTGTACCATATAAAATATCTTCTAATGCTTTCAATATATCTTTATCCATAAGGGTGGAGTCGAGTGTCAAATGGGCAGTTGGTTTGAGTGTTTTACCATCGATTTCTGTCGTAATGACAATTGGAGTAGTGGTCACTTCCCATGAAAAGGCAATCGGTTCTGTACTATCACCAACTGTAGTATAGCTTTTTTCAGTTGGTGTTGCTTTGCCATTGTAAACCAAGTGGAGTTTGTAACCATAGTCACGATGATCCACGTCATTCCCCATGTCCGTTTTGTAACTAAAACCAAATGCTTTTCTATTTTGTTGATGCACAAACAATCCTTTCACCGCTTGCACTGAACCGTCGCACTCTGCAAATTCTGGTGGGTATGTGTATGCCTCAATTGTACATCCAAATTCTTCCGCTGATTGAATGTCTAAATATTTCATGTTGTCGGCGTAGATTGGTGTTGATTCTGCCCCTGACGGACTTTCATTTACAGCGGTCAAGCCGTTCCATGGTACGCCCAATGGATATGAACCGCCATCTTGTACATACAAGACACCGTGTTGCACCCCTGTTTCGTAATAACGTTCACCGATGTTGTCCCAAGTTAATTTTGCCATTGTGATTCCTCCTAAAAATAAATGGTAAACACGTCATGATTGAGATTATCTGCATGGTAATGCTGGACGTGTTTACAAGTATTGAGTAATGATATTTTTTCTACAATTGAACTATCTGGATTTTTGTCAATTACTGTCACCTGATACGCATACGTTTGATGGTAGACGTGGTTGTTTGCAAATTGATTGTTGATTTTATCTCTTGTGTACACAATCGCTGGATAGTTCATTTTAATGGAGGCGGGTGGTTGGTAATATACATTTCGACTGCCTAAAATATCTTCCAACACCGCCTGTAATTCTTTTCGCTTATTCAGTATACACACCCCCCATGGATAAAATCAAACGAGGATATGATACTTCTACGTTTGTAATTTTCCATTTCGTATACATATAGGTAACGTATTTCATTTGGTGAAAATTTTGATTGGCGAACGGATCTGCTAAAATATGAATTTCATTCGATAATTGAATGTCGTCATTTAGGTTCTGAGTTGATTGTAACCTACGGGAATTTTTTACAATATCACCGTAATACGATTTTTCAGTGATTACATCTTCCCATACACCAGCAGAAGTTTCTACTGCATTTGCAAATCCGATTGCCCCAAAAAATTTAGGCATTTGTACTCGCAGCACTTGTCGCCGCTGTTTGATGCATTTCAATTTCAATTGCGATTGCAGAATATGGTTGTGTCAATGCTCCAGAGCAACGTGTTTCAATCAAATATTTCAACGCATTATAATCAATGTCGAAGTCATCAAACATTTGAATTGCTCCACCTTTGTCTGCACCAACATTGTAATCTTGTAAATTTACAATGATACCCATCAAATCGACAACTTGTTCTGAGCCGTTTTGACCAATGGTTCTTTGTAGATTTTCCATGACAGCAACCGTCACGATTTCTTTGACTCTCATAGCCGTAGCCAATTTGGTTACAGAATCGTAAATCATACGACCGTTGTTATCTTCGAGCAACAAACAATCAGTCAACACATCTTCTGTCACATATAACGTTGGTTGACCAGAACCTTTGTATTGGCTACGTGATTTGATTGCTGATTTGATAAACGCTTTGGCTCTTGCAGACGAAGATGTCGGATTTGTCAAGCTGATTTGCGTTTTGATAGTGAATAAATCATCGTCTTTCCAAATTGGACGGATGTTCATTTCGTTGATTTTGTCATCGCTTGACGATGATCTGTCGTCACCAACTAAAATCGCTCTTGCAATTTCTTCATCCAGCATCATTCTCATTTCTGATTTAATCCACGCTACAACGTTCATATCTACAATATCAATTACATCGTCTCGTTCCATTTTTTGCTTTTTGTAAACGGTTGTAGGGGTAGTCGTTCTTTTGAGTAGCGTGAACACTTCATCTTTTTTCATCTTACCTTTGATGTAACCTTTGGCTCTTGCATCATCTTCTGTCAAATCGGCAAACACGGATTTAATGCGAGAAAATGGTGTTCGATGCACACTATTCATTACTTTTGCAACCCAACCTGTGTCACGTTTGATGAACTCTGGTGTGGAATTGATCACTTTCATTTCTGGGAACAGATAATCGATATGCTCAATACCATGAGCCAAACTGTTTTCATTTGGATTTGTGTATACGAAAGCCGTACCGTTCGTTTCACTATGAGCAAACGCAGATTCTTTCAAACTACCAAATCGTTTGGCATCATTGAAAATAGTCGCCATGTCTGCATGGGATAGGATTGGGTCAGGTGTGTTTTCGTTTTGCGTTTTGTCAAAAAGATTATGTTTCATGTTATTCTCTCCTTTGTCGTCTGATTGTGTGTCCATCGTTTTTAGTGTTTCGTCGACAATTGCACACACTACATTTTGTTGTTCGAGATTCATTTCGTTGTATACCTCGGCTACTGTTTTTGCCTTACTTTTTTCGGGTTCCTCTGGCGTTGCAGATTTTTCTTGTTCTGTCGGTTCGCTGTGACTCAACGAGAAATCCTCGCCTGTGTAAATAATAGCGGCATCGTCGACATATTCCCCGTGTGAAATAATGGTTTCAATACAAGCACCCGGATTTGCTCCAGCCAACACCAAACTAAGCTCATTGATATTGCCATGAATCACGTTGTGGCCTTCTTCTTTCAAGCGACTTGCTAGAATTGATAGCTGTGTAATGTCACCATGCACCACCGATTGTTTCATATGTTTTGCTGCATCGGTATTATTAAAATATCCATATGCGTAAACACCTGTGTCACGGTTTTCAAGGACAGCATGTCCAACCACGTTGAAAGGGTCGTTATGCCCGTGGTTCCACACAAGGGGAACGGTCTTACCATCGTTATGCTTGAACGCATCTTTGATAATGACTCTGCCATCGGCACAACGCAAATCGTTTTTCGTTGCCCAACCGCCAAAGTCGTATGTCTTTGTTTTATCCATTTTGATTTTCCTCCTGTTGTTTGTCAGTTGCAGGTGCACTTAGATTTTTATTTCGTAGTTCATCTGCTTTTGGGTCGTCAGATGGTTTCATACCAATCACTTGTCGAATTTCATTTGACGACATAATTTCATTTCTCGTAAATTTATCAGCAATTTCTGCCAATTCATTTACGGGTACTAGTTTGAACGGATCTCTAAAGAAAGCAATCGTTTCGCCTTGTTCCATTTGAGACTTTGTTAAAAATTTTCGTTTCATCTCATCGACAATGGCTGATAGAACTGGTTCGATTGTGCGGTTGTAATAGTTCAACATTGTTTTTTCGTCGGCTGTACCATCTAAGATAGACTGCGTAATCCCTAACTGGCTGTATAGCATACTCGTTAAAAATTCCACTTGTGGACTTAGCGTGTTTTCTACGGCTCGATTGAGTTGTACAATTTTTTCTGCACCATCGGTATAAGCAACTCCATACTTAGACCCCGCCAATTGTTCTTCTATATCTTTTCGTCTCATTTCGGCTTGCTGTCGCTTCAGCTCACCTTTGACCGCATAAGGCAATTGGACAATCAAATCTAATTTACCAGAATAATTTTTTTCATCTGTACTATCTAGCAAGTTAAATTTTCTAACCAATCGACTCATTGTGGAATTTGGTTCATTCATTACGCTATATAATGGATTTTCCACAATTGCAACTTCTGATTTGTCTATGATGACATCTTCCCTCATACCCGTATTTTCGTTGTATAGACGTACTTTCACACTTTTTGGATACCATTCTAGTATTGAACCTGTACGCAATGAAGCGATGTCTTCGATACTGTTTGATTTTCGTATCGTATCTACTGGAACAATCGCCACACACCCCTCATCAAATAGCGACATCACGACATCCTGCATGAATGCTCGTCCTGTTTGGTCTATGTTTGCATTTAACGTCAAACACGTATTCAAACCAGATGTTATGGTGTTGGTATATCTCTGATTTTCGTCTAATTGCACATGTTTTATGTTCATAGAGGCAGTATCCATCCCAATACGATTGTATATAGAATTGATAATTGATTTTTCATTACCTCGACTGAATTGTACTCGGTCAGGTCGATAGGAATATCCAATACCTCTGTCGATATACTCTGTTGGCTCACGCAAAAACACATTGCTCCATTTGTTCTTTATCCAATTTAACCCATTTTTTATACCCATTTTGAATTTCGCCTCCTTTATACAAATGCCTCTTTATTATCTTTGTAGGCAACGTATGCGTCCAACAATGCGGAAACAGGATCAATTTTTTCTGCATAGCGTTTTTTTAATAATTTGCGGTTACCATTGGTGTCGCTTAATGTAATGCAATTACCCAAAGCAAAACACATCAATTCTTCATCGAAAAGTAACATTCGTTCTCCAGACAACGATTTGAGTTCTCCTAGAGGAACAGTTTCCGTTTTCATACCTTGTGGTACTTTGACGATTCCAAACGGTCCATTCTCTATTTGCCAACGTTTGATAAACTTTTCAGCGTTGTATGGGTCATAGCCTAAGCAGCATACATCGTATCCTTTGTCTGTAATGTGTTGGTCAACGTGTTCGTACACTTCGTCTAAATCTAAGACGTTTCCTTCTAATACAATGAGACTACCTTCTTTCATAAAATCATCGTATTTCAAACGCATAGCCATTGGTAATTTCATGAGTTTCAAAGAAGAAATAAAGTTGATGGTTTTTATACCGAAACAATCGTTGGACAGAGGAAACAAGAACGTAAATGCACAGAAATCATCGCCTTGCGATAAGTCAATTCCAAGAGAACAAGACATTTGCCAATAATCTCGTTTTCTATGTGGTATGGTTTCTTCATACGTAAAGTAATACGTGTAACCCTCCATCGGAATACCAAACCGTTTGGCTAAAATATCATTTCTAGCAGCAGGTGCTTTTTCAGCACGTTCTACATCTAGGTGATACGTTTCATAGCTGACGGTTTTACCAATATTTGGATTGGCTTTCATCCACATTTCTGGATTGGGTACTTCATCGACACTATCCAATTTGTAGTACCATATGGATATGTGTGGGTTAATGTACTCTCCTTTTAGAATGTCCATCAACTCCATCTTAATTGTGTCACCGCTTCCATTTCGCACCGTACCTTCTGAACTTAACGCAACTATCAAGTAGTCATCTAATTTCGATGCCCCTTGCTCCATTGCACCGACCACATCTTCACGGATATCTCCTGATAGCCATTCATCAATCGTCGATACTTTTGGTCGCAAACCTTGTAGTTTGTTGATATTCATCGGTCTGATTTCCAACAACGAACCCGTTAAGAAATTTTCAATACCTTTTTTTGTTGATGCCAATTTCACTTTACTTGCTTTGGAACCAGTTGTGTTTTGTATAGAACCCTCTGTCAAAAAAGCAAGCAGTGGACCTCTGGATCTGGTGATGGAAGTGCGTATAGGTGACAACACTTCTTCTGCTTGTTTCATCGTTGGTGCTGTTGTGATTTGGTGGGTCGTTGTGGTATCCACATTCAAAAAATAATTTTGTATACATGAAGCATACATTGATTTTGCTGCACCTCTTGCTACAATCAAATATTGCTTTTTCACCAATCGGTTTTTGACCTTTTTTGTTACGTATCGTCCGCCATGATTGTCTGCATTGGGTTCGTATATACTCCGTTCTACAAAGTAATACCACCCAAAAATTTGTTCAGCCCATAGTTTGAATGTGTCTAACAACCGCAAATTTGCACCATCAGTCAAGACCAATTCTTTTTCACAATACGCAATGAAGCCATCAATCGCTTTGTCATCATAAAAGATGCCTGGATTTTTTATCAAGTCGTCTATGCGTTGCATTTCCAATGCAATTTCTTTGCAAATTGGAATTTCACCTCTGATTACTTTATCACGAAAAATACCATAATATTTAGGTACTGCGGTATTCGATAACACTATACCACCTACTTATCTTTTTGTCCTTTTTTGGGGTTGACCACCTCCGCCCCAAATATTTTATTAATGGTTGTACCCATTACATATGTAGCAGTTTGGGTCGCTATGTTTTTTCCTGATTTTTCTAACACCTCGCTAACGAAAGCTTTTGTTTTGTTACTTGACGTCGGCACGGGTTTTGGAGCCAAATCGGTGTATTTTTTTTCCAATTCCAACCGAGCAATTTTTTGTTTCAGTTCATCGTCGGTCATAGTTTTGACGTTACTTTTTGTTGTACTTGATGTTTTATTTGTCGTGCTTTTCGTATTCGTTGATTTGCGAATAACTCCCCAACGCATACCTTTCACACCGTAGTGCATCACCACATTATCCATTTTCTTCACCTACCTTTTCTATGTCCGCTCGAATTAAGATGCGGTATTCCAATTCGTTGATTAATTTTTGTATGGTCTCTACAGCGATAACACTTGTGGGTGGGTCGAACGCAAGTCTGACTCTGAAAAATACGTAAGTTTTCACAAACTCTAAGCGATCATCTTGTATAAATTCACCCCATGTATTTGTGTTATCACAAATAAAAAAACCAGCAGGGGGACCAACGCCTAACTGATTTAAGATTGTAAATGCTGAATTGATATGCAGTATAATATCTGGGTCAAAGACGATATATTCTTCGGTAATACCCAACATTTTTTTGATAGATGTTAAAATGCTATCCAAAATCAAACCTCCTTTCATTTGTGTCGCCACAGACATGTGTCATGTGGTTGTCTTTCTGTAAAGTTGTTGTATTGCTCTGTGTCCGTTCCAAAGTGAATCGCATTGTGCGTATGGTGAGATACGGCTATCAAATATTCTGGGTCAAGAATGATGGAATCTCTTTCTGCAATATTGATATTTGTAATAGGATTCATGTGATGGACGATAATTTTGCTATGAATATCATAGCCGTCACAGCCCAAGTCACACCCATTATCTCGTACAATCACCATATTACGCACTCGTTTCCATTCAGGTGAGCGATAAAATTTTTGATTTATGTATCGTTCAAATCCAAATGTTTCTTCACAAACCGTACCATTCAATTGCAAGTAGGCAAGCCTTTCTTGAAAAGTAGAAAATCGAATCAACTCGGAATATCGCCTAATCATCGTCCGCCCCCTGACCGCTATACGTCAACATTGCTTGCAAGACTTCTTTATACATTTCATCCGACTTCTGCGTTTGGTGTATCGCTTCGGTTTTGGCAGTAATCAACTCTTTTTGTTTTTCTAAAATATCTTTTTCAATTTTTTCTTTTGTGGAACCTAATTTTAAGAAATGGGTAATGACCTGTGATGAGGCACTACCTTCCATTAATTGTTGTTCTGCCAAATCCACTGCCAACGCAATCATTTGATTTTCACGTGCTTCAGGTGTCAATGCGGGGCGTCTTACTTTTGTTTTGGAAATGGGATCACCTCCTTTCGTGATAAAAAGGTGTACTTGGAATTTACAAAGTACGAAATCCAAATCACGACTAGAACCAAAAAGGTTCCTTCTATATTGTTGTCGGTCAAATAATGAATACGTGTAAAAATCAACCAATACGCCGATGTGTATAGAGGTAATGCAAGTATCCTCATGTGTTCATCTCCTTTCTTTCGATGTAGTTTGTTTTTCCTAAAATATCCTGCGGAGAATTTTTTAGGAGGCCGGCGATAAGAGAGGGGGTGTCATTTTGGATGAGTCCCCTCTATTTGTTTGGCTGTTATGGAGCCGGTGCTTTTACTTTCCGATAAATATTTCTAAAATCATACTTGATGATTTCATCAATTCCTCTTTCTATTTCAATTTTATTTTCTTCATCGGAAAACTGTTCTGATGTTCTCACAATTCTATCTAAGTAAGAACAAGTATTATAACCTTTTTCTATATCGAATTGAAACCATTCTTGAAATTGCGTGAAAGGAGAAAACGGATTATCGATTGTTGTCAGTTGAGAATTTGTCATTTGTTCACCTCATTTCTTTGTTTGAATTATTGATTGATATTTACTATTTTCCATTGAGATACTTTACAACTGTAGATGAAGAAACACCAAGAGCTTCTGCAATTTCGCTATTTGTATAGCCAGAATTTGCCATTGCTTGTAACTTGTCTTGTTTCGCACTTGTCATGACAGACGTTGTTCTTGGTGTTGCTCGTTGACGCACTTCATCTGCATCTGCGTACCGTAAGATTTGAGACAGTTTGGAGTCGGTAATTGCACCTGCCTGTATGGCTTCCCATTCTCTATCAGAGATTGTGATGCGGTTTTCTTTCCCACTAGCACCCACTGTGGCTCTGGCATCGTAAATTGCCTGTTGTCCTATCTTTTTGATTTCATTCTTATCGGTGATGTTATTACTTTGCACCTTTGCTTTGATTGTTGAGTTGGCTATGGCTTGTGCTTGACGCTCACGGGGTGCGTTCATTAAAGCGAGACCCAGCTGGGCATTCAAATGGTTGACCTCCTCTTGATAGGTGGTCTTGGCGGTACTACTATACACTATGTTCCCCGTACCCTTGTATTCTTTTCGAGCCTCATTGGCCAGTGCCTTCATGTTATTTGCATAGTCGGCATACGCTTTTTCTTGTAGGGTACCTGAAGACAGGGAGTGTACGTCATCAACTTCATTGAGTAGCTTCACCTTTGTGGTGGCGGGTACAATTTTACCAGTTTTCTCGTAGGTAACTTCTCCTGTAGTCTTATTCGTTACCTTCTTGATTTCTTCATACGTTCGGCCTGTTTCTTTGTAAGATACCTTGCCAGTATCTGCATCTATTGTGCCGCTACCTTTTCTTTCAGCTACTCTGAGTTCTTGCTTGCGTTTGGAAATCAATGTGGATGCACCACCATACCCATCGTCATCTGTGTGGGCTTGGTATTTCTTTTTGAGTTCCAGTATGCCATTTTCCTTTTCAGATTTTTTATAATCCAATTTATGTTTTTCGGCATCTATGACGACCATGCTGTGTTTCACAGCCCTTACCAATTCATGTTCTTTTGCTCCACGCAAAGTCATGTCAGTAATCAGATTTGAAATCATGCCCATCTCTTTTCCAATACTTGACTTCGGCATTACTTTCATGCCTTCTTTGTAAGCGTATTCATCTTTGGCATTGAAATTCTTCAAACCCTCTAGTGCAGGGGTAGAAGTAATCTTCACTTTAGAACTAATTGGTATGACAGTTGCAGTATCGCCATCGTAATCAGCACCTGATAGTCTTTCTGCCACTTTGGGGTGAATCCCTATTGCGTCCATCACACGACCTAATATACTTCGGGCTTCTTTGTTCTTGTTATTGACGGTTAAAATAGGAATCTCAAATGTGCCACCATGCGGAAAACGAACCAAAGCGACTTTTTCTCCATTCTTATAATTGGGAGCGTATATCTCAGTCTCTTTTATTTTTGTAATTGGAAGTATCACTTGGGTACTTTGTCGTGGCAAGGCAGCTGCTTTCAAATGAACCACAGCCCCGTCACATTCATTCGCAAAGTCCAACAACAATTTTTTCTTTACCGTTGGATTGGTCAGATTACAAATTTCTTCCAACTCTGATTTCTTATCACTGTAAGTCAAACCCAGTTGTTTTTTAATCAGAGATACTGGTTGTTTCGACAAAAATTGAGAGGATAATGTGCGAGCCATAGTGTCCCACTCGCCTTCCTCTTTCAGTTTGTTGATAGCTGATAGTTTTTCATTTCCGTTTTTGTCTATGTACTTACTCTGTCCGTCAGCTTTGATGTATGCTCCAAATGGGTTGTCGGGATCGTCTTTTTTGATTGCTTTCATGACATCTTGCTTTGATGTTCCGGTTTTTTTATTGGTGTTATACACGATGTCTACACCTTTTGGAATGTCATCAGAATAGATTGCCATTCCTTTTAAGTAATGTGTACCATCTACTAAAATGCGTACTTGGGCATAGTGCGATTTCCCCAAAGACAAATCCTCTACACCTCTACGCAATTCTATTACACCGTCTTTATCTGTCCCTCCTTGGTCGCCATACCGAATACCAACTCTATCAGATTTCACACTCGCTGGATATTCTCTTTTATCGAAAGACGTGCCATTATTGGTAGAGTGGTAATCGCCAACCGTCTTAATCTCGCCCATACGTTGATATACGTCTTTGTATTCAATATCAGGTTTACAAAGAATCGGTGTATTGGTTTGTTTACCAGCATTATTGACTTGTTTAATGCCGATTCCATATACGTGATACCCTTGTACTTCTAGGAGAAATAAAGCTTCTTTTAAGGTATTTTGTGAAACACCGAGTTCTCTTTCTACACCTGCCCCAACATCAATCATGCTTTTTTTGTCGATCTCTGCTTTCAAAATTTCCGCAGTCACTTTGGCATGATTTTTATTGATAGAAGTATTTTCGTTCAATAACGCACGAATAGAGCTATCGTTTTTATAACCCATAATGGCGGCAATTTCATTTAAGCTTTTTCCATCTTCCCTTAAAGATTTTGCCCTGTCGGCTTCGAGTCCTCGCCGTTCGTGGTTGGCAACTCGCACCTGCATGCGAAAATCCGTAGTGGTCATACCCATTGTTTTGGCAACCGCAGCATCACCACTCCAAATTTTACCATTTTCATCTTTGTAGTGAATATTTTGACTTCTCAATTCATTCACTCGACTTAGAAAATCACCGCTACGCTGGTATGGATTACCCCCAGAACCCCACGGATACCGACCAGAACGTCGTTTGATACCATAATGCATCAAATATGCATCATCTATTACCATTTCAAAACCCCATTCCATATCGCATCCATTTTTTTACATGGTTTGTCTTCTTTACATAAAAGAGTGATTTGCATTTCGACATTTTCCTTTTTCATTGCAATTTGATAGACGTCATAACCATTTTTTTCTAAATCAGCCAATGCTTCAATCAGAATGATTTTGGACACAAAAAAAGTTTTGGCAGACGTAACGTCTACTGCACCGTTTAATAATACTTGTTCTTTCAAGAAGTTTTTTAGTACTGTAACTAATTGTGTTTTCATGATAGTACCTCCATTTTCTTTTTGTCTATGAGTTTACTGAATGTAATGATTTTGTCCATAATCGGTACAATTTGTTCTGCGGTGGGTCTATGGATAACGACTTCATCTAATTGATAGATACGTAATTCGATATCAATATCCGACGGTTTCACAAGGTATTCCAAACAAAAAAGAGCAGCGTAAATTTCTAACTGCTCCATGTGTGCGGGGGTGACACCTGTTTTCAAATCGTGAATCCGCAAAGTTTTATTTTTGAAAGCAATTGCATCGGCTGTGCCATAACAGTTGTCTGAATAGAACAATGTTTGCTCGGCGGTCATGCGATAACCTATTGCATCGTTGACGTACATATTTAAGGTTTTTCTCGTTTTTGGTAACTTTTGATTCAATCGGATGCATTGTGCAGCGAAATCATGTAATGCTGTTCCGTTTTGGATTGCGAGATGTCGCTCATATGTTTCCAATAATTTTTCGTCAGTGTAACGAATCCAATGGTATTTACTTGCACTCAGATAAGCGTGCTGTCCTTCATACTTGGAATGTTTGTTGAAGTTCATAAAGTACCTCCTCTCTATTTTCTGGGTATATGAATTTTGCGAAAGACATTTGGTGCATCAATGACACGTAGTATTCTTGATTGGGTTGTTTCTTTGCTTTTCGATTTTTCTTGCATTCTAAGCACGCCCATTGATTTTTGTATAGTATGAGTAAATCAGGAATCCCTTGAATGTAATTGGCATCTAATTTTAGAATAATACAACCATGAAAAAGCTGTTTTAATTCTTTGATTAGTTGTGCTTGGAAATCTTTTTCTAATTTCGCCATCTCTACTCCTTTCTTTCAATAAAAAAAACGCCGTGTAATACGACATTTTTACATTCCTCTTCATAAAAGAGCGTGTTTTTTCTGCGAACAAAAGAAAAGCCTACATCTCGTAAGGTATAGACCAATCTTTTTGATTTAATTGAAATACTTATCGTGAGAGGCTTCTTCTGTTGGATACCCCTCGCCATCTTCGGCTTCCTCGTCCGTGATACTCCAGTTGCACTCTGGACACTCGTAATACCCGTCTTTGTGTGTCGTTTTGATGTGACACTCTGGACAGTATTGTTCACCTGTCAAAAGCCAAATGGAAACATCCAATTTTTCAATCATGACTTCTCTTGTTTCATCTTTGAAAATATACTTATCAATTTCTGTTTGTTTTTCTTCCATAGTATACTCCTTTCGGTTAGCGTTCTTCCACCAAAACAGGTTTTATTTCAAATAGTTCACTAGTTTCGTTGTAAGATTTCATAATCGCTTTCACTTTTACGTTTCCACCCACGACTATAAAAGAGGGTAAAAATAAATCTTTGATGCCCATGTCAGTCATATTAATATCTTTCATTTGAAATATCGGTCCAGCATTTGCTGTGTTTGCATCAACGTAATCCCACGGTTGAATTAACAAATCGTAGCGTGTGTTATACGATTCGTGATTGGCTAAGTACACAATAGAGGCATCAAATTCTATAATTTCTCCATTATACTTCTCTGCGAAGTCTAAATGCCCTTGCCAATTTTTAGAATTTAACATTTCGTTTAATTCTTGATTGTTATCGATTGTATGGATTACTTCAGTTTCTTCTTTCTCTGTTGGTGGTTCTGGATCATTTATTTCGTTTGTCGATACTTGATCTTCACTGTCTGAATTTATTTCATCGTCTACAGCGTCATTTTCTATAGAGGATTGAGAGGCAGGGCTTTCGACTTGTTCGTCGCTGATTGTCAATTCAATACGCATCGTGCGGTTACCTTCATAATTCAGTGTCAATCTGTTGTCTTTTATATCTTTTGCATATAGGTAGTCCGAGCCTGTATCGATATCTACATCAAAACCACTTGCTATACACTCGTTGACGTATGTTATATAATCGTTTTCTGTCGTATCGGATACATACAACAAAAAGCCGTTGTCACGATTCCATTCGTATTTACCAATGTTAGATTGTGGGGTAGGTAACGATTTCGCAGTGGTTTGATTTGACCATGTGAACGGAGCAACTGCCATTGGTGCGTGCAGATTTAATGATAGGTCATTGTCATAATACATTAATTCTATGAAATAACCCTCGTCATCATATGCAGAATATGAGGATGTTTGATGTTTTCCATCAATCTCAAAACCAAAGTCGATACACTCTAATAAATATTCTTCGTATGTATCTCTATTCATTTCAATCTGAGATAAGTAGAGGTTTTCTTTGGTATTGGCATAGATAACGGCATCTAGTTTATTTTTGATTTTGGGTAAATAGGTATTCAAATGAATGTTGTCCCATTTGATTTGTTCAGTGTTACTTCGCCCATTGTTGTAATTATTAATGACCCCTACAAACAGTAAAATAAGCACACCCCAGAGTATTATTTTTTTCTTAGGACTTTCTCCTTCTTTGCGTTTTATCAATAGATTAAATAACAGGGTGATGACCGCAACTACAGCTAGGTACAACCAATGTTGATTCTGATTATTTCTATTTTTCATTTCGCATTCCTCCATATAGTAGTTTTTGCCGACACAACACGTGCTGCCCACTTACCCACTTTTATTTCCCACTTTATTATATTATATTAAACTTTTTATCACAGTTAAATATAAAAATAAAGTGGGAAAGTGGGCTTTTTTGCAAAAAAGCTTGATAAATCAACGTTTTTCACTGACCACTTTCGGTTATAAAAGTGGGCAGAAAGTGGGCAAATGACCATAAAAATACAAGTCAAAAACTTATCCCCACATTTTACCATAGTTTATTACAACTTTCAATACCTTTATATCACTCTTTTTGATCGTTTACGAATGGTGCCAAATGATTGATGAACATGGCATTTACCAACATACATTCCGCATGTCGCAAACCACTTTCTTCATCTATACTATTCACATCTTTTAGAAACTCCACAAAATGTCGCATCAACGCACCAACATACCTATGTAGTTCAATGTCTTGCCAATTGTTGTCGCCATATTTCATTGACCCATACGTCAAAGCCCTTGCCAATGATTCGTAAGCCGTATGTGGAATCAAATCCATTCGTAATTTTTCTTGGTCAAATTTCTTACCTGTTTGTTCTTTTCCATTTGCTAAAAAACCAATCATTTTTTTACTTCCCTCCCGTAATCAAATATGCTTGTGGTAGTTTTTCCATCCATTCTCGCATCGTATGCCACTCGTCTAACTTGTGACCATTGCGAGCGTGATACATATTTGCAAGCACTTCATAACTCAACGAAACTGTTCTTTTCTGATTATACGAACTAGGCAATAATTGAATCATTTGCCACCAGTCGGATTTATTTGGTTTTACTGCTTCCACATAAGAACGTCTCATCTGATTCAAATGTGTAATCGTATTTTCTAAAACCTCTAGCGAAGATGTAGTCAGATGTTCATGACTAAAATCGGACAATGTGAAATCCTTGCTATGAATTTTGTGCATTGTGCTACAGCTATTCGCCACAGTACCAACTTTATACGTATCATACTCTTTCCACCAATACAGGGGAGCCGTAATATCTGCGTAAACACCCAACATTCTCATGAATTTTCGATGGTCAGAACCAGCGTCTCGCAACTGGGTCATCAATTTTTCGTCCGCCACTCCAACATATCCACATAAACTGTCACTTCGATCCCAACTATTTTTTGGATTTCTCATACCTCGAATGGCATGTTCAAATCCGACCACCTCTGTTTTTTCTATTTTCAACATATCTAGTTCCTCCTTTTATAATCGGTATTTCGTGATGAAATATTGATTGACTTCTGGAATGTTTTCCTTGTAAAACGGCTGATTCTCACGAATATACGCACACAGTTCTTCACGGTTCACAAATGGTTTTCTACACGCATTTCCCGACATAATCATATCAATCTCCCCATATAAAGCTTCTATGAAATTTTGGACCGTCCATCCTTCCCAAATATGTTTTTCCATTGAATTTTTTCTCATTTTTCAATAACCTTTTTCCTTTCTCTCATAATTTGCAGTAACATTTCTACGTACCCATCGGTAGGGCAATATCTCGCACTAACCATTCCCAAACTGGAGCCAACGGCATCTTTATAAGACGTCGCAATATTTTCGGCTATGTGTAAAATACATTCATCGACAGATGCAAAATCTCGAAATCCGCCTTTGCCATCCGTCCAACCGCCAATGTTATTTTTTCCTGCCATATGTCGTCCCCAGCCACTCTCGTATCCCAATTTACACAATAGATAGAAGGCGTTGACTCCATATAATTCTTCAGCTTGTATCAATGTATCCACATATGGAATCATTTTTTTATGATTTTCCGTGGATAATGCTTTAATCAGATCTTCTTTTGTGTATGCACTTGGATATAAAACATCGAATTGTCTTGTGATTTCTTGTGGAGTGAATACGATAGTAGGCTCATTTGAAATATCTGAGTCCACTGTTTCATTTTGTATTTCAATATCTGCCTTATGTTCAGGAGCAGTTGCTATTAATTCATTCGCAAAAACCGTTCTTTGTATGTCAACTCTGTGTTCTGGGGCAATTACTATCGCTACATTCGCAAACATCGTCCACGTCATACAAAAGAAAGTTACACTACTTCTTTTTAGCTTCCCATTTCTCATTTTTGCTTTGTCCTCTCCTTCAATTTCAATAAATTCAACAGCAAATATGCCGTTGTCAACTTCCCGATGCCGTTTGGTACCGTCGTGATTTTTTTGACGATAGGAGCGACTTTTTCAAAGTCAACGTCCCCACAAACACCATTCTCTGTACGATTGATGCCAACACCTATTACAATTTGCCCTTGACTTACCATGTCCGCAGTAATGAGCTTTTGTTTACCCACGGCACTAATGACAATATCCGCATTTTTAGTATGCTGTCCAAGGTTTTTTGTATATGAGTGACACAATGTGACTGTACAATTACGATTAGTCAACATCTTAAATAATGGTAATCCGACCAATTGCGACCGCCCTATAATCGTGACATTTTTGCCCGCCAGTTCTGTTTCTTGACACAACAATTCAACAATCCCTGTTGCTGTGCAAGGGGCTATATCATAAAAATCCCTAGTATACACTTTTCCTAAATTGTCATATGTGAGACAATCAACATCTTTGCTCTGGGCTATGGTATTGATCAACTCTTTTTCAAAATATACATTGGTCGGCAATTGAATCATAACCCCATCCAGTTGAGTATGCTCATTGAGTGATGATACTTCTTCTATCATTTGGTGATAGTCGACACCAGGTTTATCGATACAAAAACAACGAACACCGTATTTTTCACACAATGCAATTTTGTTACGCATATAAATTTTAGATGCACTATCGTCCCCGATTGATACAATCGCAAGACCCAAACCTTTCAGCCTGTCTTTCACTTCTTCCAATTTTCTTTCAGCAAACGCACTACAATTAATTATTTCAGCCATTATTCCTCTCCTTTCTTCAATTCTATCCAAAGTTACAAAATTTGGTTTCATTGAATTTTTTCTTGTCTTGATATGCCTTATTGATGGCTTTGTCGATGCCACTTTCGGACTTTAAGTGGTAGTAATACAAATCCGAATATGGCGTATTCAGTCTATCAATACGCCCAGCAGCTTGGGTCATGATTTTATAGGAATAGTTCATCGAAAAGAATACTATCGTATCTGTATTAATGCAATTCCAACCCTCACTGCCAGCCGTATATTGCACCAAATATACCCAACTTGTTCCTGTCGGTATAGGTTCGTGTTTATGACCATTCCATTCGCCAAGTTCTGCTTCCCCAAAATCCAAACTCCTTAAAATATCCAACTCGTAATCGAAGTTGTAAAACACAATCATTTTTGGATGTTTTTCTAACAGCTGCAGTAAAGTTGCTTGCCGACTCTCTGATTCATTTGTAATTTTTCGCAACACATGACAAAACTCACTTGCATTGACGATGGGTTTTTCAGTATAGGGATTCCAACGTGTTTTCATTACACTTTTGTATAAGTCTTTATCGTATGTCGTTGAAATATCGGAATGGTGGGCAATTGTTTCCCTTTTGAAATCCATGTCTACTAAGATGTTTCTTCGTAAACGAATGAGTCGCCCCGTATTCAAATATCTGTCAACTTTAGGGAATTTGCTAAATCGACTATAAACAATATGCTCATTTATAAATTCAGACCGATTTTTATAAAATCCATTGGCTACAAAAACAGGAATATAATCCTGCCACGTATCACCGGGTGTTGCAGATAGCAATATCCAATCGTTATTCCTCGCAATACGGATGAATGCCTCAACCCATGTTCCTCTACCAACCACTCTTTGTTCGTCAAATATAAAAAATGCATTTTTCACTTCAGCGTATTTTTTGATATTGTTCCATGAATCAATCACGACTTGGTGTCCATATAACCCATCATCAGAACTGCTCGACATCAAAAATAAAGGCAACTCACCATCCCATTCGAGTGTGTCTCGTTTTCTTGCTGTGGTGATAATATATAAATCTTGTGGCGGATCGCTCATCGGTACATAATCGTCCGAATTAATTGAACCACCTTGCTTTACATAGTAATATGCCAATGCGGTGCGACTTTTGCCACTACCCACACCACCACAAAGAATACACCCATTTTTCATTTTTTTAACGGCGTCTAATTGATAATCTCGTAAAGTAATGCCTGCCATTATTTCACCTCGCTTTGAAATAGTTCATGCATACTACGGATGCATCTACGAGTGGACCATACATCCGAAAAATAAACAGGTGTAAACCAATAATTTTTCATATCGTCGTTTTCACGCATTGGATCTGTGAGAGAGTTTCCGATTTTCACATACCCAGCCACACCCAACAATGACAATTGAATATAACACATCAATCCTGTTACAAAATCAATTTCTTGTGCCACGACCAATACATGATTTTGGTAGTTGAGATTTTCCTTTTCCAGCTGTTTTTTCGTCTCATTGATACCTGCAATTAAAGTCGCCCCCGCTCCACTGCATGTATCAGAGATGCTACAATAACCGTTTTCACGAACTACATCCATAATACCGTCCAATGTGATATCTGCCATCAATTGACACACGTGGTACGGAGTGAAAAATTGACATCCATCACTATTGCCCAAGTGCAAATCCATATAGATAGTCCCTAAAAAGTCCTGTTCTGGATTCCGCTCCAAAGCCAATATCATATGTGTCAACAATTCAGGAAATAAACAACTTTCCTCTTTGTTATACTTGCGAATGGACCGCATATATAATTTTTCTCGTTCATCATAGAATTGTTTGTCGACAGCATTGGAAAAAGCACAAGCCGATAAAATGACAAAATCACGCCACACGTCCCAAGCACGATGTCGGTGTGTCAACTGTTTGAAAGTTTTCAAAAATTCTTTCTCTGCTCGTCTATCAGGCGGTGAAGCATCAGCCTTACATTCATCCTTTTTGATAGATGTTTGTTCCTGTTCTTTCCGTTGTTCCTGTCCTTTCATGCCTGCTTGTACTAGTCGCTTTAGTTCTTCAGAAGTAACTTGTGTTGTCGAAAGTACTGGTTCTGACATAGGTACACTGACTCTCGCATTGCGTTTGACTGGTTGTCCGTTTGATATTCCAAATAATTTTCGATATGCTTTCGTAAAATTAAAATCCATAGTACCCCTCCAAAAGTAAAAATAAAGGAGCATTCGCATAGTTGCAAACACTCCTTCTTTCAATTAAAATGGTAAATCATCGTCGTCATCGACATTTTCTTCTTTCGTTTCATATTTATAGGCAAGCTCATCTTCTTCCAACACAACGTACATTGTTTTCAAATATGCCTTCACACCACTTTTTTCGCCAACTTCCCAATGGTATGGTCGAAGCGTTAAGTCAATCGTGCGAATATCTGCATAATCCAAACTGGCAATACTTTCTTCGTCCATCGGTACTTTTGAACGACTCGTTACCATCACCACTTTTGGTGGAATATGATTGAACGCCACCGCTACCGATAAGTAATATCTTTCCTCATCTTCTTCGTCTCTCGGTTTCAATCTTTGCACATTCCATCCATCAGCAATAAGTCGTTCCGCTGTATTCGCATCGTCAATCACGACACAAAAGTTTCTATCGCCAGCCTTATTGAATTTTGACTCTGCCCCTGCGAAGTTTCGGAAAATAATACGTACATTTTCCATCACCAAACCTTTAGATTTATCGGATGTGATGCGGTTGCTACCGCCAAGTTTCCCTGTACGAGCTTGGTGCAATACTTTTTTGATTTCAGCTTTGAACTGTTTCGCCAATGGTTTTCTCGATTGCATCAACAATTCGTACAAACCATTTTCTGTCAAGAACCACATCTCTCTTTGTTGACCTGCCCGATATATTGTATCGGTGAGCTTCTCATCATCATCAACGTTTTCTAGCATTTGTCCTACTTTGTCCGGAGAATATTCAATTATTTCGGCAATGTCTTGTGCCAAAAATAACGGTTTATCTTCCGAGCCATAATAATTGAATGGTTGTTTCCATATTTGCACTGTTTTTACGCTTTCAAGGTCTTTCTCATCAATTTTTTTCATTTATTGTTCCTCCTCATTGTCCATTGTATCTTCTTGAATAAAACGGTCAAAATCCCCATATTTAGAAATCGTTGCCACCGCTTTATCGACCATTTGCTCATAATATCTTTGTTCGATATTATGTTCTTTTCCCAATTCCTTGACCATTTCAGATTCTAGCCAACGGAATCCTTTTGTTCCTGTAACTGCGTAATATTTGTCATCTTTTTTACGGTATAACACCCCACCTCCTGAACCGTCTACCATTGGACAAAATTGCCCGACTTTCCCTACAAATTTATAATTATGTTCGCCATCAGATAATTGCTCATTCATGTCTATAAACAAACTCCCCTGTGACACGGTTTTTGTTTCACACATATCTGAAAACAAAATATCTTCTTTGGAAAATAATCGTTTGAAAACATACGGTACTTGAAACTGCGTTCCCGTGGCAGTCCATTTTCCAGCTTTTTTTCCGTCCTTGTATTGGGCGATATAGACCGCATCATTGACCAAGCACATTTTTTTATAAGTGGCTTCGTGCTCAAAATCGTAGCCATATAATTTTCCGTATTCTGTCACAAATGCAATAATTTCAGGACTCGCATTTGGTATTTTAATTGAATCCGTTTTGATATGAGCAACTACGAAACCTCTTTCTTGCACCTCATGTTTTAGATTAATCATGAATAAAGCACCTCGTTTTGCGACGATGTTATCTTTATTTCGCACATCACGAAATGGATTTTCAAAATTAGCCGAAGTCAACCCATACACAGAATTGATTGCTGTTTTCAATGCGTCTGCCAACTGTTTTGATGTGATTTCGCCATCCTGTACTTTTTTTACATATTTCTTCAATTTGCCATCTAGTAAAGAATCTACAATATCCCAAGCTTCATGTTTGATGCTGACTCGACCATCTACAATTTCTTTGAATCTAGTCGTGAAATCCACACCAAATAAACATTCATTAATTACGCTCGTTGGGTGCATCGATACAATATCTAGTAGTGCGACATTTTCATAAATTCCCGGATTTGCGTATACATATCCACCTTCACCAACCACTTCATCACGATAGATTGATTTCCCGTATTCGTACTTATAATCAGGAAAATATGGCAGTAAACTGTTTGCTGTGCCGTGCGTTTGTGACATCATATGCGGCGATGCTCGTTTCAAAAATGCATGTACATCCTCTTTCAATGACATAACGGGTTCAGCCAAATTGCGATAACAAAAAGCATTTTGCGGTTTTCTATTTCTATCAAATATGATTTTAGTAGTGAGTGAATTGGTGGTGTCATTCACACTCATGCCCGCCAAGTCTGCTAAGATTTGACGTGCCGTCCAATCGGCTGACAAATAATGAAACGCAGCCTCAGTTGCAATTACGTCGTTATCACAATAATCCGCAACTTTACCCCATAAAGACTCATCTACAGGTTCGTCCCACGGCAACCCCAACTCTTGATGGTGTATACCCATCTCGATTTCTAGCTTTTTCAAACTCTTTTTATTTCCAGCAGAGGCAAAATCGTATATATCTGTGTAAGATAAATTGTATGCCTCCCCGAAGAAACACTCTCGATTCCCGCTAATGATTTTTTGTGAGAGTTTATATAGTTGCTCAACCGTATAACCCATAAATCGAGCGTATAAAATATGATTGTCGTAACGCCTACAATTGAAACCAACCAAGCGATAACGAAGTAATTCTTCAATTTCGACGGGGGAGGGGTTAATCATTCTTACGATTGGTTTATCACCCTCCATTTTCCAATTCACAAGGAACAAATTCGGAAATACTTCGATGTCATAAAAAACCAATTTCGTGGTAGGACTTTCTTCAACTTTTGACGGCTCCAATGACTGAAACTTCATCTTGTTTACCATCTTGATGCAATACTCTGCTTGATTACTGCTATTTGCAGCAAACGCCAATACATTGTTTTTCATATCTGAAACGTCGTAGTGCAAACCAGAAGCCTGAGCATCATTTAAGATTTTATCAATGAAGTCTATACTCGGTTTTGTTCCGGGGTGAATTTCTTTTTGCAAATTTCTAGTAATCAAAATACGCAACCCTTTTTCAGACTGTACAGCAGTCGGATTCATCATTTTATCACTTCCTTTCAAGGGCAATCCTGATTGTAGAGTGGCTATTGGAAAAGCAGTACACTTCGATAGTTTCCTACGCAATGCACTGCCGCCAGTATGCACTTTCACCTCGATATGTTCGCTATAAATTTTTGACAATTTCGTCACATCACCTGTGTAAATATAATGCAGATGCAATCCCTGTCCGCCTTTGCTGATTTCGGCATAGGTTTTGGGGAATTTATTGGCTTCTACCAAATTCAGTGCTAGATTCTTCTTTCCATATTCATCAACAATATCAAAATCAATTACAATGTGATTTTCAGGTACTTTGACATAGTGGGTACGAGAAGTGTCCAATTCCGCCAAAGTAGACGTAACCCTATTCCATTTTTTATAAGGTGTATCATTCGACGTCGCATATTGAGCCAAACAACTCAAACATGTAGTATCAAATATCGATTCTTGCTCGTTCAGTACAAGCCAATCTGTTATTGTGTCAGGCATTGTCTCTGTCTGCTCAAATTTATCTAAGCAAAACCCAGAGTAATAATTTCTGACACGTGTGCCATCTTTTTGCATATGGCGTTCCTCATAATCCTCAAAATAATTCCGCAATTCCTCTTTGAATATCCTTTGTGAAAATGGAAAGGGTACTTTGGCATATTCACAATAGTTTTTATACATCTCCCATGCCGCCTTTAGTGTAGTGGCATTTTCACTCTTAAATATATAATGCGAGTCCACCACAAAATTATAAAAATCATTTGAGGCACCCATCATCGTAACTGGAATATAGGAATCGTATTTATCGGGGTTGTTCATGTAAAACTCCATACATTCATACGCAATCGCCCCCAACTCAAAACCTATTTGCGTAACCAAATGTCTATAATCAGCAGGTGATAATTTATCCCCAGTGGGGCTAACGTCTATCAATCGTCTGATTAAGCCAGATTTGGCATCTGTAATTTTTACAGGTTTATTCGTACCCATAAATAAGAAACACTTGAATTGGTTGGCATATGTTGATTTGAATTTTTCATTTACAGTCATCATTTCATGGGACACCAAACTATTCAACCTTGTGTTATCTTCAATGCGAGACAAATCCCCATCGTGTTGAATCGCAACCAACGGGTTATTTTTGAACGACTCTAATGCAAATGAGTTACTCGAAGAACCCAACGCTTTGGCATCAAAGACGGAATAATACCCATCAAACAATTGTTGTATGATATTGAGTATTGTAGATTTTCCCGTACCAGCCGAACCATATAGCACCATAAATTTCTGCAATTTTTTAGATTCACCCGATACAATCGCTCCGATAGACCATACGATTTTTTCTCGTTCCTCTTTTGCGTATAACACACTGATTAATTTGGAAAAAGAGGCTGTGTCCCCACGTTCCAAAGGGTAGCACAACCGCTTACTCGCATAATCATCTTTCTTTGTTTGTGTATTTGCAAAAACCAGTTTTTCATCTAAAGAGTGAAAAGAATCTCGCATTTGGCGTTGGCAATATTTGTGCCAAGTGTCAATCATGCCTGACGCAGCGTCCCACATATACAACACTCTAATTTCAGCGTCAAATGTTGCCGCATTATTGTTTGCATAGTTTTTGAGTTCTCTGTCAATCAATTGCAATGCGTCATGTTCGTCCGTTGACCAAAGACCTCTTTCTTCTATCCATATTGCGTAAAAATCACCACCTCGAATCATCAAGTCATGCGTTTTTTTAACAAGGAAACGTGGGTAGATTTCGATTACGCCTCTTTTGGTACTTCGTGTGGATATCATAAAAAAATCAACCATACAATACAATCACCTCCTGTCAGTTGAAATTCTCGCTCAAATATAAATTCATCTGATACCAGATGTCTATTTTTCTCATATCTACATTTTTTTTATTTATGACGAATAAACCGCCAACACCATTGGGATTATACTTTCGCTCCAAAAAGCGATGAATGCAATCGTTTACATATGTCTCATCAAAACAAGAATCTTTCATAGTATCTAACCCTAAATTTTTCAGCATTGTAAAGAACCATATAGAGGTTCTGTCCCCGATGCAAGGTTCATACATAATATGATCTTCACAACGAAGTGCCAAAGCCACTAGCATTTCAAATACGCTACATTCACGAATATCCAACGCATGAAACACCAAAACTTGTTCCATTCGGCTTTCATGCCCAAAACGATATCGGAGATTGATACCGTCGTCGACACGATTTTCATCTAGTGTCAATAATGGATAAAAGCCCATCCCATGCAATGTATGAAACAAACGTGAATAGTCATAAGGGATAGCCGTTTCATTGCATACACAGTCACCCAACCATTCAAAATATGATTTTTGTATCAATAGTTCGTGCAATCATCGTTCCTCCTTTCATAAAATATCGGCGTATCTTCGTTGGTCGTTTGCAATTTCGTAATCAACCGACAATGCGTGATTTCTCACATAAAGTACACCATCAAATAAGACTGCATCGTTGACAGTCCACAATTTACCACCAACCAAACTCTCTATGTCACGCTGTAAATCTTCCACAGGCGTGTTCGCATCATCACACAAAATATCATCGGTGTAGTATGTGAGCGATAACACTTCGTAGTCGCAGTCGTCTACTTCGGCTTCCGTGACGATTGTCAATGTGGATTGACTCGTATATCCATGAGTTGCTTCTTGGTACATTTCTTTTTCGTTCGTCGCATCTTCCACCACCACTTCCGAGACTTCTTCCTCCATGACTGGTTTGGTTTTTTCTTTGAATCTTGCCTTAACTGAGGCAATTTCTTCCTCGTTAATTTGCTCGAATTTTTTCTTTGTTGTGTAATAGGTAATTCCTGCTCCGATGCACACCCCAGCTATTAAAAATCCTAAATTTTTCATAATCCAAACTCCTTTCGTTTTTCAATCTAAGCTCCCCAGCATTCTATAGTACAATTTCATACCTTCTTCCAGCGTATTAAAAATATAAAACAATCGCTCCTCTGCTTTTTCGAGGAGTTTTTGGTGTATGCACTCTTTTTGGTTGCATCCTCTTTGTTCACCGCCCATGTCAGGATTATATACGCAATGGTCACAGTGGTGTATCCGTTCTTTCAGCCGTCCGCATTCCTCATACGTGTCTAAAAAATCGGATTCAAATAAAAGCAATCTACCTTTTTGAAGTATTTTATTGTACATTTTTTTCGTTTTATTTTGCATATCGCATTTCATTTTACTTCCTTTCATATCTATTTGCGGTATAATGATTGTTTGTCGGACTATATTTGTCATTCATACGTGTTTGCTTATCCACATTGGAACAAAAAGATGTCAAAGATTCTTCGTCGTTAAGTTCTATACTTACCAAGGATTGGTTTATACAAAACAATAAGTACTCCGGTAATTCCTGCTCAATCATATCTTCGATTACGTCCAAAAAATGCGGATATTTGCTGACCACTTTCATAATATAGTCCAGTCGGTGTTCTAATAAGTAATCCATCATTCATCCTCCCGAGCAATTGTAAAGACCGTTACTGCAAGTCCACCAAATAACATAGATGTGCTCAACAATAAACCGCCCATAATGTGACGTTTTCGTTTCGTATCCAAAACAGAATCCAATACATACAAAATATGTTCTAAATCACCCATATCATTCCTTATTCCTTTCCGCCCGATAACACAACGAGTCCACTCACAAAAAATAAACTAGCAACCGTTCCCAAAACAACGCTAATCGCCTTTTTCACTCTACCACCTGCCTTTTTCGTAGCCATAACATAAAGAGAGACAGCCTCCAAGTGTAGCAAATATGGTTCGTTGAAATTCTCAGCAACCGCCATACAACACAATAGACCCAAATACTCTTTATCCCAATGAGCTTTATTCAAATCACCTTCAAAATCACGACCTATGAAAGATTTTTGTACTTCCTTGTTTTGGAGTACGAGCTGTAAATCGCTCCCTTTCAATTTACCAAATCTGACATCGCACACAATGGATATTCTGTCGATGGTTCCGTCTGACTTCATATACTTTTTCATATTCATTGTCATCCCTCTTTTCACATAGTATCGTAAATATTCCCGTCGACGTTGAAATCTAGGAGGATTACATTTTCGTATCCTTCGATAAATCTTCTAACATCTGCTTTTTCGTAATCGTATATCCCAAAATCAATATATGAATCAATTGATGTGTTGTTAGGTTTGTAATTCCACCCAACCATTTGTCCTGCCTTAGTTTTTGGGAAACCCAAACTTTCTAGTACCTCATTCAAAAATACACGTCCATCGACAATCAGTTTGTCATTCCAATATTGCTGTTGTTGTCTTAGGAACATAAAATTATATTGAGAATCTTTTTCCCAGTATGGATTGGAGGCATCGAAAAACATAGCGTATGGACTACTCAATTTCCTGTCAAGTTCGTAAACTTCTTCTTCCACTACTTTTTCTTTGCCTGTTTTCTCATTAACAGTTGTCGTTTGCACAGTGGTTTTTCGCAATCCAAAATTGAGTTCTTTCTCAACTTCTACACCAAATCGTTCTTCTACTCGTTTGCGATAGGCTTTGAAGCCTTGATCCACGACTGCGTATGCACTGCCCAATGCAATGCTTCGCTTTCTGAGAATTTGATTCGATGACAACATGCAAGCTGTCGAACCTACCATTACACTGACTGCTGGAGCATATAATTTCACCATTTGTACCGCACTTTGTGAATATACCAAAGCCAAATCTTTCATGCGGTCTGTTTCCGAATATTCGTCTGCTAGTGTTTCATCATCTGCACATTGACGTACTTTGTCCACAGACTCCTTAGTTGATTCCAAAATTTCTGTTGCTTTCAATGTTGCTTTGCACGCCATGACCGTGCCAACGACCGTTCCAATCACCCCCGCTACTAGAAGCATTTCAGGGCTATATTTTTTTGCATAGAAAACTGTGTTATTTGCTATTTTTTTCATATAATTACTCATTTGTATTCCTCCTATATCTGATTAAAGTGGTTTTGCTTTTGGCATTTTAAGTAAGTAACCCTCACGAATGCGAAGCACTTTGACATCTTGTACTGTTGTCCAACCGTATTTATTGTCCGTGTATACGCTGGTAATACCTACCAAATCATACAAATCAGCAACGCTCACCATACCGTATGCCTCTGTCAATTCTTCCAATCTGTAAATGACTTCTTCACATTCTCCACGGCTGTCCAAACGAATATCCAAATCGTTATACTTGTTTGAAGTATACGAGGTAGATGATGTCGCACTATTGTCTTTATAATAATTGCGATACGATACTTTCGAGGCTGTGCTTGATTTTCTGTCGGCTTCTTCCCCACGCAACATGACACGGATACCTTTTACCACCATGTCCTCAACAATATCCTTTACTGCTGGCAATAACACATCATGCCACAGATATTTTTTCAAGTGATTGAGATCTTCTTCAAAAAATAAATCACCTGATTTCTTGCTACTTTGCTTTTTGCCAGAGGCAATCGGTTCTACTTTTTTTCGTTCATTTGCCTTGGAATTGCTTCGATATTCTTCCATAAACTCACTCCCTATGCTTTATTGATGCGACCCGGTAAATTGATTTTTGCCGATTTCGCCAATTTATGTGTCATTTTATACTGGTACTTGATATTACTCCTTGCTCTTTCTTCGCTATTGGCACTTGTACATGCTACAAACCTTGGGTTGATGCACTTGCCAAATGCCATAACTGGTCCGTCATATACGTACTGTGAGATCATATATTCTCCTTTCGTAAAAAAAAGACAACACCTTGTTATCAGTGCTGTCTACCCATAATTTATTATTCTTCGTCTACAATTTCAACACAATCGCCATCAACAATTTCAGTTTGGGTTGTTCCTTCTTCGTTTTTCTTCGCTCTGTGATTGCACCACATTGTTTTTAGTTTTTTGCTTGCTGCCATACCAGCCAAAGTCAAAACACTTCCAATCAATAATGGAACGACCACGTTTGAAGTTGAACCGTTTTCTGTTTCAACCACTTCAAAAGTTTCATTGTTCATTACATTTTCTTCTGTTTCCATAATAATCCTCCTTAAATAATAAATGAATAGTTATCATAATACGGGATGTAAATTTTGCGGTGTGTTCTAATAAATTTTATTGAAATCGTATGCCGGCGGATAGTTATAATTCATAACCAAACATGGTTGACCATCGTCCGTAATTTGTGCAGAAAAATATACATCCAACAGTCCGTCGTGAACTGTCCAGCCAATTTGGTCGCCAATTTGAGTGTTGGCCAACCCAATTTCGTAATAAAAATCATTCAGGGACACATGCATCGAGTCCAACATTTCTTTGTTAATTGTATTGACGGCTTTTTCTATCTGCGAAATATCAGTTTTGAAATATCTACCAGAAATCGATTCATAACATAATGATGAGCCTCTTTCTATGATAATCACCTCGTTTTGTTGTAGTGGGTTCTGATGCAAAGTTTCTTTTGATACTGCATCTTTTACCTCTTTTGCTCGTTCTTCTCCTACCACCTCAACCACTTTTTCTTGATATTTTTTCAAAGTGGATTCAGACAGTGTGCAAGCAGTGGCAAGCAACGTCGCTCTTTTTGTATGAATCGTGTTCGCATTCACCAAACAAGCAATCGTACTCACACCAACAATTACAGCTGGAACGTAACACCGCCAAGTCGCTTGTACCATGTCCTTGACCTCTAATTCTTCTACGTCCAATTCTTCTTTTTTTGCATCTAACAATTGTAATGCTTTTGGTGTGGCTTGAACTGCCATAACCGTTGTTGTGATCATACCTGCAATACCGATTCCCGTTAGAATCTCAGGTGAGTGGTGTTTGACCGCTCGTTGAAACTGTTTTACATACTTGTTCATATTATCTAATTGCATCCAATTTCCCCTTTCAAATACTTGTCTACAGCGTTCACTACTTCGCTTGCAAAATCGAACATTCCTTTTCTACCATACTGCTCGTCCACCCAAGCACAATGTTCTATGGCATCTTGAAACGATTGTAAAATACCAAACACTTCTTTTTTAGGAACGCCTGTTATGGATTCTGGCAATTTTAAGTTTTCAAACATAAGCATATCACAAAGCTCATTCACTACCCACGATAGACAACTTTGATGTCTAATATTGGTGTATGAGCTATTATGCTTATATTTACGCAGTTTTTGTATAATTACCTCGTACTCCACATTACATCACCTCCAAATAAAAAAGAGGTCAATTGACCTCAATCTTCCTCTTTTCCTAAAGCTTCGTTTACTTTTTGTTCCACCAATTCGTCTAGTTCTCTTTTTCGTACCCAATCGCCCAACATGCCTACTGCAAATGTTGCGACCAAGACTACACGACCAATCACTTGTACGTTTAGTTTATCTTTCATAGTATCACCACCTTTCATAATAGCCCTTGTTATTTTTGCGGATTCAAAAATCGTAATCATACAATGCCGTAGGCTCAAATACTGGACCTATTACATAATAGACACGTCCATCGGGTAATATCTTTTCAATATTTGTAAAGTCCAACCAACTGTATCCAGCTTGGTATATCAGATCTATACACCAACCTACATCATCACATCCATCAATATGAGGTAGACCCAACATCGCCTTGTAATCGTTCACTGATACCTCGCCACCAAGTGCCAAGTTGCGATTCAAATGGTAATGAGCAGCCGTAACACTGGCAGCCGTTGCATAGAAAAAAGTGTTTGTGTAGTCATCGTAAAATAACAATTTGTCGGATTTATCTGCATCAGGTAGGTATAGATATTCGCCTGAACCATCATGAATCCACACATCTTCTGCCATTTGTGCGTTTATTTTTTCGTCGGCATCTTCGCCATAAACTTCTTTCGCAGCAGTGCGGTATTTTTTATAGTGCTGATCCAATAAAGAATATGCACTTACCAATGATGCTTGTGATTTATAACTCAGGTATGAGGCACTTGCAAAACAAGCAATCGTACTCACACCGACAATTATAGCTGGAGCGTAACACTGCCAAGTCGCTTGTACCATCTCTTTGGCTTCCAGTTCTTCTACGTCCAATTCCTCTTTTTTTGCATCTAACAATTGTAATGCTTTTGGTGTGGCTTGCACCGCCATAACCGTTGTTGTGATCATACCGGCAATCCCGATTCCCGTTAGAATCTCAGGTGAGTGGTGTTTGAAAAATATCCTCGTTTTCAATTCTGCTTTTTTACATAAATCATCTAATTTCACTTGTTCAACCTCCTTACATTTGAAAAAATAAAAAAGGGCTGTAACACCCTTTTTCTACATTTTATTCGCCTAGATGTTTTTCATACGTTTGTTATAAATAACTTCACCAATCACCGCTGAATAGTTCAATACTACAGTTGCCCATAATAATGCATATAAATACGGTTTTACTCTAGTTATTAATTTAACCATAAAAATCACCTCCTTTTCTTCATAATAGTAGTTGTCAAATTTGCGTTTACGACTCGATTGTTATTTCCAACACTAGTGTTCTCAAAAAAATAAAAAGGGCTGTGACACCCTTTTCATTAAATCTGTTTTCGATTTTTACATAAAGTATAGTATTATATCTGCCCATACACTTACACCTAGCATAATACCTGACCACATCATAAAAATCACCTCCTTTTCTTCATAATAGTAGTTGTTAAATTTGCGTGTATAGCTCGTTTATCATATATCTTTTTTATCAAAAACCGTTTCCCAACGTTCCCGTCGTATCGGTTTCATTTTCAACGCCCACATCAACTGCCTAACCGTTACAGTTGGATAAAAACCATCTCGACAAATATCTGAACGTTCATCGAAATACGCTTTGAATTTCGGATGCAAATAAATGACATCGGTCAAATGAGCATCAATTTCTGTCCACCACGTTCGTTTGCATACTGAATCAAAGCGTTGCTGTATGACCGCCAAGCCTTTGTTTTGGATTTGATACAAAGTACAGGTGTCATACACAGGGTGGTCACACGTATAGAGTTGTCCATATACAGATTGGTATTGTGTTGGTTTTTGGTAATGATATCTCACTTTTGTCACTCCTAAAAATGAAAAGAGCATGATTGACTCATGTCTTTCCATTCAAATCTCCTTTATTTTGTTGTTTTGAAACGACCGATTAAATTCTTAAATGTTGTTGATGTGAACGTACCAGTTTCTTCAAACCTCAATCCTTTCTTCATCCATGATGCATAGAACACCAACGGTACCACAACACCAATTACGTCCGCTCCGACTTTTACATATCTGTCTAATTTCCCCTCATCTAGTTGTTGAGTTTTTAGAGTTTTATCAAATTCGTGAATCGCTTCGTCTAATTCGATTCTTGCTTCAAATTGTTCTACATCTGAAATACGACTTTCAGTCCTTTCTTCAAATTCAAGCTCTAATTGCTTTGCTTTCAAATCAAGTTCTTGTTGTCGCATTTCTTTGTCCAATTCAAGCTTTGCTTCAAATTGTTCGTTTTCCGACTCTCTTTTTTCTACTCTTTCTTCAAATTCTAGTTCAGTTTTCAATTCATCAATATGCAATTTGTAAAGCTTAGTAACGTCGTCGACTGCCATTGACATCTCCTTGCTACCACTTTGTAAAGTGGATAGATTTCCGATTTCTTCTGCTATCTTCTCCTCCAACATACTTCTAATTTTTTTACTCATATCTGTTTCTCCTTTCATAAATTAAAGTGACATTTCATAAAAGAGGGTGTGAATTTAGCGATTCTATTTTTGCATATCCATCGTACTACATAAAATAGATGTTTGCGTCCCTCATTTGAGCAAAATACAAAAAAGAAAAGGCATCACAAATGTGACACCTTTCGTTCTTTTTACTTGTCAAGAGACTTAATAAATGCTATTAAATCGCCGACAGTAAATGAAATCAAGTCTTCTTCAAAATCGTCTAAAGGTATACCCAAAACGTTACCATCCACTGCTGGAATCATAATGTTCATACCGTCTACCCCTATTTCTATGAATATTTCTCTGTCTTTCATAACCATCTCTCCTCTCAAATACATATAATAGTTTCTTCATAAATACAATGTGTAAATTTTGCGTAGAAAAAGAGAAAATGCCCAGCTGGGCATTAATCCTCTTTCTTCTTGGAAAGATACCTGATTATTAATACTATTAACACAACACATACAATTACATCGCCAAATATAATTATTATAGATGCCCCAAAGGCACTTATAAATAATACAAGAAAGCATATAACCATAAATAATGTAATCAATAAAATACTAAATAATATCATACTTATCCTCTCCTTTCATAAAAGGAAATGTGAATTGTGCGTATGATCCAGTATCCAGAAAAATCGTCGGTACAATTGGTAATATGTATTTCGACAACAAGGTATATTTAGTTGCATTTTCAAATAGTGATACGAGACGCCTTCTGTTACTCCCTTTAGAATATAGGAATACAGCTCAGAATCAGTTGCAATTGCTGCTTGTTCTATGATTTGCATTTTATCACGGAATCGCAATCTTTTTTCTGCACACAACGGCACTTTGTCGGTTATAACGTTGGTTTTTGAATGTGTTGACAAAATGTCTGAACCGTAATGCACGTCAATTAGTTCTTGGTGTTGTTTTTTCCATATAGGGTACTGTAAACAATGGTATTTTAGTTCATAGTAACGAAACTTGTTGATGTGATACGGATTTTTATCCGATAATTCAGCTTTTACTTTGACGCTCATTTTGTTTTCCTTTCCACAAATAACCAGTTTCCTCCCATAGCAACTTAGGTGAAATATAAAAGTTAATTCGTCCCAATTTTGAATCCGTGTCATTTACATTTGTGATTAGTTGCCCGCCACGTGTTGCTTTGCCTATTGGTAGCCAACCAGATATGATGCCTGCCCTCACCCACGATGCATCTTTACCATATAACCTCGCCACTACAGATACAGGGACAGAACCTACTGCAAATTGTTCGTCCATCTACGCTCACCTCCTTCCTATTGCTATTCTAGGATAAAAATAAGCGGTTGTAAAAACAAAGTCAGTGGATTTTTTGAAGTCGCCAACGACGCATCGTCATTTCGCAAGGGTAGTCCTCATACCCTAAAATATCTGAAGTGATGATGCCGTCTAATACACCTTGTATCACCTCGGATTCATATTGTTTGAACGGAAATAGTTGCTTTGGTATTTGCCGATGTATTGTATGACAGTTATTGCATTGAAAACGTAAAAGATGCATATACTCCGTTTTTCGATTTTTCGTTCTTATAATTCGCTGAACTTTGTCATAATAAGTTAAATCTAGGTTACACTTTGGGCATTTCAAATTGTCGTCTATTATCATATTGACCTCTCATTTTATGTAGGAGTTGACTATTACGAAATAATCATATATGATGATAAAACACAAGTCAAACATGCCTATTTAAGGAAAGGAGTTAAAATGTTAGTTCAATGTCCCGAATGTGAATTACAAGTAAGTGAAAAAGCAATTTCGTGTCCGCATTGTGGATACCCATTTCAGTCTGGAAGCACAACAAGACAGAAAAAAACTCGCAGAAGACGAAGATTGCCGAACGGATTTGGACAAATCAGTGAAATTAAAAATAGGAATTTAAGAAAACCATTCAGAGCTATGGTAACAGTAGGTAAAACCGATACAGGGAGACCTATCGCAAAACCTTTACAACCGGAATCATACTTCGCAACATATAATGAAGCGTATACTGCTTTGCTGGAATATAATCGAAATCCTTATAGTTTGACACCGAGCATCACAGTAGCAGAACTATATGAAAAATGGAGTGTTGACTATTACGAAACAATAGGAAAAGGCACCATAACAGCTACAATAGATGCGTGGCAATATTGCAGTGAAATATATTCTATGCGAGTCTTGGATATTCGAGCAAGACATATCAAAGGTTGTTTGGAAAATGGGACGCATACGGTAAATGGTATCATAAAAAGAACAACACCCAACTTAAAAAATAAAATTAAGACCATCTTTAACCTGTTGTTTGATTATGCGGTCGAATATGAGATAGCTGATAAAAACTATGCACGAACGTTTACATTAGATAAAGAAATTTTTGAACAAATATCAAACACACAGAAACAACATATGTCTTTTACAGATGAGGAAATGGATAGGCTTTGGAATAATGTTGACAAAAATGAGTTTATCGAACTAATACTAGTTCAGTGTTATTCAGGTTGGCGACCACAAGAATTATGTCAGTTAAAAGTTGAAGATGTTGATTTAGAAAATGGTTTATTTATGGGTGGTATGAAAACAAAAGCAGGTACGAATCGTCAAATACCTATCCATAGTAAAATACAACATTTTGTAGAAAAAAGATACAATGAAGCTTCGGATTCAAATAACGAATTTTTATTCACTTATCAAGTAAACAAAAAGCAAAAACCAATCACGTACTCAAAATATGCAAGAATGTTTCGGATGATTAAGGAACAATTGCCTTTGAACGACGGTCATAGACCGCACGATGGTCGAAAGCATTTTGTAACGACAGCAAAAAAATATAATGTCAACGAGTATGCTATTAAATATATAGTTGGACATGCGATTTCGGATATTACGGAGAAAATTTATACTGATAGGGAGTTTGATTGGTTAATAACTGAAATGGAAAAAATAAAATAGAGTGTAGGAATAGATGTGTAGAAGTAATATATGAATAATATAGGAACGGTCAACGTTTCCTAGCATTTTATCACTCCTACACACCAATAGTATAACGTAATTAATAGGGTTTGATTGTGGTTGAAAGCCCTGTATAATTGTATAATATAAAAGAACATATAATTCTTTCGCTTCAAAAACATTCGATTCTACAATACAATCAACGGGCATGTGCGGGCTATATTTTTTTCAGTTTCTGACAAGTACTCAACCATATCAAGATGCAACAATATCTTTAGTTCACTATATTTATTATCTGCCCAATCGGAGTTCTTTTGTAAATTATGATCTAAAATGTAGGTTCGAAATTTTAATAGAATAGAATCCTTTAAAGCATTAATTTCATTAGTGACGGCTATACAATGAAGAATAAAGTCATCTAACAAACTATTAGTTAATAACCATTTTCTAGCAGCATTACATAAATACAATTGGTCATCAGAATTAAAGAAGCCAATGAAACCGTCTTTATCTTCTCGTTTCAGTACCAAATATGACTCTACTACTCTAAAACGCAAATAATTCCATCCTGTAGTTGCTTCTCCTGTTTTGGAACAAACGTATAGATACATACTAACTAATTGAGGATTTCTAAATAATTCCACTTCTTCTATGATATCTTTGGGCAAATATCCGCTTTCTATAAACTCGTCAGCTCCTGCAACATGTTCGGGATAGGTGTGGATACTACTACAACACGCTTTACTCAGTATAATCTCATTATTTTAAGCTAGACAACATCTAGGAAGTACTACGCTCCACATCCGCTATCTCCAACCAATTATCAGGCAAGCCCATATATTTATAGATTTGTGACTTATCCAAATTTTTCACTTCATGACACAATTTATTTATCATATCATCTGTCGCTTCAATGAAACGTAAAAAATCTGCCCTATCTTGCAGGAAGTAAAAAGCAATCACCACAGCAAACAAATCATTCTTCCCTTTACTATATTAGCCATTTTTCTTAGATATATTTAATTCGCTATGTATAATTGTATCATTGATTGTTCTTCTTTTGTATCTATAATCAAATAAACGCTCATTATGTGCTGAAACATTGCGAATCCTCGCCAAAAGATCTAGCATCTTCTCTAAACTTTTTTCATTGATTCCAACAAACTCCTTGCTAACTGTGCTTTGAATACTCGAATCTAACAAACTATACATTCGAGAAACGGAACCTAACGTCAAGGCTTTCATCATGACCCATAGTGGTATATTCTGATACTTTTTTTGATGATAACTCATATATCTATAACTTTTTGGATTATTGATATATTTTTGCAAAATATTGATTAATTCATCAATACTATCATTGTTAGAACTGATATTATTATAGCGATCTCGACTTAAATAGTGTACTTGGTTTTCACCATATTTCGAACAAAATGCATATGATATCAATGATTTAATATGATTTTCTACTTCGAGGATATTCTTTAAAAATAAATGCCTCAAATCTTCGTCGAATTTATAGAGGGCATATATATCCTCTATTGTCGTCTTAATTTTATATTGATTTTCTTTCGATTTAAATGGTTGTTTGTATCCAGAGATTAATGTATAGTAACTATATCTCTTTAACAGTTGGACTGCGACCAATTCATCACCGATGATTAAGCCTTTATCTTTTAGTTTTTGAATTTGTTCATCGTATGTAAAAAATATTTTTTTATTATCCATAATGATTTCCCTCTGTAAATAAGAAAAAACTTCCCTGAGGAAGTTTTTATAGGTTGTAGTCCTCGCAAGTATCTACAACACGATCACTAGTGATATTATACCTTAAAACAAAGGAATTGTCAAGACATATATCACCATAGTTTATTATATGCTCTGCTGATTTTTTTATTCACTTCACCCGCCACCAAAACCGTTCCATATTGTTACTATTGAGATACCAACTAAATATTGCCATTTTTTTAATAAAAGAAAAAACTTTAAGTTCGCCCATTTACCTGAAGTTTGCAGTATCTCTTGGGTGGCGACCTTTGGTCGCCTGCTCCCCCATAGAGTACTTATTTTTGGCAAT
>JAWXUZ010000076.1:0-12372 GCA_044425835.1 Bacillota bacterium | reverse complement strand
AATATGTAGGGGCGACCTGTGGTCGCCCGCCTCGATAAAACGATAATTTTGGCAATATTAAATTATACAACAACAACAAAGGAGATACCACTATGGGACTGCGACTTCTAATCGGTCGGACAGGATTTGGCAAAACGAAATTTTGTATCGACGAAATTATAAAAAAATCAACCAAGCAACAAGAAAAACAAATTCTCATCTGCCCTGAACAATTCACCTCGGAAATGGAGCGGACACTCCTGTTGTCCTCGAAACACCACGCCCAACTCTACGGTGAAGTCCTCAGTTTCGGGCGGATTGCCTTTCGTATGTTCTCTGAATTTGGCATCGGTCAACGTGAAATTCTGGACGACCTCGGCAAGATTATGACACTCCAAAAAGTAGCCCTCCAGAAAAAAGACACGCTCATTTACTTCCAAAATATGGTCGATAAATACGGCTTTATCGAACAACTATCCCTGACTTTTTCGGAATTTGCTAAATATGGCATCCACCCCCGTACGATTTATGAGAAGAAAGAAGAAGGCGGTTTGCCACAATCCATGCAAGAAAAATTACACGATTTGGCTCTGCTCCATGAGGGCTACAACGAAGCGATGGCAAATGAATACTTACCGAAAGACGAACGTCTGACAGTGCTTTCTGATTTGCTCGGGAAATATTCCGCCTTTACCAATACCGAATTTTATATCGATGGATTTTACGGCTTCACGCCGCAAGAAATGAACGTCATATCTGGTTTATTGCAATCAGCGGTGGATATCACAATCACCTTGCCTCTTGACGAAACGACATACCATATGTCACATTTGCCGTACCAATCCCCATTTTTTGAAGCGTTCACCACGAAAGAACAATTGCTCGAGCTTGCAAAAAATACAAATATCACCGTGCATGCACCGATTTTTTTACAAGAAAATCACCGTGCCAAAACGTCTGGCTTGCAAAATCTCGAGACGTATTACTTCCAAAGTTACCATACACAATGCAAGTTGTCTGATGCCGTGAAAATATACCGTTGCACCACGAAAGAAAGTGAAATCGAATTCATTGCAGGGAGCATCAAAGGTATGGTGCGGCGGAAAAATCTCCGCTACCAAGACATTGCAATTTTAACGAATGCACTCGATTCGTATGAAAAACCATTGCGTGCCACATTCAGAGAGTTTGACCTCCCTTGTTTTATTGATAAAAATCAAGAGATTTCCTCGCACCCACTCATCGGGCTATTGCTTGCGTTGTTGCAAATTATGGCATACGGCTTTACGTATGAGCATCTATTTGCATATTTGAAATCGGGCTTGACGAATCTCAAAATGGAAGAAGTCGATATTTTAGAAAATTACGTGTTGGCTTATGGAATCAAGGAATACCACTGGTCGAACAACAAACCATTCCGAGCTGGGCAGAAAAAAGAAGGCGAAGACCTCCTTCTCTATATCAATGAACTACGTGAAAGATGCCTTACTCCATTTTTGCCACTGCTTGAGTGGAAGAAAAAAAAGACAGTCACCATGGAGAGTGTACTCGATTTTGTGATGGCACATTTGACAGAATTATCCATCGATGACAAGATGACCATTTGGCGAACATTTGCGTTCGATTCAGGAGAGGTTGCATTGGCAGAAACGCACAAACAAGTCTTTTTGAGCGTATTCGATGTATTAGAAAAAGCAATGGCAGTACTAGGTAAGGAAGAATTGCCACTCGACCATTGCCAAAAAATACTCTCCGCAGGGCTTGAAAGTTGCCAACTCGGTATGATTCCACCGACTGCCGATTGTGTGGTGGTTGGGGATTTGGAGCGTTCGAGATTGCCTGAAGTGAAGTATTTATTCATACTCGGTGTCAATGAGGGCATACTGCCTGCTGCGGTTGCTCCACAAGGGATTTTCACAGAAGCAGAGCGACAATGCTTGGTCGATACAGGACTCACTTTGGCGGTTTCGGCACGTCAAAAATTATTCCAAGAACAGTTCTTGATTTATTTAGGACTGACGAGACCTTCTCTGGGATTGTTGTTGACGTATCCACAGTGTGATTTGGAGGGCAAACCACTCTTCGCCTCGTCTTTGATTGACCGCATTTGTCGTATGGATTTCACAATCAAAGTGCAAGAGCCAAAGCCATTTGCACTACAGCTCCATACAGAGCAGACGTCATTTCATGCAATGAGTCGAGCCATTGCCGATCATACAGAGGAAACACCGATGGATCCCCTTTTCCAAGAGATGTATTCTTACTATGCGAAAAATGAGAATTTCAAAGAGAAATTGCGACAACTCCAGTTGGGGTTTGTGCCACCAACTGGCGAACTTCGGCTTGCAGAAACATTAGCAAAACAACTCTATGGCAAACGTGTTTTTTCAAGTGTCTCTCGCTTGGAGCAATTTGCCTCATGCCCATTTTCATATTATATGGAGCATAATCTAAAAGCGAAGGAGCGACCACTCCACCAGCTCAATGTCCCTGACCTCGGTAATTTATTTCATTCCGTCCTCGAGATTTTTTCAAATGAACTCGTCAAAAACAGTAAAAATTGGACAGAGCTTTCTGATACTGAAATTGTGGAAATGGTACATTCAGCAGTTGATATTGCCGCACCCAACCTCAACAATGAAATTTTATTCGACACCGCAAGCAACACATATCTCATCGAACGACTGAAACGCATTGCCACCACTGCCACAAAGACACTTGTGCAACATCTACAGCAAGGCGATTTTGTACCAAAAGGATATGAAGTGGGGTTTGGTATGAACGAAGCACTGCCACCGATTCATTTGCCTTTGTCTGATGGTGGGGAACTTGTGCTTTCTGGGAAAATTGACCGTGTTGACGTGTTGTATCGGAACGGGAAAGAAGAGTATCTGAAAATTATAGATTATAAATCGGGCAAAAAACAATTCAGTTTTCAAGACATTTACTATGGATTGCAGTTGCAGTTACTCGTCTATATGGATGCCTATTTGCAAGCCGTGAAAACCGAATTTCCAGACCTAAAGCCGTCAGCGGCATTTTATTTCCGCATCACCGATCCGAGACTTTCTGTCGGTAGTGAACTGTCCGATCAAGAAATCGAGTCACAATTGTTTGAAAAAATGAAAGTTTCGGGACTCGTTTTGGAAAATCAAGATGTCATTGAACACTTGGATCATATTTTCCTAAATGGCCTTGAGGGGCAAACCTCGAGTATTATTCCTGTTGGATTTACGAAAAAAGGGACACCATCGTCAAAATCGATATTGGCGAACGATGAGGAATATGAAAAAATATTGCACTTCACAAAAAAACGTGCCATCACTATTGGCAACGACTTAAAAAGAGGTATCATTACACCGAATCCGTATCGTAGTGGTACGAGAACACCTTGCGACTACTGTAAATATGGGGCAATTTGTCGGTATGAGTATGAGAAAACACCAGTGTATCGTGATTTGGAAAAAATGCCGAAACAGAAATTCATGGAAAAATTGGAAGAAGAAAGTGCAGAGTAATCCGAAAAATAAAAACACCCCCATCAGGGGGTGTTGGGGGCAAAATTGCCCGACATAATAGCTGATTCTTCAGCCCAATATTTTGGTTCTAAACTTTACTTTGGGGTAAATTTAAAAAATTCAAATCTGTAGTACCACACTTCTTATCGGGAGGGGATGGAACCCCTCCCCTACAAATTCAGCCCATATTTTCAAAAAATATTACATTAATTCAAATGGATGTGGGGCAACACCAACAATTCCGACTTGCCCATCTGCGTAGTAAGTCGTGCCATCCACTGTCACTTCGCACCATTGGTGTAACCATTCATTTTCATTGGCATGTGTCCAGTCATAGCCCATGCATTCAAGCACCATGCCAAGTCCTCTCGTTGCACCAGCACAAGACGATTCGCCTTTGACAAATACGCCGTAAGCCGTGCTATAATCCGTGCCACTTTCTACGTGGACACCATTATTGTAATACATAGATACGATGGCAGCCGCATTTTGTAGCGTTTGCAAAGTGTCGCCTTCTTTTGCCACTGCTGCAATTTCTTTGGCAACGACAAGGGCAGCCACATTTTTTTCTTCCGCAGTCGTAGGGTTTGCAACGACAGCAGGAGCAGGTTCTGGTTCTGGAGCTACTTCTGGAGCTACGTCAGGAGCTGGTGCAGTAGGTACTGCTGGAGCTGTAGGCAAATCGTGTTTTTCGACTGCTATCATTTCCGAATTAACGAGTGATTGCAACACGGCAGCTGATTCTGCTCGAGTCAAAATGCCATCGCCATCAAATCCAGCATCGCCTTTTCCACTCAAGAAATTATACGCAAATGCCGTAGCAACTGCTTCTTGGTACTGTGATGGAATTTGATCTGGCACAGTGTATAGCACAATTTCGATTTCTTCCGGAGTGAGTCGCTCTACATTTTGACTTTGCAACAAATTGTATACCATCACTGCCATATCATATCTCGTAATCGATTCATTTGCCGTCGTATTCCACGTTGCCTGATTTTCAGCAATCGTGCCAACGAGTCCATTGCGACTCGCACAGCCTTCCATATATGGTTGCCACCAACCGAGTTCCGTTGCACTCGTCACGCTATCGCCATAAAATGCACGTGCCATCATTGTCGAAAACGCACCGACTGTGAGTGTGGATTTTGGGGCAAAAGTCGTATTCGTTGTGCCTGAAATGAATCCTTGTGCCGCCATGTCATTGACAGCAGCCGTGTACCATGCACCGCTTTCGACATCAGAAAAGGTGTTTGCTGTCGCTGTTGTACCAAAAAGCAACAGTGTTGTCATTGTCGCCATACACGTTTTTTGGATTGTTCTAAAACATTTTTTCATGATAAATCCTCCTAGTTATTTGATTATATACCTAACATTTTCAAAAACATCTCCACACCCACAAGCAATACGCTTTCATCGAAATTGAATTCCGAATTGTGCAGTGGGGCAATCATTCCTTTCCCCTCATTTTTCGTTCCCAAAAAGAAAAAGACACCTTGGAACGTTTCTTGAAAAAAAGAAAAATCTTCCGACAGCATATATGCCTCTGATTCTTCATATCGCTCTCCCGCCACTTCTTTCAAGCGAGCAACCAAACTTGCATCGTTATTGACCACACGATACATATCATTAAATTGCACACTCCCTTGACAACCATATGCACCAGAAATCCCCTCGACAATTTCACGCAAACGACGTTGTATCGTAAAATAAACCTCATCAGAAAATGCTCGCAACGTCCCTTTGAGTGTGACGAAATCGCTGATTACATTTCCCACTTCTCCGCCCTCAATCGTACCAAACGTAACGACACCGCTTTCAAGTGGTGAAATATTTCTCGAGATGATAGAGTGAAGGCCAGAAATCACACCGCCCGCTGCCAAAATGGCATCAGAACCTAGATGTGGTTGGGCTCCATGGGCGGATTTCCCTTTGATATCAATCGTTATTTCTCCATTGCGTGCCATCATTGCCCCCACTTTGCAAGCGATTTTCCCTTCTGCAACAGTCGGAAACAGATGACAACCGATGACGTATTTCACATTATATTGTTGCAAAATTCCAGTGGCAATCAAAGGTTCTGCACCGCCGGGATGCTCTTCTGCTGGTTGAAAAATAAAAATGACATCGACAGGTGGCGTGATTTTTTGTTGCATCAAATGTTTGGCAACACCCAATAACATTGTCATATGCCCATCGTGACCGCAAGCATGCATAAATCCGTTATGCGTAGAGGAAAATGCATGCTCTTTTTCTGTGACAGGCAAAGCATCCATATCGGCACGCAAAGCAATCGTATTTTCACTCGTTTTCCCAGGGATTCTTGCGACGAGTCCCGTTGCCAAAACATCTGTAATTTCAGTGATGCCATAGCTTTCTAGCTGTGATTTGATAAAGTCTTTCGTTTTATATTCTTTGAAGCCAACTTCTGGTATTTTATGTAGTGTACGGCGAATTTCTCGCAAGTCATCTTTTAAATATTGTAGTGATGTTTCCATAAAGCCACCTCCTAAACTACGGTCAAATGATTTCCAAAACCAAAGCCACCCCACTCTCCAAAGAAAGTGAGGTGACTAAAAATGTAAACGCTAAATTAAATGCCGTCCACTCTCGTTACAACACCATTGCTAAATGTCAACGAAACACCCGTACCGATTGCGTATTGATTCAAATCATCTGCCGCTATATTTTTCACATTAAACGTTGCTGTGCGTTCAATATAGAAAGCATACGTTTTTCCAGCATCGGTTTTGATGCGAATCGTATTCCCTTCTTTATTGTAATTGTCAAGCACGCCGATTGCCGAAGTTGCATATACAGCAATGCGATCGATTGATGAATTTTCCGTCAAGTTGGCTTCTACGTAGACACCAATTTCTGAGTCATCGAGCATATCTTGTACCGTATATGTCGAATCAGAATTGATGCTATAATTTTTTACAAAAGTAGAGGAACGATTGCCCCAACCGTATGTTTTGCTTTCTCTTCCATCAATATAGAAGCCGTTTCCATTTCCAATGGCCTCGCCCGAAACGTAGTCATCTCGAGTCGTATATGCATCTTGCCACAAATGTAGTTCAGAAACTTCACCCTCCGTATCGAATATGAGATATACGAGAGAACCGTGGTACAATGTCGATTCCATTTCTTCATCATCAATGATATCAGCATTGATATCGATGCGACGATCGAGTTTTAGATTCAAGATTTCACCCGTATTTATAATCTCTAACTGCATTACGTAATCATCTAAATCAAAATATCTCAAATAGCCAATGGCTTCTACGAGTCTTGCATCGATTTTTTGCACTTTTTTATTAGAATCTGCAATGATTTCAGCGTAAATCTCAATGTCATCGCCTTCTAACATACGTTGAAATACCGCCAAGGAACTTGTGACAGCACTGCTAATTGTCAAAGGATTTCGCACTGTGATTGAGCTGTCATTTGGGTCTACTCCTGTAATGTACGACGAATTTTCCGCACTAATTGGTGTATTGTATGTCGTGAGTAATTCGTAATCTGTACTTACATTTTCAAAACGAATGTTTTGGCCATCGTAAGAAACGATTAAGCCTTTTCGCTCTTCACCATTGCCAGAAGTCGTATCATACGTCCATGCATTTCTCGTTTCAGCAATATGCACTTGTGTCAATTTCCCACCTGCGTTGAAGGCAAGTTTCGCATAAATTTTTGCGTCTTCATCCTCATCTAGTACAGAATTACGAATGGAGCAAATGGCATCAAGATCGTAATTTTTCCAAGTGCCAACAGGGTCAGTCGTTGTACTTTCTTCCCACCAGAAGAAGGTAATATTGCTCAGCGGATTGTCATCACCGAAGTAACAAACGTATTCACTTGCACTTGAGGTCAAATCAAGTTGTTTGACTGTAATATTATCTAATGTATAAACGACACTCGATTCGTCAGATTCCATGCCAGAATACGTATTTGAAAAATCAAGCCCAACCAAAACATTATTTTGGGCAACCGTTGCTTCCATATAGACAGTACCACGCTCAAAGAGATTCATCATCGATGTCATACTTGCCACAACGCCATCAATTGAAGTATCCGTTGTATCTGAAATTTGCAATTGCGTAGAAGTCTCACCGTCGAGTGTTGTAAATGTGACGTAGTCATCCGTCAATTTTGTGACACGCCCTCTTTTCGTATACACATCTACGAAATCCACTTGGATTGCATTGACAGTAACATATTGTACCAAAATCAATTTTCCAGTCGCCGTTTTTTCAGAGCCGTATGTCGTATCGACATCCAAAGCAACATAAGCATGTCTATAGTAATTTTCATCCAGAAGTAACTCCGAAGACAAAGTAGACGCAGTCGTTGCCACACCATCTAAAATAATAGAAGTTGCACTTGATAATGAAAATTCTTCCGTATTTCCTGTGTTTTCATTCTCTACGGTGATGGTACTGCCGCTCATTTTCGTGATATAGCCTGTGATATCAAAGCGTGTCATAGGGTCGATGCCTTCTAAAATATGAATTTCAGACAACGCACCATTTAATTTTACGATTTTGACTTTATCGTTTACACCGATGTATGGCAAAGCACTTAATGTGCCATTGTCCCCTGAATATACAGTGACCAAATCGGCACGGGCATAAAATGTTTCCGTCGTGCCATTGTCGTATGTAATATCAATATGATACGCACCATCATTATTTGTCACAGCCGTAACGACACCTTCTAAATCGACACCATACGTTCTTGCAGTGTAGCACTTATCTAACACAACCGCCATTTCCGCACGGTTGATGAAGTCTTTTGGTCGAAAAGCACCGTCGGTATCGCCACTAAAAATACCCAAACGCACCGCCACATCAACGTATGGCATAACTTCTTTTGTAAAATCCCACCAATCTGTAAATCGGTTGACTTCTGCTGCAGTCGTATCGATGTCCGTGATATTTGCAAAAGCAGCCCCTACCATTTTTGCGACATCTTCACGAGTTGCCGGTTTGTTGTTTCCATTCTCCATAAATTGGAACATTTCTTCTTCAGAGATGATTTTGTTCTGCAAACCAAATGCCACGGCACGATATGCCCATGAAGGAATTCCTGCAATGACCATATCCCCCTCATAATACGCAAGGTCTGATTCACCAAAATCACCTGCAATATTGACAGCATATGCCATCATATAAATCATTTGCATCGTTTCTACGTAGGAAACTTCGTTTCTCGGGCGGTACGTCCCATCGCTGTAGCCCGAAACCAAACCAAGGTCTGCTACACGATTGATATACGTTGCCGCATCTGGCCATGGCACATCCGCCATATCAGTAAAATTAGCAGCAAAGCCAATTGATGACATCGAACACGACATCAAAACAGAAGCCAAAAGCCCTGTAATCATACGTTTCATAATATAACCTCCAAACATTTCTGATTGTAAATGAATATTTTTCTGTGATATATTACTGTAATATTACTCACATATTATACATTCATTTAATTTATAATACACAAATAATAATATCATATTTTTTGTGTTTTGGCTAGTATTTTTTTTAATTACGACGTTTTTATCATATTTCTGTTAAAAGTAAACAAAAAAGCCGACCTCTACTTTCATAGAAATCAGCTAATCTGACTGCAAGATTTCATATTTTTGGATATCAAACACGAAATTTTGCGGTACTTTTAATACACATTAGGAATTATAATTTGTTGACCCTCGTAAATCATATTGATTGATTTGATGCGATCGGCATTTCCTTCAAAGATTGTTGTTGCTTTTTTTGTATCACCGTAGTATGTTGCTGCGATTTTAGATAAAGTTTCACCCAATTTCACTGTATGGACTTTTCCCAAAGCCGTGTTGAGCGGTGCCAAACGAGTGTAATTTCCAAGCGTTTCTGGCAAATAGAGTTCCATGCCTTCTTTGATTTGCCAGTTTGTGCTGTTCAAAAGTTCGGCATTGCTTGCAGCCAATTGTTTATGCACACCATATGTACCATAATGATTCAACGCAATTTTACCAAGCGTATCGTATTTTTGAACTACATATACAGAACCGCCTGATACTGTTGCAGGAGTTGGTGCAGGAGCAGGAGTAGTAACAATTTCTTCCACTACAACCGGAGTCACTACTACTTCTTCAGCTACTTCTTCAACTACTACTTCTTCAGCTACTTCTTCTTCAGCTACTACTTCTTCAGCTACAGCTACTTCTTCAACGACTACTTCTTCTTCAACGACTACTTCTTCTTCAGCTACAGCTTCCACTTCTTCTGAAGCGAGCAAAGCAGCATCAGACTCGACAACGACCATCATGATAGAATCTTTCATTTGTCCCAAAGTCATATCGTTAATTTGTACATGCACACGATACACACCTGGCGTATTTACTTTCAAGAAAGAACCTTCCACAAAACTTAACGCACCAGAAAGCACACCATCAGTCAAGATACGGTCTTTGTATATATCATAAGAGCCATACACCGATTCGTCATAAGGGTTTTCGATTTCCATCAACGCCAAATAGTCATCGGAGGCGGAATCCCAAAAAGCTTCCAAATCTCCGCTTGGCATGGCAACGTTTGCCCAGTTTTCATCATCATAGTAATTGCCTTGTTCATCTTCGATCATCAAACCAATTTCAAAATTTGATTTTCCAGTCAAATCAATTGTGACACCAGTTGCAACTTCAATGGTCACCATTTTGATTGGGCTGTACACTTCAGCAGTTGGATCTTCAATAAATGCCAAAGAGTTCGGGTCATCTGCCACGATTTCTGCACTCACTACACCATCAGGATTTGGAGTACTGAGCAGTTGAATGAATCCGTCAATAGAGTAGATATATTCAAGCGTACCAGTACTTGTGCGATCATACATTACATCGTACGTACTTGCAAATGCAGTTGTGCTTGTCGCAAACAACATCATCGTCGCAAGGGCAGTTGTAATCATTTTTTTCATAATTTCCTCCTTATATTCTGTTTTTATCAGATTTAATGTTCTACAGTGCTTCCTGAATAGACACATAACGAACCTAACATAAAAATTATATAAGAAAATAATAAAAAAGTCAATGCAATTCTAAGCGATCGTCAATTTCTCCATCGAAAAAATTAGATTTTTGATTCCCAAAACAATATCTTTTGCATAGTTTAATAGAAACTGCAATAGGAGTTGTTCCTTATGCCTTTTCTTTTTTCTTCTGCAAAATCATCAACTGAATTGCCAATTGGAATTGCTTTTTTAGACACAGGAATTTCTCCTATGTCTGATTTTATAAAACCAACGAATCGCATTGTTGTATTTTCAGATTTCATTCACGGACAAAAATCGCCGTATGACGACAACGGTCACGGGACACACGTGGCAGGCATTGCCTCTGGAAACGGATTTTTATCCCACGGAAAATATTGTGGAATTGCCCCTGAAACAAACATCATTTCCCTGAAAATATTGGATCGAGAAGGGCAAGGTTCGTCTGCCCATGCCATTCATGCCATGTCATGGATTTTGGCACACGCCAAACAATATAACATCAAAGTCGTCAATTTATCGATTGGATCCAACGATAAAAAAATCAATATTCCACTAAAAGAAAGCGTTGAAAAATTATGGGAACAAGGCATAGTCGTTGTAGCCGCAGCTGCAAACCCCGATGGCCGTGGCAATAAAATCCACCACGTTCCACTTAGTAAAAAAATAATTACAGTTGGTGCGTGGGAAGACCGTTCATTTTTCCATTTGCCAAACCAACCACTCACAGAAAACCGCCCAACGGTATTTGCTAGTGGCGAAAATATCATTTCTTTGATGTCACCACAGTATCGCTTTGGATTGTCAGGAAGAAAACGTTCTAATGTTGTCGGTAGAAATTACATTTCAATGAGTGGGGCATCGATGGCAACACCATTTGTGAGTGGTATGGTTGCAAGGATATTGAAAGAACATCCAGAGGCCACACCGATAGAAATCGTAAAAGAAGTGGTATCAGTCGCAGAACGAAACCATGGTGTATTCAAATAGTGATTTTGTGTTTTTACGGAATTTTAATAAGAAAAATTCAAAAAAGACTTGACAAGCAATAAAAAAAATGGTATTCTTTTATAGCAGTAAGCTACAGAGTCATTCAGATTTCATTCTGAATCGATTCTACAAGGTACTATTTTGGAGAAGTACTCAAGTGGCTGAAGAGGTGCCCCTGCTAAGGGTATAGGTCGTTAACGCGGCGCGAGGGTTCAAATCCCTCCTTCTCCGTCAAACATGTAAGAAGCTTTGATATTCAAAGCTTCTTATTTTTGTACCACGAAAAAATACGAATATATCACTTAAAATAATTTTTTCATATCTGGAAAACATCGTCATTGTTGTGGCGATGTTTTTTATTTGTCAGTTTGACAGCATCGAATTGCATAAAGCGATAAAAATAACCCCCTATTGGAGGTGTGGGTAGGCATATGCCCTGTCTTTGATTTTTCGACTATACTACCGCTCTCGCTTCAGTTTCTTTCAATAATAAATCCAACGTCATAAATTCCACTCTCCATTTGTCGCTCGTTTATAACATTCCGAACAAACTCAAAATTTCTTCAACTTTAGACAAATCTATGTTTTGCTCTTTCGCAATCGTATCCATTGTCTTACCTTTGTTGTACCCCTGTACAATAGCTGAAGAGAGTTGCACACCTTCGGCTCTACCTCTCGCCTCGCCTCTTGCCTCGCCTTCTGCTCTACCTCTTGCCTCGCCTCTTGCCTCGCCTCTTGCCTCGCCTCTTGCCTCACCTCTTGCCTCGCCTCTTGCCTCAGCTTCCTTTGCAACTCTCGCTTCAGTTTCTTTCAATAATAAATCCAACGTCATAAATTCCACTCTCCATTTGTCGCTCGTTTT
>JAWXUZ010000075.1:0-12524 GCA_044425835.1 Bacillota bacterium | reverse complement strand
AACTCATGGAACCAAACTTTTTAACTGTCATATTTGATTTTTTCTTGTTTTTATCGTATGTTGTTTTTACTGCGTAGAGCGATTTTGAATTTTTTGATGATGTAATTTGTAGTCTCATTTTGCACCTCCATACTACATTATATCATATTGTGTAATATTGTGCAAGTTAAAAATGAAAAATTTGACAAAAATAGCCTTTTCGTAGGCTTTGGGGTGGATTTTAAGTTGTACAAGTGTCAAACAAGGGGAAGAGGAGTCGAGTCGTGGCAAAAGCCACGTCGAGCGACGATGACGCAGAAGAACGGAATTTTAACCGCTTAGATGTAGTATTTTTTTAGTTTAAATGACTATAAAATGCAAATTTTTCATTTTTCTATAAAGTACTGTACATTTCAACATTTTTTTTGTATAATAAGAAAAGAAGCCAAAGGAACGAAAAGGAGGCACTGCCAATGCAAAAAAAAATCCTAGTCGTAGATGACGAAAAAAATATCGTAAATATTATATCGTTCAATCTCAAAAAAGAGGGTTACGAAGTACTCAGTGCAAAAGATGGCGAAGAAGGTGTCAAAAAAGCAATGGAATTTTCGCCTGATTTGATTTTGTTAGATATCATGATGCCCAATATGGACGGTTACGAGGCATGCAAGCAAATTCGCCAAAAATCGAATGTGCCAATCATTATGCTGACGGCAAGAGCTGAAGAAGTCGATAAGGTCTTAGGGCTTGAACTCGGTGCAGATGACTATGTGACAAAACCGTTTAGCATTCGAGAATTGATTGCCCGTGTCAAAGCGAATTTACGTAGACAAATGGCAATGCCAAAACCAGTTGTGTCTGAAGAAGCGAAGATCCAAGAAATCGGTTTGCTGACCATCAATTTCGATAAGTATGAGGTCAAAAAAAAGGGTGAAGTCATTGATTTGACACACCGTGAATTTGAACTCTTGAAGTTTTTGGTTGAGGGCAAAGAGCAAGTTTTTTCAAGGGAAGTCTTGCTCGAAAATGTTTGGGGGTATGGTGCGTTTAGTGATGCCCGTGGTGTGGATGTCGTGGTGCGTCGTTTGCGTGAAAAGATTGAGGACGACCCAGGGAAACCAACGATGCTGATTACAAAACGTGGTGTCGGATATTATTTCAATGGGGAATGAAATGGTATAAAGGATAAAAGAAAAGTAACTGTTCAGAATCTTATTTTTTAAGACCGTGGACGCTGTCCACACCTGCCATTTTTTTGAAAAAAATGGAGTAAAACTTTATTTTTCCGAACCTTAATGCACTAAAAAACTTATAAAATCAAATATTTCAACATTTTTTATTGGAGTACTGAATAGTTACAAAGAAAAATAAAATAAAAAGTAAGATAAAAAAAATAAGATGAAAAATAAGATGTGTAAGATACCTTGGGGAAAGAGGGTTTATTTTGCGAAGTATTAAATGGAAATTAATCATCATGTATTTGGGGTTGGTGCTTCTCGTTATGATAGTGAGTGGTACGTATATTTTGTTGAGCGTTCGCAACAGCGAATACGATAAATCTCGCCAACAATTAGAACTCTATGCTGAAAAAATAGAAGAACAAGTCCTTGAAGACAATTGGGAGGTCTACTTTCAAGATGCCCTCCTAAAAACGGTGACGAGTGCCGTTGGGATCCAAGGCAATGTATTGAACGGTACAGGGGAAACGATTGCCTCAACGACAGTACTTGAAGCACCGTACCCAACGTATACTGACCAAGCCATCATCGGTGCATTCGCTCTGGAGTCGACATTTTCTTCAGGGATACAAAGTGTCGATGCATTTGGTTTGTTAACGGAATATATGAGTTATGCAACACCGATTCTTGGTGAAGATGGTGCGGTTGCATACGTCATTTATACGAGGCTCGACGTCGGTGACATGCAACAAAGTCTCGATCAAATGACAAGAACGATTGTCATTGCTGTAGCGATTGCACTGCTCCTTGCCATCATCATGGCATACGTGTTTGCACAAACACTGACTGGACCAATCCTTGCTTTGACTCGTGGGGCGAAAAATCTGGCAGAGGGAAATTTGGCTCAAAAGCTAGCGGTGACAAGTGGCGATGAAATCGGGCAGTTGACGAGTAGTTTTAATTATATGGCACTTGAGCTGACAAAGAGTATGACAGACATTTCTGGTGAGAAAAAAAGACTTGAAATCCTGCTCCATAATATGAGTGATGGTGTAATTTCGTTCACGAAAGACGGCGAATTTATACTTGCCAATTCGGCTGCAAAAGAAATGCTTGGTGTCGAAGAATTTTCGATGAGTTTTCCAGAATTCATCAAGGAGTATGATATCACAACAGGTGTGTATTTGGATGTTGGCAATGAACAGTCAAAAAAAGTGACTTTTCCAGTGGGACAACAATACATCAGCTCCAACTTCACACCGTATTACGACGACAATGGAGAAGTCGAAGGTCTCGTTGTCGTACTGCAAGACATCACAGAAGCGAAAAAATTAGACGATATGCGAAAAGAATTTGTGGCAAACGTATCTCATGAGTTGCGTACACCACTGACGACGGTAAAAAGTTATACGGAAACGCTACTCGATGGGGCGATTCACGATCCTGAAATTGCGTTGGAATTTTTAGAAATCGTCAATAGCGAAGCTGATCGTATGGCATTTTTGGTGCGTGACCTCTTGCAACTTTCAAGATTTGATAACAACCAAGTGCGACTTGAAATCCAAGAAATAGAAATGAACGATTTCCTTTCTATTTTGGTGAGACAAAATAAAATACATGCGGAGGCGAAACACCAAACACTTTTGTTTGAGCCTACCGATACACCGATTATCGTCTATGGCGACCAAGACCGTGTGACACAAGTTGCCAATAATATTTTGACCAATGCAATCAAATATAGTCTGGACCAAGCTGAAATTAAAATCTACATTACTGAAGATGACAACTACTATAAAATACATATGAAAGATACCGGCATGGGCATTTCTCGTGAGGATTTGCCACGTATTTTTGAGCGATTTTATCGTGTAGACAAAGCAAGGAGTCGTGCAATGGGCGGTACTGGTCTGGGGCTTGCCATTGCGAAAGAGATTATGGAAAGCCATGGCGGACGGTTGACTGCGACAAGCAAATACGGAAAAGGCACTACGATGACGATGTGGTTTCCGAAAGAGCAACCTGTATTTGAAGAAGAAGAAACGGAAAAGCAGAATTAAGTTAGAATCGAGTTAGAACAAGAACTGCTTATGATATTGAGAGACCAACTATATATTTCCAAAATTATGGTTTTAGCGAGAGTGGGCGACCAAAGGTCGCCCCTACAAAGAGCCGGAAATATCAATATGTAGGGGTGTAATCCGGAAATATCAATAGGTAGGGGCATAAGCCAGAAATATCAATATGTAGGGGTGTAAGCCAGAAATATCAATATGTAGGGGTGTAAGCCAGAAATATCAATAGGTAGGGGCATAAATCAGAAATATCAATATGTAGGGGCGTACCTTTGGTCGCCCGCTTACATACGCTCCCCTTATTTTAGGAAACATTTCATTGGGGGAGCAATATCTAAAAAGTATGCGTAGGGAGTTTGAAATAAGACAATCCGATAAAAATTCCTTGTAGAATAGGGAGTGGGGCAATTGAACTATAATAAATTGACAAATGTGATGATACTCGTACTGGTAATCATTGGCATTTACCAAACGAATACACTATGGCTAAGAGAAACGTCGAGCAATACGCTGTTGGATTTGCTGATTCAAAATACGGCTTTCAAGCAAGAGACCGCAGACGGCGATGTATTGCTTGCGACACGCTATGCCTTAGGCGATGGTAGCGGAAATTATTCTGTCTATTATCCTGATGATGTGGGGCAAAGTACGTTGCTCAAAGAAGCCAATGGTGTGTTGAATGAAATCCTTGGCGACCGCACCATTGTCTTTGAGAGGAAAACGGCGGACTGGCAAGAAATTTTAAATGCACCTGTCATGGTATTGCAATACGACTTTCTAGTCGATGGCGGAGCGTATTTAAGCCATTACAGCAATATTTCAAATGAAGAATTGCCTGAATATTTCGATTATATTGTTATCGAACCCTCGTGGAGACTAGGGGAGATGACGACAGCATATTTCGTCAATTCTCGCACGAATGAGAGTGTTTCTTATATGACGAAAAAAAGTACGACGGCATCTGATTTTTATACGAAGCTTGTCGTTGATGATACACAACTCACCTATATTTCCACAGCCCAAAAAACTTCTGGGTCTATTTTGTGGAGAAATCTATTTTTGCCACAATGGGCAGAACTCCCGTATACGTATACACCTTTGCGAGAGCTTTCTGTATTTGGGACAGAAGGGGCTGTCAATACAGTGACACTCGAATCGGTGGTCAAAGGCTTCTTCAATAACTTTTCTGTCAATTGGAGTAGCAAAGAAGAATCAGGCAAATTTTTATTTAGTGATACGAATACTGTCGTCAATTATACACCGAAAAAACAACTCTTAGAGTATTACGACTATACGTCATATGGCAATGAAAAAATCTCAACTGGACTCTTGGAGGGCTACCAAATTAGCTGTAGCTTTATGAAAAATGACAAATCGCTGACGACTGATGTCTATCTTGCTGACATTGAAAAACAAAACAACGAAACGATTTACTATTTCAATTATGCCGTCAATAATATTCCAGTGATTTTATCGAATACAATGCAAGAAGAGTTGAAGCGACCGTATGCCATTGCAGTAACGATACAAAATGATAGTGTCAAAAATTATAGCAGATACGCTGTGAATTACGTGGAGGATTTCTCTCAACTTGAGGAAATCAACGTGCAATTCATCGATGCGTTAGACAATGCCAATAAATTATATCTCACAATGGTAGAAGATAAGGTCATCACGGATGTATCGGATCTTTCATTGCGGTATTATGGTGATTCGGTGGGCAATATGTATTTGAAATGGTTTGTGACTTTGTACGAATATCTTTTCGTTGTAGATACTGACCAATTGTAATTTTAGGAATGTTGAAAGGAGTGGGGCATTTGGAATGGGTATTTGCCAAAAAAATAGTGCTTTGCTTGTTGATTGTCTTAAATGTCATTTTGTTTTTTTTAAACTCCAATCAAATCGAAAATTATAACATTGCTTCGCACAAGAAAACAGAAATCATTTCTGTACTAGAAAATTTCGGTTTGACGTTGGATTCGTCTATTGACTTGTCACGGACTGCATCGGCACGACTCAAAGTCGGTAGTTTTTCCTACACCGAGGAAGTCATTTCAAAAGCGTTTTTTCAAAATGAGCCAATCATTTCTACCGAAAATAAAAGAGGGGCAATCGCTTATGAAAGCGATTCATTTTTACTAGAACTGTCAGGGAATACAGGGTTGTTTTGGCAAAAATTGTCACCTACTACACAAATAGAATCGGAAGAGATGGCACTCCAAGTGGCAAACCAGATGAAAGAGCAATTGGTGTCTGTGTTTGGTGAATTACAACAACTTCGTTTTGAAAAAACAGATACAGGTTATGTCGTGGAATACTTTGGGGTCTACAAAGAAAACGTTTTATTTTCCAATTATTTTACGATTGCAATTGGGGAGACAGGCAAGGTTTCCATGCAGTTTCAATACTTTGACTTGATTGGTACAGAAGTTGAGTCGAAAAGTGTAATCGATGTCGACAAAGCATTATTTTCTTTCGTGCGTGCCTTTCAAAAAGAGGGGCATATCACAAACGTGACAGAGGGGTATTATTTATCGAACAAAGAAACCGCCTTCCTAGAGGAAGTGGAGTTGTACTTGGAGCCTTGTTATCAAATTTCTTTGGAGGGCGATCCGACAATTTACTTGATTGAAGGGTATAACGGTGAAAAAATCGTGTAAAAGATACATTTTTATAGAAAAAATAAAAAAAAGACTTTTCTATTCTGCTTTTATATGATATAATTCTACTATTGCACATTCTCTATGTGAAAATAAGGGGTATGTGAGAAACATTTTTGATTTCAATGGCATTGGAAGGAATGAACGAATATGGATAAATTGCTGGTAAATGGCAGAAAACGTCTGCAAGGGGAAGTCAATATCAGTGGTGCAAAAAATGCAGCAGTCGCAATACTACCAGCAGCAGTTATGGCAGAGGGGAAAAGCATCTTAGAAAATTTGCCCGACATTGAAGACGTAAATTGCATTTGTCGAACAATTGAAAAATTAGGCGGTACGTACCGCTATCTTGATAAAAACACGTTAGAAATCGATTGCAGTGGTGGGATTTTGCACCAAGCGACATTTCCTGAAGTGGAAAAAATCAGAGCCTCTTACTATTTTTTAGGGGCGTTATTGGCACGCTATAAAAAAGCGGAAGTGTCTCTCCCTGGGGGATGTAATTTCGGGGAAAGACCGATCGATTTGCATTTGAAAGGCTTTCGTGCCTTGGGGGCAACGGTAATTGAAGAAAAAGGTGTCGTGAAAGCGTACGCAGACCGATTGATTGGCACATCGATTTATATGGACCAAGTGAGCGTTGGGGCGACGATTAACATCATGCTTGCAGCAACAATGGCAGAGGGAGTCACCACCATTGAAAATGCAGCGAAAGAGCCACACATCGTAGACACTGCAAATTATTTGAATATGATGGGGGCAAACATCAAAGGGGCTGGCACAGATAAGATACGTATTAGCGGTGTCACTGCACTCAAGGGAGCCCAATATACTATTATTCCAGATCAAATTGAAGCAGGTACATATATGATTGCGGCAGCCATTACAGGCGGAGATGTGTTGGTGAAAAATATCATTCCAAACCATATGGACTCTTTGTCGGCAAAACTCGAAGAAATGAATGTGAAAATCGTTGAGGGTGACGACACGATTCGTGTCATTGCCGATGCACCTTTGCGTGCAACGGATGTCAGAACGATGAGTTATCCGGGATTTCCAACGGATTTGCAACCGCAAATGGCAACGCTTTTATGTGTCTGCGAGGGCAAAAGTACGCTGACAGAAAATGTTTGGGAAAATCGATACCAATACATAGAACAATTGAAAGCCCTTGGAGCGAAAGTCGATATTTCAGGACGCATTGCAAAAATAGATGGTGTCGAGAAATATATAGGCGGCTCTGTCGAAGCAACTGATTTGCGAGCAGGAGCGGCGATGATTTTGGCTGCCCTTGCAGCGGAAGGAAAAACTGAAATCGGTGGTGTGCAATATATCGATAGAGGGTATGAAGGTGTCGAGGAGAAGTTCGGGGCTTTGGGAGCAGATATTTGGCGAGAAACGGTGTAAATTAAATGAAGTGAAATGAGGGGGATACAGCCAAGAGTTATGGCTGTATATTCTTTTATACAGAAATAATATCTCTCTCGATTGAAGATACAATATCGTGAGGATTGTTGTTGAGTTTGTTTAAACAAACTGTGTTATCAAGATGAATATTATTTGAATATTTCCAAAAATAAAATATTCTAAGACTAAGGTTAGCGAAATTAAAGTTTTGATCTCTCAAAGCCTAGCTTGAACTTTTTTAAAGGTGTTTGTTTGTGGGGGTCAACTCACTTTGCTACGCTGACCGCCGTCTTCTTCGGCGGTGAGGGTTTGGGGCAAAGCCCTAAGGTTTTTTCCTAAAAATATTTTAAGACTAAGGTTAGCGAAATTAAAGTTTTGAGCCGGCTTTTTTAAAAGCTGGTGGGGTTTGGGGCAAAGCCCCAAGGTCTTTTCTTTTCTTTTTTCTCTTTTCCTTTCTTCATCTTTTGCAACCCAGAATATTTAGAAACGTCAAGAAAGGAGCAACACATGGAATTTTTTACGATTGCCAGCGGAAGCAAAGGCAACTGTGCATACGTATCTTCTGCCCATACGAAATTACTAATCGATGTCGGTGTGAGCGGAAAAGTCGTCACCAATTGCTTGGAAAAATTCGGCATTGACGGCAATGAACTGAGCGGTATTTTTGTGACACATGAACATACTGACCACATCAAAGGCGTCGGCATTATCTCGAGAAAATACAATGTACCGATTTATGCAACGGAGGGAACGTGGGCAGGTATGAATCATGCCCTCGGCAAAATTGCACCTAGTAACCGCCATGTCATTTACCCAGGCGAACCTTGTATTTTGAACGACTTACGCATTTGCCCGTTTGAGATTCCACACGATGCAGCGGAACCCGTTGGCTACTCTATCTTTTGTGGCGATAAAAAAGTATGTGTGGCGACCGACCTTGGTTGTACCACAAAAGAAATTGAATCTCAACTACGAGATTGTGACATCATCTTACTAGAATCAAACCACGATGAGGGTATGGTCGAAAATGGCGGTTATCCTATGATGCTAAAACGTAGAATCTTAGGCAATACAGGGCATTTGTCGAATCGCACTGCTGGTGATTTGATTGCCAGAATTATGTCGAATAAACTAAAATACGTATACTTAGGTCACTTAAGTGACGAAAATAATTATCCGAAATTGGCACTGAAAACAGTGAGCGAGGTCTTGTCAGAACATGGCATTTTCGTCGGATCATCTCTCCAACTCAAATTGGCAGAGCAACACCGCTGTAGCGAAAAAATAGTGTTTTAAAACGAAAAAAGGAGAATGCTCCATGCAATTTACTATCGTTTGTGTTGGAAAATTGAAAGAGTCGTACTGGAAAGAGGGTGTCGCAGAATATACGAAACGTCTGCAACGCTACGGGAAAATTAACATCGTGGAATTGCCCGATGAAAAAGCCCCTGAAACGATGAGCGAGGCACAAAAACAAGAAGTCCTACAAAAAGAAGGCAATCGCATCACAAAAGCAATTCCAGAAAATAGCTTCGCCGTCATACTTGCAATCGAGGGCAAACAACTCTCTTCTGAAAAATTATCTGCCTTGGTTACAGAAAAAGAAGTCACAGGCATTAGCCATATGACATTTGTCATCGGTGGATCGCTTGGTGTATCTGATGAGGTGATGCAGGCAGGGAAATTGCATTTGAGCATATCGAAAATGACCTTTCCGCACCAGATGATCCGCTTGATTTTACTCGAGCAAATCTATCGTGCCATAAAAATACAAAAAAATGAGCCGTATCATAAATAAATTGGAAATAAATCATTGACTTTTGTGGGATAGCATACTATAATTTGTATGAAATCAACTATACTATGGAACTTTAGGAGGTTATAAAATGACAAATTTCAATTATTACATTCCAACAAGAATCGTGTTTGGTGCAGGCTCTTTGAAAACAGTAGGAGAGTATGACTTGCCCGGCAAAAATGCACTCATCGTGACAACGAACGGAAATTCAGTTAGAAAATATGGCTATTTGGATACTTTGGAGCAACAACTAAAATCACAAAATATTGCATTTACAGTATTCAATGAAGCCTCACCAAACCCAACGAAAGACGAAGTCATGAAAGGGGCTGGCATTTGCAAAGACAAAAACATCGATTTTGTCATTGGATTCGGTGGCGGTAGTGCCATTGATGCCTGCAAAGCCATTGCCATTATGGCGGCAAACGAAGGCGACTACTGGGACTATATCGGAAGTGGTAGCGGAAAAGGACAACCAATTCCAAACCACCCATTGCCAATCGTAGCAATTACAACAACAGCCGGTACTGGCACAGAAGCCGACCCTTGGATGGTAGTCACAAAAACAGAAACGAACGAAAAAATTGGTTTCGGAAATGACACAACATTCCCAGTGCTTGCAATCGTTGACCCTGAACTCATGGTGTCCATTCCAAAACATTTGACAGCGTACCAAGGTTTCGATGCACTATTCCACAGCACAGAAGGGTATCTCAATAATACATCTTACGTGATGAGCGATATGTTTTCTTTGCAAGCAATCGAACTCATTGGCAAATCTTTGGTCAAAGCAGTCAACGACGGCAGTGACATTGAAGCAAGAGGTGATGTGGCATTGGCAAACACTTTGGCTGGTATGGTAGAATCGACTTCAGGTTGCACAAGTGAGCATAGCATTGCACATGCAATAGGCGGATACCACCCAAATTTTGAACATGGAGCGGCACTCATTTCTATTAGCCGTGAATACTATAGCTTCATTGCCAATTCAGGAAAATGTGATGAACGTATGATTGCTATGGCAAAAGCTTTGGGCAAAAAAGAGGCAACAAAAAGTATGGATTTCGTAGAGGCACTTGTGGAATTGCAAAAAGCATGTGGTGTCGATGACATCAAAATGTCTGAATACGGTATGAAAAAAGATGAAATGAAAAAGTATGCATTGAATGCCCGTGATACAATGGGCGGATTGTATGAAGTGGATCCGATTCCATTTTCTGATGAGACAATGATTTCTATTTTGGAAAAATCATATAAATAAGAAAATTACGGTCATAAGAGTGATTGCGTAAGCGATTGGTCGAAAAAGTAAAAAAGCAAAAGTCACTATTTGAGTCGATGGATTCAACTGGAATAGTGACTTTTTTGATTTCTAAAATACCTGATCTTGATGGTGAGCAAAAGCATAACCACCGCCAAGAACGAGTCAGATCGTTTTATTTTTCCATAGTAACGGCTGTATTCAATGCAATTTCCATCATATCTGTGAACGTTGTTTGTCTCTCTTGTGGAGAACATTCCAATTTATCGAGCGGTTTGTCAGAGATGGTCATCATCGCCAAGGCTGATTTGCCTGCATTTGCTGCGTTCATATAAAGTGCTGCTGCCTCCATTTCTACGCAGAGTATGCCCATTTTCGTCCATTGCTCCATAGCTGTTTCATCTGCATTGTAAAACGCATCGGAAGTCAAGATGTTACCAACTTTGACAGGCTTATCTAACGCATTCGCCGCTGCAACTGCCGCCGCAAGCAAATCATATGACGCTGTCGCAGAGAATGTGCCATTCAATTTGTATTGCGAAGCGTAATTGGAATTCGTGCTTGCCCCCATGGCAAAAACGATGTCACGCAAGTTGACTTTGTCGCTAAAGCCGCCAGCACTGCCAATGCGTATGATGTTGTCGACGTCGTAAAAATTGAACAATTCGTAGGAGTAAATCCCGATAGAGGGCATACCCATACCACTTGCCATGACGGAAATTTTCGTGTTTTTGTACGTGCCTGTATACCCTTGGATGCCCCTGACATCGTTTATGAGAATTGCCCCTTCAAGGAACGTTTCGGCGATGAATTTTGAACGCAAGGGATCGCCCGGCATGAGGACGGTTTTTGCGAAATCACCTTTTTTTGACGAGATGTGAGCTGTGGACATAGAAATTCCTCCTTTTTCTTTTATATATAAAAAATAGTAGCATGAAAAATAAGGGTTGTCAAGGTTCTTGAATTTGTAAATTACATTGACCAACAACTGCAAATATGATATGATAAACTCAAATCAATGAGGAGAGAAAGAAGGTGGCACTTTGACCAAAGAAGAGTTGGAACGAAAATGGGAAAACTTGACGATAAGTGATAATTTTATATTTTCAAAAGTCATGAGAAATAAAGAAAATTGTAAGGAAGTCTTAATAAGGGTATTGCCACATATTGAAATCAAAGACATTGAAGTGATTGAATATGAAAAAGTAATTGAATCGACATTGGGTGGAAAAGGTGTACGCTTAGATGTGTATGTCGATGATGGCGAGACGGTCTATAACGTGGAAATGCAGACATCAGGTGTCGATGACCTCGCAAAAAGAAGCAGGTTTTACCAAGCCCAAATTGACATTGAATGTCTACAAAAAGGTCATAAATACTATACATTAAAAGATAGTTTTGTGATTTTTATTTGTACGTTTGATTTGTTTGGAAAAGGTTTGCCTGTGTATACGTTTTCTAATGCGTGCAAGGAAAATAAAGAATTGTTTCTAAAAGATGGCACAACGAAAATCTTTTTGAATGCATCTGGATATACTGAGGTAGAAGACGAAAAACTAGCGGAGTTTTTGCGGTTTGTCGACACGGTAAACAATAAAGGGTTTGCAACAGGAGATGATTTTATCGGAAAATTAGTGAATGAAGTGGAGTCAATAAAAGAAAATAGAGATTGGAGAGTGGAGTATATGAGTATGAATGCAACGTTAGATTATGAAGTATGGCAAGGGGAATTGAGAGGAGAAGCAAGAGGAGAAGCAAGAGGAGAAGCAAGAGGAGAAGCAAGAGGAGAAGCAAGAGGAAAAATCGAAGGAAAAATGATCATCGCAAAAAAAATGATTCAACGAGGGAAACCAATCGAAGAAATCATGGAGTTTACGGAGTTGACACTGTCTGAAATTGAAGAACTGAAAAATAAAATGATTTTAGATATGTAATTGGAGTGGAGTATATGAGTATGAATGCAACGTTAGATTATGAAGTATGGCAAGGGGAATTGAGAGGAGAAGCAAGAGGAGAAGCAAGAGGAAAAATCGAAGGAAAAATCGAAGGAAAAATCGAAGGAAAAATGATCATCGCAAAAAAAATGATTCAACGAGGGAAACCAATCGAAGAAATCATGGAGTTTACGGAGTTGACACTGTCTGAAATTGAAGAACTGAAAAATAA
>JAWXUZ010000074.1:0-12770 GCA_044425835.1 Bacillota bacterium | reverse complement strand
AATTCTTCAGTAAATTCTCTTCTTGGTCTTCTTTGAGTCATGTAATCTTCTCCCTTTCATTCTATTATCTTTATTTTACATGGCCTTATTAAATCTGTCCAGTTAATTGTAACCTATCCAACCGACTTTGCAAAGAATATACCTTGTCTATTATTGAGGATTCACCCAACAAAGGCAAGGGATATTTTGAGTATCAGGAAGATAAAAAAGACACAAGTTATAAGTCAAAAATCAAAAAAGATATTGACGATGCCATCTTAAATTGCAATTCTTATATAAATTTCTGAAAAAAATTGTAGATTGAAATCGCTATACTCATATGGTATACTATTTTAAAATATAAGGCACCAATCCAACACAACCTCATAAGCTTGTTGTAGACGTAAGGAGTTTATATGAAAAATAGTATGCAAAAAATATTCATTAGAAAATTTACTTTATTTATTGTGATTCCAATATTGCTATTGCTTGGCATATGGTCTCCTTTTTTTATATATGAAATCAAGAAAGATGCGACACAAAACATCAATCTTTTGATTGAAAATTACACCGCCGCATTGGAGCAAGAAATAGAAAATGGTTCATTGAAAATGAGTCAATTTTTGTCAATGAATGAGTTCCAAGTCTTGGATATGATGTCGAGATACCATTTTCATGAAGCAGAACATACATACGAGTATTACAAAATGTTAGAAAGTCAATTCACACAATTGACAATACCGAATATGGGTGTCGATGGCATGTTATTTTACTTTGAAAATGGTGAGGTATATAACTATAAAACGTTGGCAGATGTGAGCGTTGAAAAAATTAAGCAGAGTCCTTGGTATGTGGAGGCACATGAAAAATCGGATCGGGTCATCGTGGGGACAGAAAAAGCGATAGACTTCATACCGAATTTGAATGTAAAAGAAAAACAAGAGCTTTTATTTGTGTTTGCACCTTATTTGCATGACCCCTTGGATCAACTAGACATTGTGATAATGTTCCAAGAAAGTGTTACATTTGAAACGCTAAACAGCTTAGAAGTTACAGATTATAGTGCATACATTGTCAATGCTGATGATGATATTCTCGTGCAATCGGATGATCGATACATTACGAAGTTGGGCAATGTCGAAGAAATTGGTTTTGACCTCGTCAATATTTATGAGAAACGAAAAATCAAACAAACAGATTGGGAATTGATACTCATCATGAACCAGTCACAAATCTTATGGGAATACGGCAAGAGTATATTTGTAATTATGTTTTTGGTGATTGCTATATTTATGGTATTCACTTTTTTTCTGCGAGATTTTTTCCGTTCCATTGTCAATCCGGTGGAGAATTTATCGAGAAAAATGGAAGATTTTGATTTAGAGACCTCGAGTATGGAAATTGACACACATGCACCGTATGAAATACAATATATACAAGGTGAATTCAACGAAATGCTGGTTCGCATTAACACGTTGGTACAAGAAAATCAAGAGAAAGAATATGCGAGACATGTGGAAGAATTGCGTGCATTGCAAATGCAAATCAACCCCCACTTTTTATCGAATACCCTCAATACAATTAAGTTTATGGCAGAAGTTTCAAAGCATGAAGGGATTCGCAAAATGACGGAGTCGCTGATGCAAATTAGTGATTCTTCCTTTAGAAGCCCGAGTACATTTCACACAGTCGACGCTGAAATTGAGACGATTTCGTCGTATATCTACATTATGAAAGTACGGTATGCAGATGGTTTTTCAGTGGAAATTGATGTAGAAAATGGTTGTAGGGCATATGAAATCCCTAAATTAATTGTGCAACCATTTTTGGAAAATTCGTTGTTGCACGGACTAGATGATACGTTAGATGATTATCGCATTCGTATTTCTGTAGCAGAAATTGGTGAGTGTATCAACATTACAATAGAAGACAATGGCAGAGGCATTCCACCAGAAAAGCTACAGGAACTGAAAGCGGTCGCCCAAGAAAATTGTGGAAAAATTGGCATTGTCAATGTAACGAAACGGCTCTCCTTGTGCTATGGAGAGGAATTTGTATTTTCTATCGAAAGTGAAGTCAACGTTGGGACGAAAATTGTTTTGTCTATACCGAAGGAGAAAAAATAATGTATGCAGTGATGATTGTGGATGATGATATTGCAGTTCGAGCAACTTTGAGAGATATTGTGGATTGGAATGCATTTGGCTTTTCTGTCGTGGAGGAGGCACAAAACGGAGCTTCGGCACTAGAAATGTTAGAAAAAAATGAGTTTCATTTGCTGATCACAGATATTATGATGCCTGTAATCAATGGGTTGGAGCTGCTTACGAAGTTAAATGAAAAAAATGTAGTTTTGAAAACCTTGGTCTTAAGCTCTTTCGGGGAGTATTCTTTGGTGCGAGAAGCGTTCAAACTCGGTGCTTCGGATTATATTTTGAAAAAAGACATCACAAAAGAGGCAATCTCTCAGCACTTGCTCAAAGTACAAGCGGAGCTACAAGAAGAAAATGTGCATATGGAACAACGTGTCACAAATAATATGTTACGAGATTATATGGAGCAAAAAGAAGTGTTGTATGATGACGGACATATGTATGCCATATTGATTATAGATGTTTCTGAGGAGCAAAAACGGCAGAGTCGTTTCGTTGATTTGCGTGAAGATTTGCTGAAGCCAATGCAAAAAATCATACTAGAAATTACGACGATGCATTCGCATTGTGAACATATAATCGATGCGGAAAAAGGTTTGATTTTTCGGTATCACAAGGAAGAGTTGGAACAAAAAACAATGGGGCGAATTTCCAAACAGATTCGCTCCGTTGTCAATACGTATATGAATTTGGAAGTGACAATTGGGTATACAAATATCTATACTGGGGCGGAAGCTATGGGAAAAGCCATGGAAGAAAGTGTCAATTTCATACACCAACGCTATGTGTTTGGGGAGCGAAAAATATTCCAGCCCCAAGGGAAAGAAGTTTTGGATTTTGAGAAATTAGAAGAAAAGAAACCGAAATTTGACTTGCTACTCGGTGCGTTCAAACTGGCAAATAATGAAATGCTGATGGAAGAAGAGCGGAATTTATTTTCAAAAATTAGAGATGCAGACCTAGAAGAAATCAAAGAGTTTTGCAGATTTATGATTTACTTAGAAAGCGTAATGTTGACAACGAGAGGAGACAGCATTTGGAATATCTTCCATGATTTCAAATCGTTTTCTGATAAGCTTGAGAAAATAAACACAGGGCAAGAATGTATTTTATGGATGTATAATTTCAATCGTTTGATTTTTGAACATTTGAGCAAAGCCATTCATCAAAAAAAGGAAAAAACCTTTGAAATTGTGCGACGTTACATACTCGATAATTTTTCCAATGAGGACTTGAATTTGTCAGAAGTGGCAGGCATTGCAGGGTTGAACGAAAGTTATTTTAGTTCTAAGTTCAAAAAAGAATTTGGCATTACGTTTATCGATTATTTGAAGCGAGTGCGGATCAACCATGCAAAGACTTTAATGGAAACAACGACGATGAAAATGTATGAAGTGAGTGAAGCAGTGGGGTATCGTAATGTTGAACACTTTACACGGGTTTTCAAAGCATATGAGGGCATATCGCCAAAGAAATACATGGAGTAGTCAGCAAAACATCTAAAATATTTTAAAAAACAGAAAAATTTTGTTTATTTTTTAAAAAAATCTAAAAATATATCAAGAAATCTAAAAATACAACATATTATTTCCTATATTTCCATGTTAATATGAATCTAAGTTAATTATGTTTTACATATCTTCTATTCATAGTATGGTTGCTGAACCATAGCAGTCAACTTGATTGAATAGAAAAGTGCGATGAAACGAAGTGATTTAGAGGAAAAGGGGGAACAAGGTATGAAAACAGGACAGGCAAAAGAGCAAATAGCAGGATACCTTTTTATTGCACCGACGATGATAGGATTTTTGCTTTTTATGGTGTATCCACTATTTTATTCTGTATTCTTGAGTTTTTGGGATTGGAATATGATCAAGGGAATCGAAGGTTCTACCTTCATTGGGTTAGAAAATTATGCCGACGTTGTGAAAGATGAGTACTTTTTGGCTGGCTTGTCTAACAACTTGAAAATTTTATTTGTGGCTGTTCCGATTTTGTTGATTTTGGCATTGGTGCTCGCAAGTATATTAAATACACCGATTTTCGGAAGAGGTGCATTGAGAACTGCTTATTTTATGCCCTATGTCACTACAGTAACGGCAGCGGCGATTGTCTTTGCTGCATTATTCCATGAGGAATTTGGTCCTGTCAATGAAGTACTTCGTATGATTGGGATTCAAAATCCACCGAAATGGCTTGCAAGTGTCGTTTGGTCATTACCGACCATTGGTATTTTTTGGATTTGGAGGATGCTTGGATACTGTATGATTATTTTCTTATCTAGCTTGCAAGGGATTTCAAAATCGTATTATGAAGCGGCAGATATTGACGGTGCCAACGTATGGCAAAAATTTTCGTTGATTACATTTCCGCTCATTAGTCCAACGACTTTCTTCTTGGCAATCACAATGGCGATTTTTTCCTTCTCCATTTTTGCAGAAACAAAAGTAATGACAGGTGGCGGTCCGGGAACATCTTCATATACAATCGTATATATGATTTATACTAGAGCCTTTATTCATTTTGAAATGGGATATGCATCTGCAGCAGCAATTTTATTCTTCCTTATTATTTTGACAATCACGGCAGTGCAATGGTTGGGTCAAAAGAAATGGGTGAATTACTAAAAAATGTATATCGAGAGAGGAGTGTAATCCATGGGTTATCAACAAAAGTTATTTCTTATAAAATTGATTAAAACAATACTTCTAGGACTGGTTGCCGTAGTTATGGTGGCACCGGTGGTCTGGATGGTTTCCACCTCCTTTAAGGTGGAGGGTGAAGTGTTTCGGTTTCCGATACAATGGATACCAGAAAATATCACATTTACAAATTATGAAAAAACGTTTACTGCATTTCCATACATAAACTGGTATTTGAACACAGCAAGAAATACAGTAATCATTGTAACTTTCGGTTTGTTCTTTGCATCAATGGCAGGTTTTTCCTTTGCAAAATTGAACTTCAAAGGAAAAAATTTGATTTTCATGTTATACATATCTGCCTTGATGATACCGGCAGAAATTCGTTTGATCCCTCAATTTCTATTTTATAAACAAGTTGGTTTATTAAATACAATGTGGGCAGCAATACTACCGTGGATGTTTTTCGTAGGGTTTTCTATCTTCTTCATGAGACAGTCTTTCATGTCTGTTCCTGATGAATTGATGGAAGCATCTAAAATTGATGGTTGTGGGTACTGGGGAATGTATGCAACAATCTCATTGCCTTTGATCAAATCTTCAATGATTGCCCTTGGTATTTTAACATTTACATGGGCATGGAATGACTACACAGGTCCTATGATTTATATCCAAGATTTACAAAAACAAGTGTTGAGTGTTGGTATTGCCTCATTCAAAGCACAGTATAGTGCAAACTATGCGTTACAAATGGCCGGTGCGTCTATGGCATTGGTACCGATTATCGTTGTATATCTAGTTGCTCAAAAATACTTTATTGAAGGAATTGCTTCATCAGGTATCAAAGGGTAATTTTATATAAAGGCAGAGTAGTGCAAAAAAAGGGGGCAATTGCATTGGGCAGTTGCCAAGACGAAAGGGGAAATGTATTATGTTAAGAAATTCTATGAAACAATGGGTATCTACACTATTGATATCCGCATTGGCAGTGGGGACTTTGGCAGGCTGTGGAGGTTCTGAACCAGCACCAGCAGCAGAGGCACCAGCAGCAACAACAGAAACACCGGCAGCAACAGCAGAAGAAGCACCAGCTGCAGAAGAAACTGCGACAGGCTACACTGGGAACCTTGTAATTTCTATTCATGACCAATTGAACAACTTGGCTGTAGTAGAAGCACTCGATTATCTACAAACAACTGACAAATGGAAAGATGTCGATTTTGATATCAGACCACAAGATCAAGAATACGAAATCAATCTTCCTATTCATGTTATGGGTGGACAACAAATCGACGTAATGTACAACTTTAACCCAATTGAACAAGATAAAAACTCAAGTGCAGGTATCATTCAACCAATCGATGATGCTTTGGCTGAATTGGGAATCGATTTAGAAGAAAAATATGGCAATTACGCAGTAGCAGCTTACAATGATGGCGAAGCGTTTGCAATTCCTGGTGGTGTCACTGCTTGGGGATTGTTCTACAACAAAAATCTTTTTGATGAAGCGGGTCTCCCTTATCCAGATCCTACTGTTCCAATGACATGGTCTGAATACCGTGACTTGGCTGTTCAATTGACAAGTGGTAGTGGTGTGGATAAAATTTATGGTACTTTGCACTTGGAATGGCCAATGTACTGGTACGGTGAAGCAATCATGACATTAGGTGGCGGTCAAGCGTTCTACAATGAAGAAGGACTTTCTAACATCGAAGATCCAGTATTTAGAGAAACAATAGAAGCTGTTTACAACATGCAAAATGTGGATGGTGTTACACCAACTATGGCAGATATCGTTGCTAGAAAAATTGAACCAGACGGTTTCTTCAATGGCAACTATGCAATGTACCTACACGGAACTTGGTTCTTGAACTGGTTGGCTGATACTGAAACTTACCCTAGAGATTACGAAATTGGTTTTGCACCAATGCCAGTTCCTGATGGAACAACCCAACGTCAAACTTGGGGTGTAACAGGTACTTACGCTGTACCAGCAACTTCAGCTGACCCTGTAATGGCAACAGATTTCTGTGTGGATTTGGTAGCGGAAATTACACAACGTACATCTTCTGAAATCTTCGTAGACCAAACAGTATCACGTGACAACTTGTTTGTTTCAATTGCTGATGAAATCGAAGATGGACAATTCACAACAGAAGCAATTCAAGATTTGTTCATGAATCCTGATCAATTGATGATCAGTGAAAAAGTAAGTGGTCCAAACGCAGCGAAATACGAAGCTGTTTTGATAGAAGAAGTAGAAAAATATTTTGCTGATGCACAAGATTTGGATACAACAATTTCAAACATCAAAACTCGTGGAGATAAAGCAATCTTAGAATAAGATATTGAAACGAAATATGCAATAAAATAAAATAGAAATGGTTTCTATTGGGTGAAATGACCTGATAGAAACCATTTTTTGGCTCTTTGTCAAGAGTTGGGGTAATAAAATTTTTTAGAAGCTGGATTTTCTCCAGCTTCTATTTTTAGTTAGGTTAGGGCAAGGAAAATTCTATTTCTAATAAAGTTGGTAACTATTCAGTGCCTTAACAGACAATGTTGAAGATTCCCTTTCAGAAGTTTTTCAGTACACTGATGTCTGCATAAATAAAAGTTTTTGTCCACTTTTTTCAAAAAGTGGCAGGTGTGGACAGCGTCCACGGTCCTAGAAAATAAGGCTCTGAATAGTTACTAAAGTTGCTGTATAATTATCTGTAGGCATAGTGATTCAATCCTTTCTTGTCATACGGGTGTCGTAACTTTAGTATAACAGAAATTGTATCCCTATGCCTATCTTTTTTTTATTTACCCCAAGTAAAGTTTACAACCAAAATTACACTAGATAGCATAGCAGATATTGATTTATCTGTTATGCTATTTTAATTTACTACTTTTTTTAGAACTTGCCCCATTTTTTTTGCAACAGGAATTTGCATTTTATTCTAACATTCCCCATAAAAAAATACACCACGCCCCTTTCTTCGACATGAAAAAAATGTCGATTGTAAAAATAAAGTCAATCCTTGGAAAACACTGTAAAATCAAGCTTTTTTTGTCGAACGAATCCATCTTGTCATATGCATTTTCTTATACTATAATCATTATATTGCAAGAAAGAAATGGAAAAAAATAAAATTACACACAAATCGGAGGGATTATTTTGAATCATAATCAGATAAAAATTGTATTGGCAGATGATAACAAGGAGTTTTGCGACATTTTAGCAAAACATCTGAACCAACAGGAGGACATGGAAGTCGTTGCAATTGCAATCGACGGCATCGATGCCATGAACAAAATTAGAGACAACGAACCAGACATTGCAATCATCGATGGCATTATGCCAAGACTCGATGGAATTGGCGTACTCGAAAGACTTGCAAAAAACCACGGAGATACACAAAGTTTTGTACCACTCACTATCATACTTTCTGCACTTTCACAAGATAAAATCATACAACGTGCATTGGATCTCGGTGCGTCTTATTACATGGTCAAGCCATTTGATATGGACGCTTTGACAGAAAGAATCCGCCAACTCTTGCAAGAACAACCGATGGTCAAAAATACATTTACCTCACTTACCACTACAACGCAAGCAAACAATAGTTACGACCTCGAAACGAAAGTCACAAACATACTACATGAAATCGGTGTACCTGCCCATATCAGGGGCTACCACTACATGAGAGAAGCCATCATGATGAGTGTCGACGATATGGACGTCCTCAATTATATTACGAAAGAATTGTACCCTTCGATCGCCAAAAAATGCAACACGACACCGAGTCGAGTGGAGCGTGCCATTCGCCATGCCATCGAGGTTGCATGGAATAGAGGAAAAGTCGATGCCATCGACGCACTCTTTGGCTACACCGTCAACAACCACAAAGGCAAACCGACGAATTCTGAATTTATCGCACTCATCGCTGACCGTTTGCGTTTGGAGCAAAAGGCAATGTGATTCACAACACGAATGTTTTGTGATGACTTCACATGAAAACCACGTACTTCTGCACAAAATCAAGAAGAGCTGTCATACAAAAACAGCTCTTCTTTTATTTTTCAAAAAAAAAATTTTATCTTAACCTTGGATTAACCTTGACATTGTAAAGTATGTATATAGTCAATGAAAGAGCGTATAAAAAAATCTCATAATTTTGAAAGGTGGCGTTTGATATGAAAAAAAATAAATTGAAAACAATCGGTGCATTGGGTCTTAGTTTGGTGCTTGGGGGTGCTTCTTTGGTGCAAGCCACTCCACTAGAAATGGCACAATACGTAGGAGTGGAAACTGCAAAAACACTTGCAATTGCTCACGCTGCAATCGACCCCAATACCATCAGTCATTTATATAGCAGACTGCAATCAAAAGATGGTGTGGCCTATTATGAAATTGAATTTTTTGCAGGCAACCAAGAATACGATTACGAACTCAACGCAACGACAGGTGCAATCGTGATGTACGATTTTGATTGTGAAAATTACTTCCCGGGGACACCTCGTTTGATGTCAGAACTTGCAAGTTACATCAGCGAAAATCAAGCAAAAGCAATTGCAATTGCCCATGCAGGGGTCAATTCAGCAGAAATTACAAACATGGTACATCGTTTGTACTTCAATCAAGAAGTGGCAATGTATGAAGTGGAATTTTGGGTAGGGGCGTTAGAATACGATTACGAAATCAATGCAACAACAGGAGCAATTCTTGCTTACGACTATCAGGTTGAGAATTTCCTACCTTACGTAGCTACGCAAACAGCGACTACGACTACGACAGTTGCTCCAGTGGTAACAACTCCAGTGGTGACAGCCCCAGTTGTAGCGACTCCAGTTGTAGCGACTCCTACTGTAGCGACTACAGCAACTACAACTACTCACATTGGCGAAGCAAAAGCGAAATCCATCGCTTTGGCTCACGCTGGTATCACTGAAAGTCAAGTGGCTTACATTTTATGTAAATTGGAATACGAAAAAGGCCTCGCTGAATACGACGTTGAATTTTGGGTAGGCAATGTAGAATACGATTACGAAATCAATGCAACGACAGGTGCGATTCTTTCGTATGACTACGACGCTGAGTACAACTACAAAGTACCAACAACTACCACGACTCCAACGACAACTCCAACGACAGCGACTTCAAGCAACTACATCGGCGAAGCAAAAGCGAAATCCATCGCTTTGTCTCACGCTGGTATCACTGAAAGTCAAGTGGCTTACATCTTATGTAAATTGGAATACGAAAAAGGCCTTGCTGAATATGACGTTGAATTTTGGGTAGGCAATGTTGAATACGATTACGAAATCAATGCAACGACAGGGGCGATTCTTTCGTATGATTACGATGCGGAGTACAACTATAAAGTACCAACAACTACCACGACTCCAACGACAACTCCAACGACAACGACTTCAAGCAACTACATCGGCGAAGCAAAAGCAAAATCGATCGCTTTGTCTCATGCTGGAGCAAATGCGAGTGCAATCACGTCTTACAAATGCAAATTTGAGTATGAAAAAGGCGGAGCAGAATACGAAGTGGAATGGAAAGTAGGACGTACAGAATATGAATACACCATTTCAGCAACGACAGGTGCAATTTTAGAAGTAGATATCGACCACGACTGATAAGCGTACTATTATTTAAATATGAATGATGTACCGACCTCCAAATGTGAATAAATGGAGGTCGGTATTTTTATGTTTTTTTCTCAAATGCGAGAGATTGAATTTGCCGTGAAGTGGAATCCCTCCAATTTGTGCTATCGGTATCACAATCACTCGATAGCATTTCTAAAAACAAAAAAGAAGGCAGGATTTTATACCCACCTTCTTTTTAAAATTATTTTATTTATGCAACTGCTTTATTGCCTATCGTTTTGCGAATGAAGAAAATCGTCGCAATCATAGATACAATGGCAATCGGCAAATTGATCAACCAATTTTGTATGAATGCCGCCAAAATATAATTCACACAAGACACCGCACCAACCATCAAAGCATATGGCAATTGTGTCGATACATGGTTGATGTGATCACATTCTGCTCCGGCAGAGGCCATAATCGTTGTATCAGAAATCGGTGAACAATGATCCCCACATACAGCTCCGGCAAGCGTTGCTGATACAGTGATGATCAAAAGCTCGCTCGTTGGGTCGAGAATTTTCACGACGATCGGCAATAAGATTGCAAATGTCCCCCAAGACGTACCAGTAGAAAAGGCCAAAAATGCCGCAATCACAAAAATAATGACTGGCAAGAAATAAGCCAATTGCCCAGCGGAGTTTTCAAGCAGACCAGCCACATAGACATCTGCACCCAAAAGCCCTGTAATGCCACCCAAAGTCCATGCAAAGGAAAGAATCAAAATTGCAGGCACCATCGCTTTGAATCCATCAGGCAAGCAACTCATACATTGCTCAAAAGTCAATACTTTACGTGGGATGTAAAGCAACAACGTCAATATAATCGCAATAATCGAACCAATGACCAAGCCAGCAGAAGCATCACAATTGGCAAATGCTTCGATGAACGAAACACCCTCGAAAAATCCGCCAGTGTAGACCATACCCATTACGCAAGAGGCAATCAAAATGATAACTGGTAGTACAAGGTCGATTACTTTTCCGTTGCCAACGACTTCAATCGATTCGATATCTGCGTACATTTTTTTAGCAGTTGTGAACAAATCGCCATTTTCTCTTGCATTTTTTTCATGCACAGCCATCGGTCCAAAATCGAAATCCATTTTCAACATCGTCACCATAGCTACAATCATGAGAATCGCATAAAAGTTATATGGAATCGCACGAATGAACAACTCAAGCCCATTCACACCATCAACGACACCAGCCACAGCCGCCGCCCAAGAAGAAATCGGTGCGATGATACAAATCGGTGCAGCTGTCGCATCGATAATGAAAGCCAGTTTTGCACGAGAAATTTTATGCCCGTCGGTCATCGGACGCATGACGCTCCCAACTGTCAAACAGTTGAAGTAATCATCTACGAAAATTAAGATGCCAAGGAAAAATGTAGCAAGGGCTGCTCCTTGGCGACTTTTGATGTGTTGTTTTGACCATTCACCATACGCTCGTGAACCGCCCGCCTTGTTCATCAAAGAGACCATTGCACCCAAAACTACGAGGAAAATCAAAATCCCAACGTTCCAACTATCGGATAAGTTCGCTAAAAAGCCGCCGTCTGTTTTGTCTGTAAATGCTGTCAGGTATGCTTCCGTTAGGTTGAAGTTATCGTAAAACAATGCACCTACGATAATCCCTACGAACAATGAGGAATATACTTCTTTCGTTACCAATGCCAAAGTGATTGCCACCACAGGCGGCACAAGTGACCAAAACGTCGCATACATATTGCTCGTCGAGACGTCGCCCCCCTCTGCGAATGTCGTCACAGCCATTGCTATAAAAATCAAAGTGACAAACAGCATTTTGTTCATGGTTGTATTTCTTTTTGCTTCATACATCTTTGCTCCTCCTTTTTGTTTCATAAAAAAAACCACGCCTTCTCGGGAACACGAATCAACTAAAGTGAAATCAGTGTTTCTGTAGGGCATGGTTGTCATATTAAAATAAATTACGTACCACCGATAGCCCTCCACAATTGTGACAGTCCATTACATATTCTATAATGTCCCAATCATTCCTCTATGAGGTAGAGAAATGATTTCGGCGGTAGTCCTTTCTTTTCTCGCTCCTCAGCTACATTTGAAAATACTAATACGTCCCGCACCTCTATCGTTTGAAAACCACAAAATTTAATTTGTGATGTTTTCGGTCTTTTATGAAATTGTATAATGAAATAATAATTCTAATACCATTAAAACATAATTTCAGGCAAAAAGCAACACTTTTTAGGTTGTATAATAAATGTTGGGGTGGTAACCACCTCAGCATTATTTTTTGCAAAAAAATAATGCATTCCCCCACAAATTCCTGTATAATGTAGTTGACTAAAAAAACAATAAGAG
>JAWXUZ010000073.1:0-12773 GCA_044425835.1 Bacillota bacterium | reverse complement strand
GTTTGACTCTCATCAAAATCTATATTCGTGTCATTCCCTGCTTCATAGATCACGCTGTCCGTTTCTTCAATCATTTCAATATCTTGCAATTTGGCATCTTGAGAAAATGCTTTCAATACTCTTTCATACAATTTTGTAAATCGAGTAATTGTTGATTCATCATAAAGATCGCTACGGTAAGTCATAACGACACTATATCCACCATCTTTCTTTGTGACCATACAATTCAAACTGCCGATTGTATGCGAATTTTTCACTAAAGTAATTGCACTCGATCCGTTTGCATATTGGATCTCATTAAATCCACTGCCTTGATAAACAAATTTCACTGCTGGTATCACCGCATATTCTTCAACAATATCTACAAATGTCATTTTATTATGACGAATGGTTTCATAAAATTCATCTTGCGTTGTTTTGATAAAATCTGTCGCACTTTGGCTCTCCAAAAGCTTCATATATACAGGTAGACTTTTCACCATCATAGATACACATCGACTCAATTTTGGATGTTTTCGTCCCCTCGTTGCAACAGAGAATATACTTTCTTCTTGTCCTGTAAATTTTGCGAGTGCATAGCCAAATGCAGACATAAATAGAGAACTTTCTGAAACTCCTGTTTGCTTCACAAAAGATGTTAATTTTTCATCACCCAAATCGCCATCCAGTTTAATTTCATAATTTTGGGCTGGGAAAAATTCGACTTCCCCATCAATTTTATGATCTGGTAGCAGTTCAGAATTGACTTCCAGCCCCGATAATATGCCATCAAAATACGCTTTGTCCTCTTGATATTGTTCAGATGCTTTCTCTCTTTGTTCCAATTCATAAAGATGAAACGGACTGATTGTTTCTGGTTCTATCGCTTTTCCTTGTAATTGATTGCCCAATTCTTCTTCAAAAAGAATGAGAGATGCTCCGTCGAAAACAATATGATGAATGTCTATGAATAAGCGGAATTTTGTATCTGTTTCTATGATGATTGCTCTGCAAAGCGGTGCGACTGACAAATCATATGGACGAATAAATTTTTCACATATTTGAGGAATTTCCTCATCTTTTCCTTTGTGGATTTCACACACTGGTGCAACTTCACCCAAGGTCATAACGACCCCTTGTTCCGTTTGGACAATCTTTGTGAACAGTGCTTTGTGCGGCATCAAACATTCATCGACCATTTTCTTTAACGCTTCTGCATCTGCACAAATATTTTTCTCAAACTCAAAGAAAAAAGGGATGTTGTAAGCAAGACTATTCGGGCGACTTATACACTCTAAATAAATTCCCATTTGATTATCGGTAAGAGGAGATGTATGCAAATTCCTTTCATCAGGCAAGTTCGCATAAAGCTCCCCATCTGCCATTTGTTTTTCTATCATTTTGGCATTGTCTTTGGGGTCATTTGACCCTTTTGGTACTATAACGTCTGCTGAATTTTTCATTTAATCTCTCCTTAACTATTTTGTTCGATTTTATCAATTCATTTCGCTACACTTATCATACAACATTAATAGACGATTCGTCAAGAGAAAGGGAAGAATAATCCCTAAAACAAAAATTACACAAGTCTCTAATTCCCATAGAAATTATGTAGTTTCATTTTTGATTAGGGCGTGTTGAATAATTCAACACGCCCTAATTTCAGGTAGTCCTCCTTCGTCTTATTTACTCGCTGAATCCATTTGATCTGCCTCGTTCTTTTTTGTCGGGAAAATGCTTTTTGCGTAAAACGTCACCCCTATGGAAGCTGCAATCGGAATCAGTATGATCAGTGTTTCACGACCGATAAAATGGTCGAACAAGAAACCGAATATCACTTGCCCGACTGGTTGGGCACAAATACAAAAAGTCAGAAACAGAGCCATGATTTTTCCAAGCAGTTCCTCAGGCACTTCCCCTTGCACAAATGTCATCGTTTGCACAGAGACAACGGTTTCAATAAACATGAGACAAAAAGTAGAGCATACAATCATCAACAAACTGATCTTCGGCGTGCTTAAAAAGTGCATAGAAATCGCCAATGGAATCAAAATCACTGTTTGCCCATTGAAGAATTGATACATTTTATTGATATGTAGTTTGTTTCCGAATACACTAACGAAAATTCCGCCACACAGCCCGCCAACACCGGCACAAGCCTGTGCCATACCATATATTTCAGTAGAGAATTGAAGACGATCTGTAATCAAAACAGGAAGTGCAATCAACCCCATCGAGATGACCGTTGCATTGAGAATGCAAGCAATCAAAACCATTTTGACAATGATTTTCTTTTCTTTCGTCATGTAGTGAAAACTGAGTTTCAAATCATCCACAGCTGTTTTCATTACACTTTCACTATATTCTTGTTTCGTATGTGGGATTTTCAAAAATAACTCCATCACCGCTGAAAAAACAAAACACACAATACTAATCACGAGAATCGGCACCAAACCATAAATGCCATACAAAAATCCGCCAATTAAAGGCGATAACATTGTGGCAAGAGAATTGACTGAAAAAATAATGCCGTTGCCTTGTGTCAAAACTTCTTCACCTAAAAGAATAGGCAAGCTCGATTGCACAGCTGGTTCATACAGCCCACTAATTCCATACAGCACCATCAATGTAAAAACTAACTGTGGAATGATTTGGGCGTCCGAGAACACAGAAAGAAAAGCGAAAATAAGAGCCGCCGTTAGAAAATCCAAACATACCATGATGTTTCGCTTATTTAGTCGATCCGCTAACAAACCACCGACAGGTGTTAGGAAAATCAAAGGCACCAAAGCCACTCCAGTGACCAGTCCAAAAAGTGTTGAAGAACCTGTTACATCTAAAAGGTATAACGGGAGAGCGAACCGCAAAATCCCGTTGCCAAAAAGAGAAATGATTTGCCCTAGTACCAGTAGAAAAAAATTGATGGTCCATAATTTTGTTTGCTTCATACTCATAAATACCTCGATTCGTAATTTAATATATTCAAAATAATTTTTTTGCCACATTATTTAAATTATACAGTAGTTTTTTCAGAATTACAACCCTTTTTTGAATTTACCATTTAGCAATTTCCCAATTTCCCTTCATGTATGAAGAGAGAATCTGATGTAGTAATTTACAGCTTGACCATTCTCAAAAACTAGCTTCGGAAAGATTGGTACTAGAGGTTTTCAGAGATCGCCTAGAGTAAAGCAAACAAAAAGGTTTCGGGCAGACATGATATTAGCCTACCCAAAACCCACAAAAATTTATCATAGAAAGCGATTTACAGAGTTTTATTCGCAGTCTCTCTTTTTCAATCAGCAGTTCCTACAGCATATAGTTTATCGAATTGTAATTGCATTCGATTGCATTGTTTTTCCACGAACGGTAGCTGTCACTTCAATGGTATCGGCACTGCCATCTCGCCCAAGAATCAACAAGGCTTTTCCTTCATTTGACAAAATGGAATCTGCAAAATGATCCCCAACAAAGTAGAGAGAGCCATTGTCCACACCAAATTTCCTACAATTTCCTTTGATTGCAAATACGACTTCTGCTTCTTCATGAACGACTGGGTTTCCATCTTCATCGAGCAATTCTGCCTCGATATGACACACTTCATCGTAAGTATCTGCAAGCACTTCACAGTCCGCACTCAATCTTACTTGTGTTGGTACTTTCGCTGTTTTGAGGTTTACTTCAAGGCCACAACCCTCAGCAACTGCTTTCAACTCGCCTGCTTTATAATCGATGCACCATTTGTAAATTCTATCAGGAAAATCCGCCAACTTTAATGTAGAAATTTTTTCTCCATTTTGGTATAGCGTCACTGAATCTGCATTTGAATACACTTCAACTACGACTTTTTCACCATCAATGTAGTTGTAGTGACGGTTGACATCTTGCCACACCCAAAGTCTTTGTTGCCACTCTTTTCCCTCTTTGTCTACCAAAGTACTATCTTTCAAATCGTACAAAGATTTTTCGAGTGTTTGCGTAAACATATGCACAGATTTTTCTGCTTTCCAAAGTGTTTGGAACATACGATACGACGGTTTTTCAAATCCAGCAACGTCCAAAAGTCCAGAGGCAGTCGCCTTTCTTGGCCACACATCGACGTTTCCTGACTCACCGATATAATCGACACCTGTCCACAAGAAAATCCCTGAAATATAGTCTTTTTCCAAGACTTGTTTCCACTCATGCCATTGTCCTAAATTTTCAGCACCCATGATTGGCTTCTCTGGATATGCTTTGTGACATCTTTCATAAACAACTTGACGATAGCTAAATCCAACAATATCAAGTGCATCGGTATAGCCTGATTCATAACTTGCTGAGGGCAAAATGCAATTGGCAATGATTGGACGAGTGGTGTCCATTTCTTTCGTCCATGTCGATAATTTTTTTGCAGTCTCTCCAACTTCATACGTTTCTCGTGGCAACTGACTCACATTTTCACGGATTTCTTCCACAGAAATTGGTGGCATATCCCAAAAATAATTTCCGCTTGCATTGGCTCCAAAATATCCCGTTGCAATATTGTATTTTGGATACGTCCACTCAATTTCATTTCCGATACTCCATTGGATAATCGATGGGTGATTGATGTCACGAGCGACTACTATTTGCAAATCTTCTTTTGCATGGTCCTTAAAAAATTCGTGGTGTCCACGGGTAATGTAATCTACCGTTTTCTCATTTCCATTGAAGCGTTTGTCCTTTGGATTGTCCCATTCATCGTAAAATTCTTCTTGCACAAGCAAGCCGAGTTCGTCACACAAATCGAAAAATTCACTCGCAAATGGATTGTGTGCCGTACGAATGGCATTCACACCACCATCGATCAAACGTTGCAAACGACGTCTCCATACCGAAAGTGGTACAGCAGAACCGACAAGACCTGCATCGTGATGCAAGCAAACCCCTTTGATTAGCTCATTTCTACCATTGATAGTAAAGCCTGTATCTGGATCAAACGCAAAATCACGTACCCCAAAACGAGTCGTTTTTTCTTGTAATACCACACCATTTTCAAGCAATTCCATACGCACTTCGTACAATTTCCCTTTGTAAATATCCCATAAAACAGGTGAAGCGAGGTCTAGCGTTTGCACCATATCACAAGCTTCTTCTATGCGAAGTGAATCTGTAAGTGTCGCAACAGCCACACCATTTGGATCAATGACTTCACTTTTGAGCGTCACATCTTTATAAACATCTTCATTTTCAATGCGAGTAGAAATTGCAACTGTTGCCGAGCTATCAGACTTGACATCCGTCGTAATTTTCACACCGTATAATGGAAGGTAAGTTTTCTCGAAAGTCAATAATTGAGCTTTGCGATAAATCCCAGAACCAGTATACCAACGGCTATCTGCATGGCGAGTACGATCCACTTTTACAGCAATCAAGTTATCACCTTTTTTCAAGTATTTTGTGATATCAAGCAAAACAGGGGAATATCCATACGCTTGGAATTTCACAAATACTTCATTTACGTAAATGTTGGCACGATTGTAGATGCCATCGAAATTCAAAAATACTTTCTTGTTCGTATCTTCCACTGTGAAATGCTTTCTATACCAAGCAATGCCACCGATCAAATACCCTGTACAGCCATCTCCTAATTCTTCGTTGTATGGTTGTTCGATGCTAAAATCGTGCGGAATACGCACATCTCTACATTCTGATTCGTCAAAATCAAAACGTTGTCCATACAATTCGTCTTTCAAAATAAATTTCCATCCTGTATTAAAATCCATAACGTTCTCCTTATCCATACATTTTTCTACTTTGACACCATTGCTCCCCAATTAAATGTTTCCTAAAATAAGGTGGCGAAAATGCAAGCGGGCGACCACAGGTCGCCCCTACATATTGATATTTCAGGCTTTTTGTAGGAAGTTCTGACCTGTGGTCGCCCGTTAATGAGGCTGCTGCAAGTTAGCAATATTTAATTGGTATCTCAATATATTACATTTTTATGCCTTAGCGGTTTTTATCTATTCGCCATTGCTTCAGCGTATACCGCAGTCACTTTAGATGCTCCTTTGCTTTCACATTCAGCAACGAACGCATCCCAATTATCTAAAGATTCATCTCCAAAGATATATTTTTCTGTCATTGTACTTACGTAGTCAACCAAAGATGAAGTATAAATTTGAATATCATCTAATTGATCTACAGACAAAGGTACTTGAGGATTTGGCATAACTACAGCACCAATTGCAGCAATTTCATCAAAAACTGCTACCGCATCAGCAGATAAAGAACCATACAAGAAATCTTCATGTTCTCTAATTGACAAGCTATTGTTCATCAAACCGTATCCAGCAGCATAATCCATATTTGGATCTAAGAATACAAGTGTACCTTCTTCATTGACTTCGTATGTTTCGCCTTCTTTACCAAATGTCAAAAGTACTTCCGCTTCTTCAGTATAACCCCAGTCAAGGAATTTCAACACAGCATCAAGTTGTGCTTCGTCTTCTGCAAGAGATGCAGGGAATACCATTGATTGTGACCAAGAAGCTTTCCAACCCAATGCATATTCATCATCGAATCCAGTTGGAGGAACGATTGGAAGCACCATGTAATCAGGGTCAATTGCAGTACCTTGTTGCATATAACGACTTGTGTTACCAGCCCAGTCATACATCATAAATGTTTCGCCATTGACGATTCTTTGTTCGTAGACAGAAGAATCGAGTGTTGAAAATTCTTGATCCAATACACCATTTTCCATCAACGCATTCATTGTCGCAAGCATTTCTTTGTATCCATCAGTTGTTGGTGCAAAAATCCATTCATCTGCATCGTAATCATAATACATTGTATCGCCTATTGTCCAACCAGCAATTGTACCGTACGCACCCGCAAAACCTGTCAAGATATTTGCTGAACCAAAACGGTTTGTGATTGGCGTAGAGTTTGGATACAATTCTTTCAATTGGATACCCGCTTCTAACATTTCTTCCATGTTTGTAGGGATAGCGATATTATTTTTTTCAAAGATATCTGTACGCACCATCCATTGTTGATCTTGAAGTCTTGATGGATGTACTTTTGCTGGCATGCTGTAGTATTTTCCATCAGCTGCACGTCTTGAATCGATTTCTTCTCTCATGCCTGTTTCTTCGATGAATGCTTGGAAGTTAGGCATTCTATCTTCGTAATCACTAATTGGCAACAACAATTCAGATGCAATATCTGCTCCTGTTGGGAAAGTTTTTGTTACGATATCAGGAATATTTCCACCTGTGAACATCAACTCTCTTTTTGCAATGTAGTCAGAGTTTGGCACAATTGTCAAATCGAAAGTCACACCTGTTGCTTCTTCAATCCAATCCCATACTGGCCAATCTTCTTTGTATACATACGTTGGATCATCTGAGTAAAACATAGAAATGACTGCACCTTCAGAACCACTAGCTGAATCAGATGCACTTCCGCTATCGCTACTTGAACTACTTGAACTACTTGATGCGTCACTGCTGCTACCGCTGTCGCTGCTACCGCCACAACCTGCAAGCAAAGACATACCCATCACACATGTCATCATTGTTGCAAAAATTCTTTTTTTCATAATTCTTCCCTCCGTTTTCTTTACATTACTGAATAGATTCACATTTCTTATTGCATCTATATAATTAGCCTTTGACAGCACCAATCATAACGCCTTTAACGAAATACTTTTGTACAAATGGATAGACACATAAAATCGGTGCAATTACCAAAAGCATAGAGGCCGCTTGTAAACTTTGCGGAATCGTCTGCATCCCCGAACTGACATCCCCTGTAGATGCTGCCATCGCCGAACCCATCATCGCATTTCTTAGATATAATGTAACTGGTTGCATATTTTGATCGTTCAAATACATCAAAGCAGAAAACCAGTCATTCCAATATAGTACCGCAATAAATAGCGTCATTGTTGCCAAAATCGGTTTTGATAATGGCAATATGATTTGTATAAAATACCCGAATTGACCCAAACCATCTAATTTGCTTGCTTCTTCTAAGTCAACAGGAATTCCTTGGAAATACGTTCTCATAATCAATACATGGTATGGAAGTATCACATTCGGCAATAAAATCGCCAAGATATTATCAATGAGACCCAACTTGATAATCAATGCGTAACAAGGAATGATTCCCCCACCAAAAAAGATAGTAAATACGAAAAACTTCATAATCACATTGCCACCGAATAAGTCTTTTTTAGACAATGCATACGAGGCAATCGTTGTCATAATTAAACTCAGCACGATCCCTAAAAAGGTATACATAATGGAGTTTTGATAATTCCTCCAAAAAATCGGCTGTTGTATCAATCCTTCATATGTAGCAGTTGTAAACTCCATCGGATACACCGTTACTTTCCCACTCATAATTGCAGCTGGGCTACTAAAAGAAATTGCGACTTGATTGAGTATTGGATACAAACAAATTGCAACAAATGTACCTAAAAAAAGATAATTGCAAATATCAAATATTATTTTACTTGGACTCTTTTTCATATCGTTCCTCCCTTTCTTACCACAATCCTGCGTCCCAATATTTATTTACGATTTTATTTGAAATATAAAGCAACGTCAAACTAATCACTGATTGGAACAAACCAACTGCTGTACCATAGCTGTAGTTTTTATTCAACAAACCAACACGATACACAAAAGTTTGAATGACATCGGCTGTCTCATACGTATTTGCTGTATACATCAAGAGAATTTTTTCAAATCCTAGATTTAAAATCAGACCAACTGAAATAATGAAATTGATTGCAATCGTTGGCAACAAGCAGGGCAACGTAATATGTATGGTTTGTTTGAAACGATTCGCCCCATCGACCATAGCTGCTTCATATTGCTCTTGATCGGCTGAAGCAAGTACTGCCATATAAATGATGGAGCTCCAACCCATAAATTGCCAAACTTCACTAATGATGTAAATGGCTCTAAACCATTCTGCTTCATTCATGAAAAATATTTTTTCATGTCCGAGTGCCACTATGATTTCATTCACCACCCCTGTAGACGGTGACAACATCGTATTGAAAATCATAACGACAACGACTACAGATAAAAACTTAGGAATGATCGTTATCGATTGCACAAATTTTTTAAAGTGCTTGTTTCCGATTTCATTGAGTAAAATCGAAAATATAATTGGCAACGGAAACGTAAGCAACAAAACCATACTACTTAATACGACTGTATTATTGAAGGCTTTCCAAAAACTACTGTCTTGCAGGAACATCTCGAAATACTTAAACCCAGACCACGTTTCTCCAAAATACGCTCCCCCTGGTTTATATTGTCGAAATGCAATGATATTCCCAAACATCGGAATATATTTGAATACGACAAAGAATAAAATAGGTAGTACAAGGAATAAATAGAGTACTGTGTTTGTCGATAACGACTTTTTAAATCTCAAAAACTCAATTTGCATCTTGCTTTGCTTTACATTTTCATTCATACAATCCCCCTTCTTTCTTTTGAAGTTTAGTATACAACCTTATAGAATAATACTACTTGTTTTGTACACAGTTGAAAATTTATATCTTTCATATTTCTTACTATAATTTATCATGATATGTGATAAATGTCAAGTATTTATAATACACAAAAAAAAATCTAATAAATATGTACATAATTCATGTTTGCACACACATTTTTCTCAATTTGCATAAAAATAGTATTATTTAATCGCTATTATTGTATATTTTTAGTATACTTAATCAAAAAAATGTAGTGCAGTGCGAATAGTGAATTTGTATAACTTAAATAAATCCACCTATATCACCATTTCTTTTACAGTCAATCTTCGTGCAATGCTCATTTTCATTGCATTCGCAGAAATATCCCATATATGTATTAAGGAAAGAAACAACGGAGGTGTAAGCAAATTCTAAGTGTGGTACTTATATTTTAGCGAAAACAATGAAAACGAAATGACTATTCTATTTTACATGAATCAGTGACTTAACAAGTGCAATTCTTACGGTTTGAAATATACACTTGACATAGGAAATAATTTGTAGTAGAATGAATTCGCTCCGATTGGAAAAATCTAAGTGCATATGCATATGAATTTTCCAACGTTAGGGTTATTTTAGAAATGAAATAGCCTTCCATTCTGAGAAGGGGCGAAGAAACTAGAAAATTTTACATATTCCTTTGAATATGCTTTTTTGTTGTGTTTTTATACAGAACAACTTTCTAAACCTTCTCAATATTAGAGGAGGTTTTTTGATTGGCAAAAAAACGAAACAAAGCGAGTTTGTGTTTGGCAGTATGTACCCTTGCGATTGTTGGTGGTGCCAGTTTGAACATGGTACAAAATGATGTAATTTTGTCGACCGAACTTGGCGACATCATAGCAATTGCCGAGGACGGAGCGTTGTACACACAAACTGTCCGTGTCGATGGGTATCACCCCAATATCGTGATGACCGTAGCGATTGATACGCAAACCGATACCGTCGCAAAGATTGACATTTTGCAACACGCAGAAACACCTGACTACGGCGGACACATCACCGAACGTTGGTTTTTAGACCGTTTTGCAGAAAAATCAGTCGATACACCGTTTGGCATCGTAAAAATCATGCCTGATGCAACGCATGATGTCGTAGCGATTACAGGGGCGACAATTTCGTCAGAAGCAATTGCTGGCGGTGTGAACTTGGCGATGGAATACTATAGAAATTCAACGGTCAGGTCTGAAGAGTTTCTACCTATTTTTGAGTCAACAAAATGAAGATGAGACAAATAACATTAGGAGGTACGAAATGAAACAAGGATGTAGAAAAATAATTCTCGCATTGATGACGTGTAATTTATTGATTGGTTGCGGGAATACAGGAGCAGACACAGCAAGCACTGAAGCAGTAGCAGATACGCAGCAAGAAGCAGTGGCAACGGCTGATGTCGTCGATACGAATACAGTATCATTGATTGGTTTGGGGGATACCGCCCTCACTTATTCACTAGAAGAAATAGAAAGTTATCCAGTGTTTGAAGAAACAGTGAGCAGTACAACTTCGAGTGGTGAAATCAACACTGCGACAATTCGAGGTGCGTTATTGCAAGATTTATTGGCAGAACAGAATGAAGTGTTGAGCGATTTTGAAGCGGTGCGTGTGGTGGCAAGTGATGGCTATGAAATCATTATTCCGCATGACGTTTTGAGCAATCGTGATGTTGTGATTGCATACCAAGAAGATGAAGAATATTACGATAAATACGGTGCATTTCGTGTGATTGTACCTGATGAACGAGCAATGTATTGGGTGCGTGGTACGGTAGAAATTCACTTCGAAAAAAATGTGACGACAAGCCGTGCAGTCGAAAAAATTGTCTTGCTCGATAGCACAGACAAAGTGTTCACTTACCAAGACTATACGTATTACGATGCGGTAGACAAAGCGGTGAAAATTACAGAACTGATGGACGAATTTGTGACCGTTGCGGAGGATACAAAAACTGCAACGTTCATTGCAAATGATGGTCTTGAAGACGATAAGGCAATTGAAGTCGTAGAGGAGTCATACTTGAAAATGACAGGCGAGTATACACCTTTATTTATTTCACCAGATATGCCAAAAGGAATGCAAATCAAAGGCATCCAGTCATTGACGATTGGCGACACTGCATTTGTATCTCTTTCTGCGTATTCTGAAAATGAAACGGTAACAACAACGGAATTTCCGTTGATAGATATATTGTCAGATAACAATTTTGGCATGGTGGACTTTACAGTGATTGATGTCAACGGTGAAGAAACCCAGTTTACAGCGGCAATGGCGAGCAAGTTGCAGTTCGAAGCGATAGAAGGTGTGTACTATCTTGTAGATACAGACAATTCTATGCAAATCGAAGTGTTGCAAATCGTTCAATAATTGAATATTGTTCCGATAATAAAATATCGCTAAAATAAGGTGACAGAATTCACTACGGGCGACCACAGGTCTCCCCTACATATTGAAATTTCTGACTTTTTTGTAGGGGCGACCTGTGGTCGCCCGTTAATGGGATTGTTGCAATTTGGCAATATTTAATTGGCACCACAATATAATATAATGTGATATAATCAGAGAGGGAAAAACAATGAAAAAATTTATGATGATGGCAATGGTAGGTAGTTTGAGTGTTTCAATTATCGGTTGCGGTGGCGAAACAGCAGTAGCAACACCTGAAGCAGAAGCACCTGTAGTAGCTGAAGAAACGGTAGAAGAAGTAGCTGAAGAAGTAGCGACAGAAGGTGCAGAATTGCCTACATTTTCCGTTGGTGTTGTGACAGCAGATGGCGAAATGGAATTGACAGAAGAATCATTTGCTGGGCTTGACGTAGTGGAAAAAGAAGTGCTTAAAACTTCACAAAAAGGCGATGAAACCAATACATGGACAGGCGTTGATTTTATGTCAGCATTGGCAACACTTGGCATTACAGAATTTGAAACCGTAAGCGTCGAAGCGACTGATGGGTACGCACAAGAGTACACAATGGAAATCGCTGGCAAAGCAATGTTGGCATACGCAAAGGACGGTGCTGGTTTGGGCGAAGATGGCCCTATCAATACTGTAGTTGACGGGGAATCTGGAAATATGTGGATGAAAAACTTGTCAAAAATCGTAATCAACTAATCGAGATATTGTCGTGATACTCAATTGGAAATCGGGGGTTGTATGAATCAATTATTGAAGTCATTTTCTATCTTTCATTTAATTATTATTGGTCTGATGGCGAGTCTTGGTTTGGCGATGAAGCCGATTATTGTACCACTCATACATATGATTACAGGT
>JAWXUZ010000072.1:0-12940 GCA_044425835.1 Bacillota bacterium | reverse complement strand
GTTGAAGCTGCAGAAAAAGCAAGGGCTGAAGCTGAAGAAAAAGCTAGGGCTGAAGCTGAAGAAAAAGCTAGGGCTGAAGCAGAGGAAAAAGCGGAGGCGGAAGAAAGGGCAAAACGTGATGCAGAAGAACTTGCAAGGTTTGAAAAACTGCAATCACAAACAAACTTTCCGAGAACAGGAAAGCGTTTTGCATCGTCTCAAAACCAAGGTCAAACGAAATTTCCGAAAACAAATAGCAACACCCGAATCCCTAAAAAATCTACACACGCAATGGAAACTTCGGCAGAAGTCACACCCCATGTACAAAAGTACGATTCGCTACATACACCTGTGATTCGTAAAATCGTAAATTTCCCCGAAAAAATCGATGAAAATTACGAAATCAATACATCTGACGGTGAAAAGAAACCGAATTTCCCTGGGAATTATACGTCCTCACCTCGGAAAAAATCAAAGAAAAAACGCAGAAGATAATTTCGTTTCTGCAAAATAGAAATCATGAAAAGAAAGAGGTTTTTATAATGATGAATAAAAAACCAGAATTGCTCTCGCCCGTAGGAACGAAAGAGAGTTTGCTCGCTGCCGTTGCCAATGGGTGCGATGCCGTTTATCTCGGCGGACAATCCTTCAACGCAAGAGAATCAGCGAAAAATTTTACAATAGAAGAAATTGCTTGGGCTTGTGACTTTTGTCATTTGCGTGGTGTCAAAGTGTATGTGACTGTCAATACGCTTTGCAAAGAAAATGAGTTGCAAAAAGTCCTTGATTTTGTGGGGGAACTCTATAAAATAGGGGTCGATGCCTTGATTTTACAAGACCTCGGGGTAGCCACTCTCATCAAAGAACATTTTCCAGATTTTCCACTACACGCAAGCACACAACTGACAGCAAATTCTTTGAACGATGTAGAGCATCTTTCTTCGTTGGGATTCCAAAAGGTCGTCCTAAGTCGTGAACTTTCTTTGATGGAAATTGCAGAAATCAAACAAAATACAAATGAAATCGAAATCGAAACGTTCATTCATGGAGCTATTTGTGTGTCTTATTCTGGGCAATGCATTATGAGTAGTATGCTCGGTGGTCGCAGTGGCAATCGTGGTCGCTGTGCCCAAACTTGTCGCTTGCCATATACGCTTTACCGTGGAGTCAATCCTGTGATTGAAGGACATTTGCTCTCACCAAAAGATATGCAAACGCTTGCGATATTGCCCGATTTGATTGAAAGTGGAATCGATTCCCTGAAAATAGAGGGACGTATGAAAAATCCTGAATACGTAGCTGGTGTAACGAAAATTTACCGCAAATACATTGATTTGTATTTTGAAAATAAAGATAATTACAAAGTCGAATTGACGGATACAAAAATTTTACTGGAGTTATTCAACCGTGGCGGATTTTCAGAGGGATATTACCACCAAACTTCTGGTGCAGATATGATAGGCATAGAACGTCCAAAACCTTGGGGGTTGCACATCGGCTTTGTCGATAGCTATATCCCGAAATACCACCGTGTCACAATTCGTACAAGAGAATCGCTCGTGCCGGGGGATGGCATCGAAATCTGGACAGACACGTTGCCACACGTTGGAACGAATATTTCAAAAGCCTCGAAACAAGGCGAAGTCATTACTGTGAGTTTGGAAGGCAATATCGAAAAAAATAATCCTGTGTACCGTACGTATGGAAAAACTGTGAACGATTCCATGAAGAAAACATGGGAGAAGGACGTCAAAAAACAGGCAATTTCTGGATTTTTCCAAGCAAATATAGGCAAGCCAATGGCATTGCAACTGTGGGATGCGAACGGATCGAACGTTTATTTGACAGGGGAAACTGTAGAAAAAAGTGATCAAAAAGGCACACCAGAAGAAAAAATCGAGCAACAATTAAAAAAGATGGGGTCGACTCCGTTTTCGCTAGAAACGTTGACTTTACAATGCGATGTAGACATTTTCCTCTCAGTCAGTGCGTTGAACCAACTACGACGTGAGGCAGTTTCTGCCCTCGAAAGTGCAATCATCAAAAAAACGAAGCGAGAAGCAAGTGCGAAAAAACGACTTCCGCAAGAAGACACACCTCCTTTTATTGTAGAAAAAGAGGTGCATGTTTTGGTGTCCTCTTTTCCACAACTAGAAATTATCGTTTCTGAAAAATCGTTGCACACCATTTATTTTGAGGTCGACAGTTTCACTGAAAAAGATGTCACTGAAGCGATTGCACTTTGTCAAAAACACGATATACGACTTTACGTTGCATTGCCAAAAGTGAGTAGAGAGTGGCGAAAAAATGAACTCGCCAAACAGATTGACTATCTAAAAACAACTGACATTGATGGGTTTTTGGTGCGTACGCAAGGGCAATTTTTCGCCGTGCAATCACTCGGTAAAAAAATCACACTAGACTATACATTTAACGTTATGAATCGAGAAAGCGTTCAATTTTGGAAATCACAAGGAGCCGATTCCGTCTGTCTTTCTGTCGAGTCGAATTTACAAGAAATCAACGCTATGGGCGATTGCGATTGCCAAATGGTCGTGCATGGCTATTTGCCTTTGATGAAAACGCAACAATGCCCCGTTGGAAATTACGTTGGCGAAAAAAATGGTTCTTTGTTTTGCAAAGAAAAAAACAATGGCGACGTCTATTTCTTAAAAGACCGCAAGGGCATGAAATTTCCTTTGGTGACCGATTGTAAAAATTGTGTCTGTACGATTTTGAATAGCCAACCGCTGTTCACTTTGAAATTTTACAACGAAATTCTTTGCAGTGTGACAGGGAGTGTCCGTCTCGATTTTACGAAAGAGGGACCAGGAAAAGTCGCTCGTTTTGTGAAAGCATACTGCGAAATGACGAAAGAACGTCCTACAATTTCCGATGCAACGAGGACCGTTCTTGATGAAATGCAAGAAAAAGGAAATACAAAAGGTCATTTTTTCCGTGGAGTGGAGTGAGTAACGTATGTTAGATTTACTAATTATGCTGAGTCGCTACGTTTTTGTAGCATATATAGGAGTTTTTCTCTGGTTGGCAGTCGTCTATATTGCGTATGAGCAAGGTGGAAATTTTGGAAATCCATACAATGCCGTCGTTTTGCAAAGGCGAATTATCTTTGCATTTCACATCACTGCGTTTTCGATACTCACATTCCAGACGACGCTATTTGACTGGGAGACTTGTGTGTTTGGGATTTTGTGCTTGGCTTTTTTGTTGTTGCTTTTTTTTGCACTAGACAAATTTTATTACGATGGATGTCCGCTCATTTGGACGGGTGTCGTCTTTTTGATTGACATCTCACTCGTCATATTGCAACGCATTCAGCCCTCACTGGCTCATAGGCAACTCATCTGGTTTCTCATCGGAATCATCGGTGTGATGCTATTGCCAATTTTTCTGAGATGGTTTCCACGATTTGAAGTATTTGAAGGAGCGTGCATCATAATTAGTTATGGATTACTCATCTGCACGCAGTTTTTCGGTGTAGAATCTGGTGGTTCAACGAATTGGCTGCGATTTTCTTTATTGGGACAAAGCATCTCATTTCAGCCCTCAGAAATTGTAAAATTCCTGTTTGTTTTTTATCTGGCAAGCGTATTTAGGAAGCGTGTCGGCTTGAAATCTCTGCTCATATCAGGGTCACTCAGTGCTGGGATTGTCCTACTGCTAGTATTGCAAAAAGACTTGGGTAGTGCATTGATATTTTTCATGACATTTATGGTACTGCTTTACATTGCAACTTCCAATGAGTTCTTATTTTTGCTTGGAATGGTTGCAGCAAGTGGAGCCTCTTTTGTTGCCTACAAAATTTTCAATCATGTGCGTGTCCGTGTGGCGATTTGGTCGAATCCGTGGACAGATATCGAAGGGAGTGGCTATCAAATTGTCAACTCACTATTTGCCATTACAACGTGGGGCATGTGGGGCAGCGGTCTAACTAAAGGTGTGCCAACCGTCATTCCTGTCGTTGAAAGCGATTTGCTCTTTGCTGCAATTTGCGAGGAGTTTGGTGCTATTTTCGGAGCGGGCGTCATTGCAATTTTCATTATGTTACTCTATCGAGGAGTCAGAATTGCTCTTGATTGCAACCGCAGATATTATAGCATACTCGCTATGGGTGTGACGACGATGCTCGTATTTCAAGCATTTATCATCATTGGTGGTGTCATCAAGTTGATTCCTCTGACAGGTGTGACTTTGCCTCTTGTGAGTTATGGCGGATCGTCAGTGCTTGTCAGTTGTATGATGGTGGGGTTGTTACAATGGGTTTGTGTATACTGCGAACAACATGAACGACAAGAATCTCGTACAAATGAAGCAACGGAACAATGGGATTTTCAGCAACCATCTACTTTTACTGTACCAATTGAGCAAGAGGCCGCAGAAGAGATTGTCTCAGAAGATGCGTATCACTCAAAAAAAGAGGGGAGGAAGCGTCGTGAATCAAATGAAGAATAGCATTCGTCGTATTTTTTGGGTTTTGGCTACGTGTCTCTTCCTATTACTATACTATTTGGGGACACTTCTTTTGGTGCAACGAGAAGCCATAGCGAGTAACCCTTACAATCCTCGCTTGCGATACGAAAATCCACTCCTTCGTCGAGGTGATATTTTAGATTGCAACGGCATTGTTTTGGCTGAAAGTGTATTAGACGAAAACGGATTGTACGTCAGGCAGTATCCTATGGCAGAATTGGCGGTGCATATCACAGGGTATAGCAGTCGTGGAAAAACAAATATCGAAGCGTATAAAAATTTTGAGATGATGACGCTCGACAATGAAATTTCACAAAGAATCGGTCAAATTTTTGGAGATGAAGTCTTGCAAGGCAATCATATTTCTTTGACCATTGACTATGAATTACAGAAGTTGGCAGGCGAATTGTTAGATGATGCCAAGGGTTCGATTGTTGTCATGGAGCCCTCGACTGGAAAAGTTTTGGCTTTGCAGTCGTATCCATCATTCAATCCAAATACACTCAATGAAGATTGGACAGATTTGAATGCAGACGAAGACAGTCCTTTCCTCAATCGTGCCACGCAAGGACTCTATCCGCCTGGCTCCACTTTTAAAATCATCACGGCTCTTTCGATTATGCGAAACGTGAAAAATTGGCAAGATATCACGTACAACTGCCAAGGGGTAGCATATTTCCAAGATAAAATCATACACTGTTACGATGGGGCAGAACATGGAGAGGTCGGTTTGCATGAAGCTGTGACGCATTCTTGCAATACGTATTTTGCCCATATGGCAGTCAACGAACTATCAGCTGAGGTGTTGGCAGAAACAATGATTGACTCAGGAATTCACGCTGAATATGAATTTTCAACTGCAAAAAGTAAAAATCAGACTTCCTTGTCTGCTAATTCTACAGAAAGTGAGTTGGTCGAAACTTCCATTGGACAAGGCAAAACCGCCTTGACACCACTATATATGGCGATGTTGCTGTCTGGCATTGCCAATGACGGCATTATGATGCAACCGTATTTGGTTGACCATGTAGAAAATGATAACGGAGAGGAAACGAAACATTCCGTGCCGAAAAAAGCGATGGAAATTGCGACAGCAGAAGAGACGACCATATTAAAAGAGATGTTGCAATCTGTCGTGGATAGCGGTACAGGTGTGCAAAGCCAAATTTCAGGGCTTGCTGTAGCTGGGAAAACAGGTACCGCACAAAATGCGACGGAAAATGATCATTCATGGTTTATTGCAATGGCTCCTGTGGAAGCCCCCGAAGTTGTTGTCTGCGTGATGATTGAAAATCGAGATCGAGATGGCAGTGCTGTGCCAATTGCAAAACAAATGCTTATTGCTGCAGAAAAGTAAATACGATACTACTTATTTAAAAATTAAATGAAATGTATTTAAAAATGCGATAGAATTCATATTTTTTTTATTATTTTCAAAAAAAATCAAATAAAGACTTGCGATTTTTGTAATTACCGTGTATAATATGACGTGATATAAGTTTTATTAAGAAAAATATAACTTTCAGAAACGAAAAAATGTCTCGTTCCATACGAAAGACATTCAGAAATCTATCCAATTTTATCTTTAGACTAAGGAGCGTGTAAAAATAATGGCGGCACAGAAAAATGTAAGGAATAACAAAAGGGTTTCATCTGCAGAAAAGAAACGTTCAAAGCAAAAGAAGATGTCGATAAATCAGGCAATCATGAGTAAATTTGCGTTGATATTTTTGTCAGTTGTACTCTTATTCGGTCTCGTAGGCGGAAGTGTTTTGCATGTAACTGAAACAAAAGTAGTCGTGGCAGACTACAATGACGAAAAAGCGATGCTTTATGAAGTGGGATTGTCCCATTACGACTGGGCTACGGATTTGATGCACCATATCAATACTGGCAATGACTTCGCTAAAACGCTAGATCCTCGCACTTGTGCATTGGGGCTGTTTATTTACGGTGATCATTCCAACACGGAATCACATATGACGGACTTCATTACAGTCGTGGAACCTTTGCATGCAGCTGTACACCAAGCAGGTACAAAAATTACAACGCTGTCTTTCTTAAACGATTTGACTGAATCAGAAATCAATTTCCTTACAAATTCTGATAGAACTTACTACTATCAAAAAGACAAAGCTGAAAAGTTGCAAATCTATGAAGACGAGGTGGATGCAAACCTTGTGATTTTAGAAAGCATGATTCATAGTGTAATTGATGAAATCGACATAAAAATCGCAGAATCCGAAGAGGCGCTTGACGCCGTCATTAATCTTGCAGTCATTTCTTGTTGTTTCGTTATATGGTTTATCATTGCTGCAACTGTTGGTGCAATGCGTTTTATCAAAACTGAAATCATAAATCCGATTCTCCATTTGGAAAAAGGAGCTAGAAAACTTGCAAAAGGGCAATTGGCAATCGATTTTATATGCGACTCTAAAGCAGCTGAGATGGAACATCTCTCTGAATCTTTACATACTTCTGTATTGGGACTTAAGCAATTAGTCAATGGCATTCAAGATAGCGTTGGTGCGATGGCAGACAAAGACTTTTCGCACTCTCCAGAAATGGTATACCCTGGAGATTTTAGAGCAATCGAAGTTTCATTGGCACAACTAATTGAAGTCATTCGTGAGACAATGTCTGAAATCCAAGTGGCTGCACAACAAGTCACAACTGGTTCTGAACAAGTTTCAGCAGGTGCACAAGCATTGGCACATGGTACGATGGATCAAACAAGCAGTGTCGATCAACTTTGTGAAATCGTAGAAGATGTATCGACAAAAATCAATGAGACAGCAAATAACGCAGTGGAAGCCAACGAGTTAGGAAAAACAGCCGTTGCAGTTGTGGAACAAAGTTCTTCTGAAATGGGACAATTGATGGATGCAATGAAACAAATCGAGGAATCTTCTGCTTACATCGAAGAAATTATCAAAACGATTGATGACATTGCGTTCCAAACAAATATTCTCGCTCTCAATGCTGCAGTTGAAGCGGCTCGTGCTGGGCAAGCAGGAAAAGGGTTTGCTGTTGTTGCAGACGAAGTACGAAATCTGGCTCAAAAATCAGCAGAGGCGGCTCAAAATACAACTTCTTTGATTGAGACTTCTTTACAAGCAATCCAAACTGGTACTGATCTCACAAATAGTACAAGCGAAACTTTTGATAACGTTGTAAAAAATACTGAACACGTTTTGGCAGTTGTTTCAAAAATTGCAGCAGCCTCCGAAGCACAATTACAAAGTGTCGGTCGCATTACAGATAGTGTTGCTCAAATTTCAGCCGTTGTACAATCGAACTCTGCGACGAGCGAAGAAAGTGCGGCAGCAAGTGAGGAGTTATCAAGCCAAGCAAATATGATGAAAACTTTAATTTCAGAATTCCAATTGGGTGATTGAGTTTCCTGATTTTAGATAAGATGACGAAAGTGGTGTCAAAACAGAGGTTTTGGCATCGCTTTTTCTCTTTAAAATCATAAAAAAATTAAAAATATGCTTTTATTTTTTTGTAAATTGTGGTATTATATATGATAGGGTGATTAATCATAAAACAATGATATAGGAGGAAATGAATATGGAAAGAAGAAAGTTAGACAATTTAGATATGGATGTTTCTTTGTTAGGATTTGGTTGTATGCGTTTTCCTTTGGCGGAAGATAAGACAATCGATAAAGTAGAAGCACAAAAAATGATCGATTACGCTTACGAAAATGGCGTGACATATTTCGATACGGCTTACGTGTATCATAATGGAAAAAGTGAGGAATTCGTTGGAGAGGCATTGAAAAAATATCCTAGAGACTCGTATACACTGACAACAAAACTCTCTATGTGGCTCATAAAAAATTTAGATGGAGCCAAAGAAATGTTTGCAAAACAGTTGGAATACCTCCAAACTGATTATGTGGATTTTTATTTATTGCACGCTTTGAATAAAGAACGTTGGGATTTCATATTAAAAGAAGGAATTCTTGATTACCTAGAAGAACTGCGTGCAGAGGGCAAGATTAAACACATCGGGTTTTCCTTCCATGATAAATATGACGTTTTCGATGAAATCATTCGTTATCGCAAATGGGATATTTGTCAAATCCAACTCAATTATATGGATGAAAACGAACAAGCTGGAATGAAAGGATATAAACTCGCCGAAGAACTCGGTATACCTGTTGCGATTATGGAGCCTGTGCGTGGCGGTGCATTGGCGAATTTTTCTGATGGGATAAATGATAAATTTTATGCATTAGATAAAGAAAAAACCATCACTTCTTATGCGATGCGTTACTTTGCAGACCTGCCAAATGTAAAGGTTATCTTGAGCGGTATGTCAAACATGGATCATGTACAAGATAATATCAAAACCTTTGATTCACTCGTACCTTTTAATGATGCAGAACGTAAAGTAATTGCTGAAGTGCGTGATATATTATTTTCTCGTATCCAAAATAATTGTACGGGTTGCAATTATTGTATGCCCTGTCCACATAAAGTGGATATTCCACAAAATTTTAAATTATGGAATATGTATCACGTCTTTGAGGCGACAAATGTTTGGGATTTGAGTCGATTGCGTTTGGCAAAAAAAGATAGCTCACACTGTGTGGGTTGCGGTGTCTGCGTTTCCCAATGCCCACAAAACATTGATATTCCTGCCGATTTGGCAAGAGTCACTCCTGATTTGGGGAAAGTTGCTTCCGTAAAAGTATAACAATTTCAGTTGTTATAAAAAAAATAAGAAAATTTGCCATACTTTTCTCATTTTTTAGTAGCTTTATTTGAAATAGTGTGTTATACTATTTATGATTGTGCGTGTAGACGCTAGCAATAGTAAAAATTGAAGGACTATTGAAAGAAGATAAGATTTAAGGAGGAACAAAAAAATGAATGCAACATTAATTAGCAAAGAAAAAACAGATGTGAAGCTTTCTTTTGAAGTGGATGCAGAAACGTTGGAAAAAGGTTTGAAATTTGCCTACGAAAAACAAAAATCCAGAATTGCAATTCCTGGATTTAGAAAAGGGAAAGTGCCAAGAAAAGTCGTTGAAGCACAATATGGCGATGGATTTTTCTTTGAAGAAGCAATCAATCACTTATTCCCTGAAAACTACAAAGCTGCAGTTGATGAGTTAGAACTCGACATTGTATCTTCTCCTACTTTGGATATGGAATATATCGAAAAAGATAAGGGTGCAAAATTTATCGTAGAAGTGACTATAAAACCTGAAGTTAAATTGGGTGAATACAAAGGCTTGAAAACAGATAAAATAGAAGTGACTGTAGATGATGAAGCTGTAATGGAAGAAATCGAAAATGTACGTGGCAGAAGTGCAAGAAAAGTAGATGTGACTGACCGTGCTGCAGAAATGGGCGATATCGTAAAATTAAGCTATGACGGTTCTGTCGATGGTGTGCGTTTTGATGGCGGACAATCAGATGAACACGACCTAGAACTTGGAAGTAATTCTTTCATTCCAGGCTTTGAACCTCAAGTTGTAGGACATAACGTTGGAGAATCTTTTGATGTCAACGTAAAATTCCCGGAAGATTATCATGCAGAAGAATTGGCAGGAGCAGATGCTGTATTTGCAATTGAAATCAAAAAAATCACTGCAAAAGAATTGCCAGAACTTGATGATGAATTTGCAGAAGATGTTTCTGAATTTTCAACATTTGCTGAATATAAAGCAAGCGTTTTGGACAAACTGACTGAGGCAAAACAAGCTGAAGCCACTCGTGATGAACAAGAAAAATTGATGGACTTGGCAGTTGCGGCTTGTGAAATGGACGTGCCTCAAGTAATGTTTGACAATCGTATCGATGGTATGATGCATGAATTTGAGCAAAACATTTCTCGTCAAGGATTGAATATGCAATTGTATTGCCAATATCTTGGTACTTCAATCGAAGAAATGAGAGAAAATTTCAAAGAAACAGCTGAAAAAAGTGTGAAAGCAAGACTCATACTTGAAGAAATTGCGAAACAAGAAAACATTGAAATTACCGAAGAAGCATTGAATGAAGAAATCGGTAGATATGGCGAAAGTTATGGTCTTCCTGCTGAAAAAATGTTGGAAATCATTCGTCCAGAAGACAAAGAAGCTCTAAAAGGTGATATGTTAGTCAAAGCAGCAGCAGATGTAATTTACGATGCTGCAACAATTGCGTAAACTTTTTTGTAATTCATATTTATTATTTTAGAAAAGGAGGAATTGATCATATGAGTTTAGTACCAATGGTAGTCGAACAAACGAATCGTGGAGAGCGTTCGTATGATATTTATTCCAGATTATTAAAAGATCGTATTATTTTTCTTGGGGAAGGTGTGTCTGATGTGACAGCAAGTCTCGTTGTGGCACAACTACTCTTTTTGGCAGCAGAAGATCCAGACAAAGATATCAGTTTATATATCAATAGTCCTGGTGGTTCTGTGACTGCCGGTATGGCAATTTACGATACGATGCAGTACATTACGCCTGATGTTTCTACAATTTGTATTGGTATGGCGGCAAGCATGGGTGCATTTTTGCTCGCAGGTGGTGCAAAAGGCAAACGTTTCGCACTCCCAAATGCAGAGGTAATGATTCACCAACCAAGCGGTGGTGCAAGAGGGCAAGCAACTGACATTCGCATTCATGCAGAAAATATTTTGCATACAAAAGAAAAATTGAATAAAATTTTATCAGAAAATACTGGAAAAGCTGTTGATATCGTGGAACAAGACACGGAAAGAGATAATTTTATGACAGCAGAGGAAGCGAAAGCGTACGGCATTATCGATGACGTAATTACAAAACCTCAATCCAAAGAAAGGAGCTAACTATGGCAAGTAAAAATGATGATGCCAGTAGATTACGCTGTTCCTTTTGTGGAAAAACACAGGAGCAAGTGAAAAAATTAATTGCAGGTCCTAAGGTGTATATTTGTAATGAGTGCATTCATTTGTGTTCTGATATGGTCAAAGAAGAGTACGGAAGTATAAGCACAGTCGATGAAGCTGATTTGAAAAATCTCCCGAAACCGAGTGAAATCAAAGAAGCATTGAATGCTTACGTTGTAGGTCAAGACAGAGCAAAAAAATCATTGGCAGTGGCAGTATACAATCATTATAAACGTATCGTTTGTGATTCCAAAAACGATGACATTGAATTACAAAAAAGTAATATTTTGATTGTTGGTCCAACTGGTACAGGGAAAACACTCCTTGCCCAAACACTTGCTCGTGTTCTCAATGTGCCATTTGCAATTGCCGATGCAACGACTTTGACGGAAGCTGGCTATGTAGGTGAGGATGTTGAAAATATTTTGTTAAAATTGATTCAATCAGCCGACCATGATGTAGAACGTGCAGAGCGTGGCATTATTTATATTGATGAAATCGATAAAATCACAAAAAAATCGGAAAATGTATCGATCACAAGAGATGTCAGCGGTGAAGGTGTGCAACAAGCTCTCTTAAAAATATTAGAGGGTACTGTGGCAAGCGTTCCTCCGCAAGGCGGTAGAAAACACCCACACCAAGAATTTATTCAAATCAATACTTCAAATATTTTATTTATTTGTGGTGGTGCTTTTGGTGATATCGATAAGATTATACAAAATCGTTTGGGTCATAAAGTCATTGGTTTCGGAGCGGAAGTCAAACGCAAAGAAGACAAAACGATTGATGAATTGCTGAAGTCATTGATGCCTCAAGATTTACAAAAATATGGCTTGATTCCTGAATTTATTGGTCGTTTGCCTGTTGTGGTTACGCTCGATAGTTTGGACGAAGAAGCATTTTTGCATATCTTGACTGAGCCGAAAAACGCTTTGACAAAACAGTATGAATATTTGTTTGAGCTTGATGATGTTGATTTGGAATTTGATGAAGATGCGTTACGTGCCATTGCCAAAAAAGCGATGGAGCGTGAAACAGGGGCTCGTGGTTTGCGTGCAATCATGGAGGAATTTATCAATCCAATTATGTTTGATATTCCAGATGCCACAGATCTTGAACGTTGTATCATTACAGAGGCAACTGTTTCTGGAGAACCACCTTCAATGATTCACAAAAAAAAGCGTAAACTTGATAAATAAAAATACGATAGGGGACTTACTCCTAAAAAGTTTATACAATTTAATACGAAATAACAATAAAGGTTTGGGTTCTGCGTTTGTAGATTCCAAACCTTTTTGGCTGTTTGTCAAGAGTTGAGGCGAATTGTAGGAGTAACCTTCATTTGCCCAATCAGTAGCCATTATATTTTTATTGCAATATTTCATTGGGGATTCATATCAACAACTAGGTCAATCCTCCCCGTTTGCGATTAACAACAAAAAAGACAACCCAATATGGATTGTCTTAGTAGTGCGGATGGTGGGACTCGAACCCACACGATTATTCATCGCCAGATTTTGAGTCTGGTGCGTCTGCCAGTTCCGCCACATCCGCTAAGCGAACTTACTATATAAGTATCCACAGGGTAGCGCTC